>NZ_KV817744.1:0-126430 GCF_001814765.1 Enterococcus sp. HMSC061C05
TATTCGTTGATTGTTCTGATTGTTTGAAAGCTTGTGACGAACGCTCCGAAGAAGTTACTTGTCCTTTCTCTTCGGTGATCAAGGATGCGACCGAAGTGACTTCGAAAAATAAAATACCTAGCAAAGCAATAATTCCAATAACTAAAAAAGACCGTTTTGACATACCCATTCTTCCTTTAACCCTTATTTTCGCAGAATTTCTCAAAAAAAAAATTTTTTGCTACTTTATCGCTACTTTATTGCTCTATTATCGTTGGTTATTTTAAAATCAACATTCGATAACACTCAACCTAAAATAAAGGGCTCTCATTTCTTTAGAATTTTCTGCTATTTCCCATTGATACTAGGATAAATGAAAAAAGAATGGCATATGAGATAAACATGTCTATTTTTTACTGTATTTTGATTGAATACTGTGATAATTCAAAAAATTTATCCACACTTTACACTTTTCACTTGAAACCTTCTATGATAATGACCGCTTTCAAGTGTAAAAAAACACTTAAAAGCGGTCATTGGCTGTTATTCATAAGATTTTCCTAAGATAGTTAAATCAATCCGTTGATTATCCATATTTGCAACTTTAGGTAAATGCCCCCATTGTTCAAATCCATTTTTTTGGAACAGCTTGATGCTCGCTTGATTGATAGTAAACACAAAAGCTAAAAGTGTGTCGATCTTACAATCTTTCAGTTGCGATTCAGCAAAGGATAATGCTTTTTGTCCTAAGCCATGTTTTCGATAAGTTGAATCAATATAAACACTTATCTCTGCAGTATTTGCATAAGCTGGTCTCCCGTAAAAATCGCTAAGGCTCACCCATCCTACGATATTTTGATCGATTTTTATGACCCACAACGGGCGTTCTTTGGTTTGATGAGCATCAAACCATGCCTGTTTCGATTCTATTGTTACTGGTTCTAAATCAGCTGTAGATAAGCGAGTAGGAATCGCTTGGTTATAAATTTCTACGATTCTAGGCAAATCTTGGATCTGTGATAAAGCAAAGTTGATCATTGTTCACAATCCCCTCATACGTAATTGAGGTTATTATATCACTATCCTTCCTTGCTGCAATCATCTTTTGATATTTTTCTGAAAAATTGTTTTTCAATTACAGAGTAGTTGGTCGGGAAATTCTCTTGTATCTGTAATCAAGGTCCTGCCGAACCCTGCAGTTCCTCTTATCCCATGAAAGTCAGAACCTCCGAAACAAGAAAAGTGATAGGTTTGGATGAACTCTGAAAGGACTTTAAGGTCTCTTAAGCGATGAGCTGGATGATATTTCTCCAAACCATCAATCCCGAATGAAGCGAGTTCAGGAATCAAATCATAGTTGTCAAATTTCCCTGGACATGCTAAAACAGTCAATCCTCCGCCGTATTTGATTGCTTCTATGGCATCATATACATTTATTTTTTTCCGATCATCAGAAACTTCTTCTGTCGTCATGAGTTTTTGATAAAACAGAGGATTCATTTGTGTACCATAACCTCTTTTTTTCAATAAACGATATAAATGACAGGGATAAAGTGCAGTTGCCGTCTCTGCTTCCTTCCAAAGTTCTTCTTCCTTCAAACGATAGCCTTCTGCCTGCAGTTTTTTTAACTTACATAAAGTTTGATTTGTTTGAAAATGGAGTAACGGTCTGCACAACTGCTCGATATAGCTCCGATTTGAAAGATTGTAGCCCAATATGCGGACATCTTTTTGTCTTTTCAAGTCAAAGGCACTAATTTCGATTCCTTCAATCAAATTAACAGGTGAATCATAGAATACTTCTTTTACTGCTTCTATTCCTGCGAATGTATGATGATCCACGATGGCTAAATGGTTTACTTCTTGGGTTGTTGCTAAAGACAAAAGCTCTTTTGGATGAAAAAAACCATTCGAATAGCAGCTGTGCACATGTAAATCTGCCTTCATTCCCGTTCTCCTCTTTCTATAAAAATTTATGTTTTGACTATATATTTTTCTTTTAATTTCAAAGAAATGAATTCTAGCAATACAGCAATCGTCAAGATCATATAGACCATTACACCAATCTCTCGAAAATCAAAATAAAAGTTACTAGCCATCGTCAACTGAAAGCCTAATCCTCCTGCACCAGCTGCAGCTCCTACTGCGATCGCATTTGTAAAATTGATTTCAAACCGGATGAATGTCCAAGAAAGCAACGTCGTAAAACAATGAGGGAGAACACTTTGAAAAACAATCTGCCACCAGCTTGCTCCACATGCTTTCAAACTTTCAATCATACCAGATTCCATTTCTTCGATACTTTCAGAATAAACTTTTGTCAAATAAGCAATGCTGTGAAAAGACATCCCGATAACTGCAGCATTCGCTCCTAATCCAATCAAAATAGAAAAAATCATGACCCATAAAATTGTGGGAACTGCTCGAATAAACGACATCAGCCCTCTTATCATATTGGAAAGAAAGCCGCTGCTTAAATTTCTGGAAGCTAACAGACTAAGAAAGAAGGCAAGAAAAGCACCAATCACCGTTGTTAAAACAGAGAGGCCAATCGTTACACCAAGGCTTTCTATTAAAGAGAACGCCGTAAATCTTCCAGATAACTGTGGACGTAAGAAAATATTGAATATATTGGAAAAAAAAGCAGAAACTGCTTCTGTTAATTTGACATTCCCATAATCCATCGTGATTACCGTATATACAGAAACCAAACATAAAAATAGGAGCATAAGCTTTACAATGATCCGTTCTTGACGCCATAGTTTTACTTTTATTCTTTGATTTCTTTTCCTGAATGCCACTTTTGAATAAGAGGTTGGATTAAGTATGGCATTCGTTTCATTTGTCTGATAATCCATCATCAGCGGATCATCCTCCTTACTGTATTCGAAGTCGTCTCTAATACGATAACTGCGATAATGACAGTCAGCGTAACCATTCCGACTACATCGTATTGGAATCTTTTGTAATAAAAGTCAAATAAAAAACCAATACCAGTTCCTGTCAGTATCCCGACTAGTGTAGCATCCCGAATATTATTTTCAATTAGAAAAAGGAGCCAGCTAAGGAGCTGATTCAAACACATCGGCAAAACACCTTGCCAAATGATTTGCAAATAGGAAGCTCCTGATGCCATCATCGCTTCAATGACGCTGCCAGATACTTCATCGATTGTTTCCATGAAGGAACGGGTCAAATAACCAAATGTCGTAAAAGTAATCGCCAAATAGCCGGTAAATTCGTTTTGTTTAAAACTTAGCAACAAAATCATTGCCCATACGACGATAGGGACATTTCTGAAAAAACTCGCCATGCCTCTAGCCATCACTTTTGTGAAACGATTCAACCCGATTTCTCTTGAACCAATCACAGCTGCTATCAAGGCAATTACAGCACCTGATGTCGTAGCAGTCACTGCCATCAGTATCGTCTGGATGAGTCTAGACACGATGATCGATAAATAGGCTCGAGAATCGTTTGTCGGAATAAAGTTGGAGAATAGCCAGGTAAAACTTTTGGGTATAGCAGAAAAAGCTGTTCCTGCCTGAAATCCAACGCCATGGGCTGAAATAAAATAAAGAAAAGCAATCAGCAAAATATAAAACAAGCGATATCTTTTTTGTTGTCTGAAAAATTTTTCTGCCTCTATCTTTTCCATTCTCTCATCCTTTACACTAATAATTTTTTAGATTGATAGATCGTTTCTATTTTTTCTTTTGTTAACTCAGACGGTCTTCCTTCAAATACGATTTTTCCACTATTCACTCCAATGATCCTATCGGAATAATCGATGGCTGTTTCCACTTGATGCAAGTTGACAAGGCAAGTAATCGCCAATTCATTGGTTATTCTTTTTAAGTAATCCATGATTGTTTTAGCAGATTTTGGATCAAGAGAAGCTATTGGTTCATCACATAAAATCAGTGCCGGATTTTGCATGAGTGCTCTGGCGATTCCGACCCGCTGCTTTTGTCCACCACTTAATTCGTCACATCGAGTGTACGCAAATGCCGAAAGATCGACCTTTTCTATAAGATCAAAAGCCTGTTCTTTTTCTGCTTCTCGATAAAGCCCAGCAGCTCCACCGAGCGTTGTTTTATAACCCAAGCAGCCATGCAGTACATTTTCGATTACGGTAAGACGACTGACAAGATTATAGTGCTGGAAAATCATACCAATACGTCTTCTTTTCTTTCGCAGTTCTTTTCTTTTCAGTTCATTCATTTCCCTCTCCTCAAATCGGATCCTCCCACTATCTGCTTCGATCAATCGATTGATCGTACGCAAGATAGTAGATTTCCCCGCCCCAGAAGGTCCGATGATCGAAACAAATTCTCCTTTTTCAAGTGAAAATGAAATGTCCTGCAATGCTTGATTTCCGTTTGGATAGGTTTTTGTAATATTTTTTACTTCTAATAGCATTTGGCTGTCCTTTCCAATCTCTTCTTATTTATTCATTTCTTTGATTTCATCGTAAAAGTCATCTGTGACTTCCACATATCGCTCATTTCCTTCTTTTGTGAACATCCCTGGGACATCAGCATCTTTTGGTGCAAAAATAGCTGTGTTTTCAGCCGTACTATCGGCAGTCATCCCTTCGATGATCTTATCGATATCTCCTTCCGACAACGTCTCTTTGTTTGCTGCAATTGGTCCATTCAAGACCGGTATGGAAAAAATGACTTGTGCTTGTTCCCCTTGCACTGTGTCAAAAGGAGCTTGAGCATCTTTTTTTACTTCGTAAATGACTCCTGCCTTGTTTTCTTCTCCTTGGATCACATCAAAATATTGTGGCATATTCATAAAAGCAGCTACATCCGCGTCACCTTTTAATAAATTGATCATCGATCCTTGATGAGACCCACCAAACAACACTTTTTCAAAGAATAGACCATCCATGATAAGATCATCTGTATTCTTTAAATCAAAATGTTCAGCGATTTTGTTGCTCGGTACAGTAAAACCAGAAGTTGAGGTATTCGTGACGAAAGAAATCGTTTTGTCTTTGATTGGATCAATCGTATAGCCACCTGTTTCTTCATACTCTTTGCTGTTTTCTGGTTTCACCGCTAAAAAGCTGTAATATAACGCGTCTTCCAGCGTTCCGCTTGGCCCAGAATTGGTCAAGATGGCTTCTACTTGCTCATTTTTCTTGTTTGCTTCGATATAACCTTCTGCACCCATATAAGCTAAGTCTACTTGTCCATTTGCAATAGATTCCACGACCACGTTGTAATCTGTACTTGTCACTAATTCGACTTTCTTATCTGTAGCTTTTTCAACCACCGCTTTTACCGCTTCTCTTGCCGGTTCAAACTCTGCAGCAGATTCATTAGGGTAAAAAGCAATTTTGATCGTATCAGAGGATTGGTTTTGATTACCACTTACTGTCTGATTAGATGAACGACAACCTGCTAACACTATTAGAGTTGCTATTAATACTATACGCACCATTGTTTTTTCTATTTTTTTCAACTCAAACATATCTTATGCTCCTTTTATTTATTTGCTACATCTTTAGTGTACCTTCTATTTGTAAAGTTCTAATTTGTATCCTTCTTAATTCAAATAAAGATTGTAAAAACTATGTAAACACGTGATTTCTCTATTCAAAAAGTTTATCTAAGCAGGAACAAGGTTCTTTGCCTCTTTTCGGCTGGCTAGACCTAAACCGCTTTAAACAAAGATTTACAAAACTCACTGTGCTGGAAATATTTTTACGACGAATTCTTTCCTATTTCGGTTAAAAACAAAAAGCATGACCTGCAACATGCAGGTCATGCTTTTCATTCACTCTTACTTGATTAAAGGAGAAGTATCTGTGATAATTGCGATCAATTTCTTTCTTAACTGATCGAATTGACGATACGATTGATTGAATAATGTTTGCACAGACTGATGGCTGTTTTCCATCCAATTTTCTGGCTTTTCCTCTCCAAGAAAATCAGCTAGAAGCTGGTCTGTTTTTGTTTTGTTTATTTTCTCCGCTTCTTTTAGCAGATAAAAATCTTCTACACCACGATACAGTTCTTTATAGCGAAGAGACAAGAGCAGGCTGCCAGAGACAGATGGATAGACTAAGCACAAGTCACCAATTGGAAGTGAACTAGTATTATAACGGATATCTTCTCTTGCATGTTCCGGCCAGCAGTTATATGCCCACCTCAGCAGACCATCCGTTCTAAAATAATAAGCTAATGCGCCTTGTAACCGGCTTTCTGTCAATGGACTGTGTAAGAATGTATTTGGTTTATCTGGATAATTACAGATGTAGTATTGTGTTTTTCCAGGAAATTGTTCCTTCAGCCATCCATGGTTTTGACAAGTACAATAAAAAGATGTGACTGGATAGTCGATTTCTGAAATCAAGGCTTGTAAGACTGGTTCCTTGTCAAATGCCACTTTCAACTGCAACGTTGGTTCGATTTCTTTTAGACGTTTGACAGCTTCTTTAAACGTATCGATTTCGTGTGCTTTTGGCTCATCTGCCATGAGACGAACTTTGTCCCAAATGTTCTTTTTCTTGAAATAGGTAAACAATTGCTGGAAATATTGTCTGAGCTCTTCTTGTTTTTCGATGAATGCCATTTGCTGCATTTCCTCATCATAATAACGGATCACAAGTTTTTCTGGATGTTCTACTGCTTTATTCAAAGGAAAGAAGGGCGGCTGCCAAACACCTAAAAGGCCGAACACATCGATTTCTTTATCGATCCCTGCTTCAAAAAAACAAGCTAAATACTTATCCAAAATTGAAAAATCACACTGGATATTTCCTTCTTTTGTTTTGAGGACTTTGACCATTGAGTATTCATACAAGTTAGCTGGGAAATCTTTAACAATATAATTGAACCATCCTTTCCAAGGGATCTCTCCTGCAATGACTGTAATCGTTTTTTGGCCTAACTCAGCTAAGGTTGAAGCCATTGTCTGAATCAGTTCAAAATGTTGATTACTCCAAAGAGGCACTTGGAATGTACGAGAAAGATTAGAAGGTTGCTGCCAAATGTCTAAATGGAAAGAATCAGTTACTTTATCACTGAACGTAAAGGCTTCTACGGTTACTTCTAATCGTTTCTGTCCGATGACTGTTTCTTTTGTCGTTATCCCTGCTTGATAAATCGTGATATCTATCGGATAGATACCGGATTTTTGTTGACGATCAACCGGGATTTCTACATAAATAGGAGCAAAACGATCACCAGAATAAGTATGTGCGTTTTCTTCCAACAGTTTATCCCCATAGAAAATATCGTCTTTTCCGCAATAATATTCAATAAAATTCGATTTGATTGGCAGTTCCGAGTTGATTTCTATCCGGTATATAGGTATTTCAATCGCATCCGGGATCGTAAATTGATCGTCTAAGCTATAATGATTTTTCTTCCCATCATGTAGCAATAACTGAAATGCGGCTGTACTATTTCGATAAACAGATAGATTTTCGAGTGGTTCCGGTTCTTGGGCAAGCATACTTGTAGATGGTTTAAAGGTTTCGTTCGTCAGCAAGATATTCATGGACAACCTCCTGTTCTTTTTTCGGATAGGTATATAAAGAGAATTTGATGATTTTAGGCATATTACCGATATACGGCGTATAGCGCTCATCCCCATTCAAAACACGCTCTGTGATCCATTTTTTGCCTTCAAAGTATCCTTCTTCAAAATTCAAAATTTCTGAACGCCGCTCTTCATCTACTGCTTCGTGGAATAGCGCAAAGTTGCACCCAGCAAAAAAATAATCATTTTCTAATTGAAAAAAGAGACCGGCAGTGTTCAGCTGCTCTTTCTTGTCTTTACTTAAATATTTGATCAAAAATCGGTAATTTTCATCTTGATACTGATACGTCGTGTCCTTTTCCTTTTTAAAAGAATGGATCTTGAGTGTTTCATCCGTTAAAAATGGGGTTAGTTCTTTGATTATTTGATAACACTTAGTAAAATAAGGCAAACTTCCTGTCGGGTCAAAAGCCGCTTGGTCTAATCCTAACTGTTTCAAGAAAGCCTGATCCTCGTCTATTATAGCTTCCGTACTTTTTCGAAGATCTTCGATTCCAAAAGGAGAATACAAAAGTGCTCCTTGCCCAAATGCATAGAAACAATTGGATAGATAGCTTAGATCTTTTCTTGTTTCTGGTATGAAAAGGGGTTGATCAATCATTTGATAATCTTGAATGATTTCCCGAACATTTTCTTCATAGATGTCTGGAGCAAAAGCCGTTAAGCTAGGTGCATTTTTTGCCCATACGTTTAATACATTTTTTGTAGGCCCACCACTAGGATAGTCGCCCGCGCGTTTTCCTTTTTTATGCAGCCAAGCATTGGTGAACAACGGGATATCTAACCATCTTTTTGCCTCTACTGCCATCTTTTCCAGTGCATGACTAAAGGCGTAGGCCATGAATGTCTCCTCTGGAAGTTCTTGCCAGTTTTTTGCTAGAGGATATAATTCTCTGATTTTTTCTGGAAGTGTGGATCCATATATTTGCCGTGCTTTTCTAGAGTGATCCCTTGCCGTTTCAAGACAGCCGACCTCGTTTTGGATCTGCATCATGCATACTTGATCTTTCAGCGGATGCTGACTGATAAATTGACATAGGCTAGATAATGCGCGGCAATCTGCTTCAATTGCTTTCGTGCAAAATGGTGAGATACAGTTTAACTGCTCTTGCTTTTGGTTGACTACTCTAAAATAATTTTCTGTGTCTGTCTTGATCCATGAAGGAACATAAGTAGATAAACCGTTTTTCCATAAACCGAACCATAGAAAAACCAACTTGATCTTATTTTCAGCCGCTTTTTGTAACTGGGCTTCTATCAAATCAAAGTTGAATACTCCCGGACTTGTCTCGATATTTTCCCAATAAACAGGTACAAGCAGGGTGTTCAATCCGAGATTGTTCACAAATGGCCAAATATTTTTTTCCATAGAAAGCACCGTAGAAGCTGCTGAATTATGCACTTCTCCGCCTAAGAGAAGACAGGGTTTTTCATCCATGAGAAAATAGAACCGATTGTTCTTTTTGATTATTTCATATTTCATTTGTTTCCTCCGAGTATCGATTCTTTGATAGGAAAGTTCAACGGCACCAAGTCAATTCATTTACCCATTGACTGATCTTTGTTTTTGGAAATTTCTCTGGCGAAACCTCACACAGCTGGTTGAAGGACAAACTTCGAATGATTTTGAACCTACTTCTATCGGTTAAAAATGGCAGATGTTCAAGTAAGATCGATTGATTGGCTTCAATGGCGTATAAATTTTTGATCGGTACTTGCCAAATGTCTTCTATTTTTTGCGTAGTTTCTGCAGCTGCTTGTACCCAAATGATTTCCAGCCACTCGATACAAAGCTCAAACCACTTGGAAAAACGAGGGTCCACCATCTCTTCACTATTTCCACTCCACTTATTTCCTAATGATAATCCGTGCTTTCCTTTTTGAAAAATATGTGTTTCAAAAGGTACATCATTTTCTTCTAACGCTCTCAAATACAAAAGAGAATTCTCGATAGGCACCACATTATCTTCGAATGTAGAAAACAAAAAAGTAGGTGGCGTTTGCGGTGTCACACACATTTCCAAAGAAGGAGCCTGGATCTTCATCGCTTCTGCAAAGGAGCTTAAAATGGCCGGATAAGCAAGGATACAAGCACTTGGTTTTCGATCGGACAAAGTAGACAAAGCGGCTGCTAAATGCCCACCGGCAGAAAAACCGATCACTGCAATTTTGGTTTGATCGATTTTTGCTTTTTCAGCTAGTAAGGCAATCAGATCCATGCTTTTTTCTGCATCCGCCAGTGCTTTGTGGAAATCACGGTGTTCTCCAACGTGATAGCGCAGCACACCCGCATGATAACCTTCAGCAGCAAATTTCAATGCAATCGGCTCTGCTTCTCTTTCACTGCAAAATCCATACCCTCCTCCTGGAATCACTAGTATGAACGGACGTTTGTCAATACGGTGAAATTCGGGCTTTTCTTCATGAAGATAAACCGTTAGAGTCGTATTGGCTTCGTTGTCAATAGTCATCGTATCGATCTGCATAGGCTTACTCCTCTTCGTTTAATCCATTTTCAGCAATCAATTTTTGGTACCAATAAAAGCTATCCTTTTTATAACGATCCAGCGTCTTCAAAGAATCGTCTGTTCGATCAACATAAATAAAACCGTATCTTTTTTCGATTCCTTCATGGGTGCTGATCAAATCGATCGCGCTCCACGGACAATAACCAATCACCTCTACACCATCTTCCATTGCTAGATACATTTGCTGGATATGCTGTTTCAAATAGTCGATACGATACTTGTCATGGATTTTTCCATCTTCTGTTAATTCATCTTTTGCTCCTATTCCGTTTTCGGTTATCAATAACGGCAGACGATATCTTGAATAGATCTCATTTAACGTATAACGGAACCCTTCTGGATCGATTGGCCAGCCGAATTCAGTCATTGGCAAATGTGGATTCGTTGTCGCTTGAAAGAAGCCGGGGATCCCAAAGCCAGATTGCTGATCGATCTTGTTTTCTTTTTGATAATAGGCTGACACAGTCATGGTATTGTAATAATTAAAAGCGATATAATCGCATGTACCTTCTAACATGATTTTTTTGTCTTCTTCTGTTACTTCAGGACAGGCATTGATTTTTGACAAAATATTCCAGGCATTATGGTTATAGACACCATAAACCGCAGCATCTAAAAACAACCAATTTCTTAAAGCGCTCATATTCATTGCAGCCAACTGGTCTTCTGGTTTATCAGAAGCAGCATATACACTGGCAATGTTCGGCGCGGGTCCGATCTTTCCTGGATAATTCCCATCATGATAATTTTTCGTGACCAGTGCTTGAGCAACGAGCATATGATGGTTTTCTTGAAACTTTTCTTTCATTGATTTATTACTTGTACCAATGATCGATCCAGCTAAAGCCATGACATTTTGTTCATTGATTGTTTGCCAATAGTTTACTTCTTGACCGAATGTGTCAAAAAGCAGTTGGCAGTAATCAGCGAAAGCTTGGATCGTCGCCCTATTTTCCCAGCCTCCATTTTCATGGATCTCATAAGGCAAATCAAAATGGAACACCGTCACGATCGGCTCGATCTCATTTTCCTTCAATAATGCAATGAGTTTCTTATAAAACTCCAGCCCTTTTGGATTAACCTTTCCATTGGACATGACTCTACTCCAAGAAATCGAGAACCGATAAGCTTTTAACCCTAGCTCTTTAAATAAACGAACATCTTCCTCAAAGCGATGGTAATGATCTACCGCCACTTTGAAATCACTTGTTCCGTCAGGTATTTCTTTCATATCTTGAACAGACGGCGCTTTACCGTCTGTATCCCAAGCTCCCTCTGTCTGATACGCACTAGTGGAAGCTCCCCATAAAAAATCAGTTGGAAATCTCATTCAATCGTACTCCTTTCGCTGCACCGATCAGATTTGCTTCAGACTCAAAGGCGGCAGCTTCTATCGTCATTTTCGTAATCGTTTGTTCGATCATCGGCGACACAGAAAAGATGGCTTCATAATTTTTCTGGATATCACTGATCAGCCTTTTTTGTTTGCTGATTCCGCCGCCAATAATCATTTTGTCCAAATCCAACAAACATTGGATATTGAAACAGAGAATCGCTACTTGATTGCAGTATGTGCGATATAAAGTTTGTGCTTGTTCATCTTCTTTTTGATATAGATAATCAAATACAAGAGGTCCTTCTGGTTCACACTGAAATAATTTTGCCAGTTCTTCTACTAATCGAACAGCTGACAAATTGATCCCTGCAAATGATTCAGCTCCATTTATCCCACGATCTTGTATCAAGAAACTAACTTCTCCAGTTTGACAATGCGGCCCTTTTCTCACCTGCCCATCCAGCAAAAGTCCAACGCCGACGCCTGTTCCTAGAATGATCCCTGCACCATTTTCAATCCCTTTTAAATGACCGAAACTTGCTTCTCCCAATACAGCAGCTTTCGCATCATTTTCTACAAACACACGAACGGGCAGCTGTTTTTCTATTTCTTGCTTTAAATTGACTTCATTCAGGTATGCGACTGCTCCACCAAAAAAGACGGTTGACGCTTCTTTCACCGCACCAGGAACAGAAAATCCGACAAATTCAATGGGTTCGAGCTGCTGATAAGAACGGATCAATTCGACAAGGACAAGGATAAAATTGTCCTTATCAGTTTTTGGTGTCTCTATTTGTCTTTTTTCTCTTATTTGCGTATCCATTATTAAAGCTGACTTGATATACGTTCCACCAATATCGATACTTAAGGTCCACATGCTTTTCCCCTTCATTATGCTTCGACTTCTGCATTGATGATTTTTTCTGCTTTCGTTTCTGCTTCTTCTTTTTCCAACGCCGCTTCTAACTCTAGTTCTTTCTTATCTGCGATCTTAATGAATGGGTACCACATCACCACACCGATTGCCATACAAATAACCATCAGGATCGTGTAGTTCAGTCCGCCTGATAAAGGCATCTTCACAAAAGTAGGAGTTGTCCAAGGTAATAGTGACATCGTCGGATTCAAAGAAATCGGCAATATGGTAGTGGTTAATCCCCATGTAACGAATCCTGCAATCAATTGTGTAAAGATTTGTGGAATAAAGAAAATCGGATTCAAGATGATCGGCATCCCAAACATCAATGGTTCTGTCACATTGAATAAGGATGGAACAAAAGATAATTTACCTAACTGTCGCATTTTGGCTGACTTGCTTTTAATCATGAAAAATGTCACGAATCCCATGAAGCCAGCTGCGTACATCCCCATGTAGATAACAGACGGAACTAAATAGGGTAATGCTTTTCCTTCTTGGAAGGCAGCAATGTTCCCAACGACCATCGTCATACTGATTGCGCCTAAAGGTCCTTGCAAAACAGCATTGTGGATACCGAAGAACCATAAAACAGCTAATAATTCCATGATAATGATGATCGATAACGGACTCGCTACTAAAGAGTTCAATGGGGCATTGATTACATCAATAAAGAATTGGAAAATCGTTCCTGATTGTGTCAAACCAAACAATACTCGCAAAGCAAATACAACAACAAAAATGATTGTAACGACAAATACTGGTGACAAAGATTGTGTGACCATCGGCGGCACACTTTCCGGTAATTTGATCATAATATTTTTCTTAGCTAAGAAGGCATAGAAACGGGTAATGAGCAAAGCGACAAGCATACCGATAAACAATCCTTGACCACCCAGATAATCCAATCGCAACGCACCGACTGCTTGTTCGACTGCTTTGCCGTCTTGTGTAACAGTCGTCATGACGGATTGCGGCATCAGCATAATGAAACTTGCCAAAGAGATGATGGATGCATTCCGTTCATTGGTCCCTAATTGTTTTGCATAAGAGAAAGCTAAACTGTATACGACATACAACGAGAAAACACCTGTAGCGCCATTAGTGATTGCTTCCACATGAGGAAAAATCCCCACATTTTTCAAAAAATCGATCCAGCCAGGAAATGGGAAATTTCCAATAATCGTAATGAAGGCAATCCCTAATGTAATTGGGCTTGTTCGGATAAATCCTTCCATCAATGCGGCTAACACTTTGTTCTTTTGTAATTTCTCCGACATCGGCAATAGTCTGCTGCTTAAAAACTGTTCTAATTTTTCCATCTTTCTTCTCCTTTTTTATAATTGAATTGTACGGTCATCTTCTGAATCTACTGTCGAGAGAGAAAAAGTAAATTCGCCAGACTCCCAAATTTTTTCCCCTTGATTGTTATAAAACATAAGTGCTTCTTTTGATACTGTATAGTTAATCAATTTTTTCTCATCTGCGTGTATGGAAACGACTTGACTCGCAATCAACCGTTTGACTGGTTGCACAATAGAGGCTGTCTTGTCTTTTACATAAATATGGATAACTGTTTCTATTGGTGTTGCTGAATGATTAACTGCTTCATAAACAAATTGCAGCTTATCTTCTTGATCCTGTATTTCCTGCCAGTTTGCTTCGACTTTTCCATATGTTTTCCCGGCACCAAAAGCAAACAGCGGCTCATTGGATTCATCAATATACTTAGACACAAAACGGGTCGAATGCGTACTTGTTTCTAAAGGTCGGCCAGTTGAAGCATGTGCATAATAGATTGGGACCTGCCCCTCACTCCGTGGGAACGTCATACTAAGTCGAGCACTTGGCACTGCTTCCCCTGCAAGAAGATTGGCAATACCGATGCCTCCCATCGTTCCAGGATACCAAACGAGCAGCAAACTAGAAAAATAAGGTTCGATCTCTGTTAGGACCAGCGGACGTCCGGTATATAAAATCCCTACGATTGGTTTATCCAATGCTGCTAACGCTTTGATCAAACGTTTTTGCTTTTCAGGTAATCGAAGGTTGGTTTTAGAAGCTCCTTCTCCACTTTCTAAAAATTGTTCACCAATCGTCAGCAAAATCACGTCAGATTTTTCAGCAGTTTCCAATGCTTCTTGGATTAACGTTTCCTCGTCCTCAATCGTTCCATTCAGTTGTTCAATTCCGGCTTTTAACGGTCCAAATGGTTCATAGGAATCAAACAGGTTGAATCCTTTTGCAAATAGCAGCTGTTCTTTTGAAAAATGCTGTTCTAGTCCATCTTTGAGCGGGATACTATCTTGTGGTTTACCACTTACAGATGCCCAGAATCCAATTGTCAGGCGACTTTTGCCGTAAGGTCCGATAATTGCGATTTTCTGATGTTTTTTTAATGGTAGTGTGTCGTCATTCTTCAAGAGGACACAACTCTTTTCGACTAGCTTGACTGCTACTTCTTTCGATTCTTCCGTCAAGATTTCTCCTGTGTTCTCTTCTTCGAGTCCTCGATACGGATCTTCGAATAATCCAAGTTTGTTCTTCAAGACTAAGATTCGCCACACTGCCTCATCCAACAATTGTAAGATTTCTTTGTTTTCTTCTGCTAATTTTTCTAAAGAATTGGCATAGACAGAAGTCATCATATCGAAGTCCACACCGGCTTCTAACGCCTTTTTAGCTGAGTCTGCTTGATCTTTCGTGTAGCCATGTACTTGCAACTCTTCAATGGCCGCATAATCAGAGACCAGTACACCGTTAAAGCCGAACCTCTTTCGAAGAATCTCCCGATTCAGCCAGCGATTACCGGTAGAAGGCACGCCATTCAACACATTGAATGCGGTCATGACTAGTAAACAATTGGCTTCAACTGCCGCTTGATAAGGAGCAAGGTATTCATTGAAGAGACGTTGGTTGGACATATCGACGGTATTGTATTCCCTTCCAGCTTCTGGGGCCCCATATCCTGCAAAATGCTTGATACATGCACCAACACGGTATTTGTCAATCAATTGGAGATTGTCTCCTTGGTATCCTTGGACAGCGTGTTTAGCAAACTCTTTTGCAGTATATACATCCTCTCCTGGAGACTCCATCACCCGTCCCCAACGAGGATCTCTTACTAAATCAAGCATAGGTGAAAATAGAACATGTAGTCCGCTTAAGTAACTTTCTTTTGCTGTTTCTTGTGCAGCTTTTTGGATCAAATCAAAATCATACGATCCCGCTTGTGCTAGCGGGATAGGAAAAATGGTACGAAAACCATAAATAACATCTGACATAAAGAGGAGCGGGATTTTTTTACTACTTTCTTCCATTATTTTTGTTTGGATTTTTTTTAGCTTTTCGGGTTCATTGATATTATAAATGGAACCAATCTGACTTAAATCAAAATCATCAGGAAAACCTAACTCCTTTGTTGGTCCAGTATTCATCACATCACTATCAGTAAACAAGTCGCCGTTCAACTGGACTGTTTGTGCGATTTTTTCTTTTATTGTCAAGGAATCGGCTAGTTGCTTTAATTGTTTTTCATCCATTAGTTTCTCCTTTTTTGTAACCGTTTTTACATTTTTAATTATAACGATAAAATTTTCTTTGTTATACAACAAAAGAAGACTTTATATAAAAATAGAAGGAAAATACCTGAAAAATTTAATATTCAATATGTTATTTTTGCGTTACAATGGAAGAAAAAGGATAGACAGGAGGAAAATAATTGAAACAGACAGCGATTTCTAAAATAATGGATTTGTTATACAAAAAATATCTGATTCCCATGGTTTTATTTGATTCAAACGGCAAAGTTTGCCATCCGGAGATTTCATGGGATATACATCCTATCATGGAGACATTCATTTCACCAAAAGAACATCAGCCCGTATGTTTATTTAATCACTTTCCTTTTATGTTTGCTAAGCTTGATTTTATGACAGACAGCAATTCCTATTCCTTATTGATCGGTCCTTGCGGCATGATTGGAGAATCTCCCGATACATTTCTATTCAAAGGTCATGTCTATCACTACGGTATTCACTATACGAAAGAAACAACTGCAGCATTTGAAGAATTCGTTCAGCTTGCCTATGCTTTTCTAACACACAAATTATTGAAAAAAGAGGAATTGCACTGGATTTACCAAAAAGAAATCAAGCAGCGCTCTACCACAGATCAACGGTTGGAGGACAGTCTATACGACCGGCGGATGCAAGAAGCCACTTTTGATTCTTACCAATTCGAGCTTCGATACACAGAATACATCAAACGGAATCAGCCAGAAAAGATCGATTGGTTATTCAAAAAGATGCAAGAAACGTATCATGTCGAGTTATCCGAAAATGAATTAGAAGGTTTGAAGCTGAAATTTTCTGCTTTTGTTGCCATACTGACACGTATCAGTATCGATGAAGGAGTCCCAATCAATCAGGCCTTTAGTTTATCAGATGCCTTGATCCAAGGCTTGTTCCGTATCCATTCTTCTAATGAATGGCACACTTATATGAAAGAGGCGACTTATCGTTTCATGGAACTGATCCATCAGCAACCTCTAGCCGATAAATCCATGCTAGTCAAGCAACTAATCAATTATATAGACAGCCATATTTACGACCGTGTAACGCTTGACGAGCTAGCTGAGACATTTGACAAGCACAAAACACATCTTTCTGCTTTATTCAAAAAAGAAATGGGCCAAACGATCCATTCCTATATCCAAGAACGGAAGATCAACGAAAGTAAACATTTGTTGCTTTTTACGGACAAGAGCTATAAAGAAATCAGCGTATTGCTTTCATTTGCAAGTCAAAGCCATTTTATTCAGGTCTTTAAAAAAACAACTTCCCTTACGCCAAGAGAATACCGCGATCAACATTATGCTTATTCCGTCCATTAAAACGATAAAAGTGCATATTTTCTGATTAATAAAAAAACAAATATCATTTATATGATGAAATTTATAGAAAAAATCTGTTATACTAATCGTAATGAAATCTGTCTTAGGGGAATCGAACCATGAAAATCTACTACATTGAAGATAACTTGTTTCATCAGGAATTATTGAAGAAAGAATTACTAAAACATAAAGAGTTGAGTGCCCTCTCTCTTCAAATATACCCGAGCAGCGAGTTGGAAACGATTTATAAGCGTTTAGATACACTGGTCTTTTCTTCTTCTGATTTGTTTATTATCGACATTGATTTAAAGACATTGCATAGTGGCATTGATTTTGCTAAAAAAATACGGAACAAGAATCCAGAATGCTCGATTATTTTTCTATCAAACGATAATACACGCGGATTAGAAATCATTAATCAGCAGATTCGCCCAGATCGCTATCTTGATAAATCAAACTTAGAAGAAGTTGCACAATCATTGAAACAGCTACTTTTAGAAAAATTGGAAGCTCAAAAACAATCTTCCTCTATCATTGAACTGCAAGGCGCCACAAAGGTCTTTTTGATTGCGCCAGATGAAGTCAATTATATCTCAACGATCAATGGTTCTCGTTCCACCTTGGAATTTTATGGAACAAATGAGAACTTCGTTATTCATGATAAAATGAAAAATATCAAACAAAAATTCCAAGACTATCATTTCTTTAATGATCTGAAAAGTTTTTCTATCAACCCATTCAATATCAAAGAAGTAGATAAACAAATGATGGAAGTCCATTTCAAAAATAAAGATACACTTCTTTTAAGTTCTTCTAGTGTAAAAAAATTGTTACGCCATATTGACCAACTAAAACAAACAAACGGGTAGGACATGTCTGTCCTGCCCGTTTTTAACTTCCTTATTCCACTTTGTTAGCTATTCATACAGTTTTACTGATTGACTTCTCATAAATCGTCAATTCCAAGACAAACATTTTCGTACGCTTTAAATATTTGATTCCATAGTTGGCATTTAGATATTTATCCGTGATTTTCGAAAAGTTATAAAGACCGAGTCCCCCATTTTTTTTCGTTGAGCTTCCTCTTTTCATCAATTTAGCTAAGCTTGTTGAGGACATATCAGCAGGATTCTCGATTTTGAAATAAAACCGCTCCTTTGTTTGATTGATCGTAATACTGATTGGCTCTTCTTTTCTTGTTTCATCACAATGCTCAATGGCATTATTCAGTGCAATAGATAACAGACGAAGAACATCGATATAATCTGCCTTGATATTATTGATGATATTCAGAACTTGGATATCATAAGAAATGCCAGACTGATTGGCTCTTTCCATAAAATGATAAAAAAGCCCGCGTACTGCCGGATCACTGATTCGCTTCAAGGGATTGTGTCTCGCATCATCGATCGCTTCTAAAGAATAATCCTTTAAATGGGTCAATAGTTTGATAGAATTCTCCTGACTGTCATTCATCAAGCTGTATTCCAACGCAGAAATATAATTCAAATAATCATGACGGAAATCATCTAATTTCTCGTAGTATTCTTTTGTCTCCTGATTGTCTTTCAAATAAAGTTCGATCACTTGGAACTTTTTCTTATATATAATAAAGACAATAAAAAAAGCAGTATAAAAAATACTATATAAAAGCGTGATGATCGAAGTAAGGATATAATCCAACGAGTAAAAACTAATACCTAAATGAAAGATGTAAATCAGCACATAAATCACAACAGATAAAATCGTCAAGCCTTTCAGTTTTTTCGTATAGCCACTAAAATAATCGAATATATCATACTTTTGATCTGCTTTTCTGATCAGCAAAAATAAACTAGTTGCTAGTACTAATTCTACTGAAAGATTCAAATAGCTAGTATAAAATCCCAAATACCTTGGAATATCGATTGCTAAGAAAAAGGAAATACCTACCACATTCAATAAAAAATTTTGTAACAGGATCGATAAAAAAATATTTTCTACCAAAAGATATAAAAACCAACACATTGCAGCATAAGCGATTGCAAAGAAAACGAATGTGTATGGAACAAAAAACATATTAGCTATCATTAGCCCCAAATAAAACAAGAGGAATCGCCATTTTGACGCCCCTTTAAACAACAGACTCATCCAAATAAACAAATTTAGATAAGCAATGAGAACAAACATGATTGACTCCATCAACTAACTCCACCCTTTCGCCCCTATCATAACAAAAACAAGAAGGAAAAACAGCCACGTTTCCCCTTCTTATTTTTTTATGGTGCTCTTTCGATCGTCCATTCCAACTGTGACTGATATTCACCAGTATAAGCGCCTGGTGAAACAGCTAACTGGAATTGATGGTTCGCATCTTGTTGCAGAGAATAATCCGTAGCATTGTTTTGAACGACTGGCAAGCCCACTGCTGAGCTATCATTGATTGACAGCTTTTCTTCCCCATTCAGATAGGTCAATTGCGCAGGCAAATCTCTTGTTCCGTCAGAAAAAGATGTGGTCTGTTTGACTTTAAGCTGCCAATCTTTCGGAATTCCTGTCGTATCTTCTACAACTACCCCAACAGTTGCTTGTGGTGAAGAATAAACAGTGGTACCGGAAATAACCATCTTATTGAATTGGATCTCCGGATCGATCGATTTAAAGCTGACGTTTCCTTGTTTCAATATGATTTTAAAACTTTCATGATTAGATAGCTGACCTTCTGCATCTTTGGCATAAACTTCTACTTGATTATCACCAGTGTTAAGATCAGCGAGAGAAATCTCTTGTGAGAAAGGAAGCCATGAGTCTTTTGCTGTATTGCTGACATTGTCTTGCAAGACTCTTTCTTGCCCATTCAGCTTATAAAATAAAGAAACAGCATTGCTGTCTTTATCTTTCCATTCCCCATCGATCGTCAATGACTGATCTGTCGGAAACACACTGACGGAGGCATTTGCCAAAGAATCAGAAAGTTTGATTTGTGGTCTTAAAGCTTCATCATTTAAAATTTGGTAAGAAGTTTCATACGGTCGTACTGTATAATTATCCCCAATAAATTCTGTATAATCTTCTGCTTTAATTATTTTTTGATTAGAATCAATATTTTTTACTTTTACGTCAAACGTTATTTCTACACTTGTCCATTTATTTTCATGCACGTCTCCTAAATCATTGGTCAATTCAGGAACGATTAGATGATTTTCTGGTGTAATCTGTGGTTCTTCCTTCGTTATCGTACCTGTTTCTGGGTACTTAACTGCTAATGTATGAGGGACATATTCCACATATGGATTAAGAAATTCTTCTCCCACTACATCTGTCCAATTTTGAATTCCGCCTAAATAAGTTGCTTTTAAAGAATAAGTCAAAGTGTCACCCATGTTTACATCTTTATTAATGACACTTGTGTTATTTTTCAATACATCTGTAGTAGTTTCTACGTTAACAGCTTTAGGCAGTTCTGAAAATACTACAGCATTAACGTTAGAATCATCACCTGTAGTTCCTGTGAACCCCCAATAAACATAGTCACTGGAAAATACAGTTCGTGGAAGATTACAAACCCTACTTTGTCCATCAAATACATAGGTAATTTGCTCTGTAATATGATCATAGTGGACTTCAAAATCATGCCATTGTCCATTGGAGAGAGAGCCATTTGGTAGATTGATCGGCTCTGTCAGCAAATTGTGACGTACTTTTACCTTCTGTGTAAGCCAACTTGAATATACATCATAGGTCTCTGGATTTCCTGGCATAGTTGCTGCAATATGATTTGGACCAGGTTTATAGTTGTGGCTATTTTCGTCATATGCATTACCTTTACCTTCATTTTGATGCGTATCAAATTCAATAGAAAAACTGTTTTGTAGTGCTTCTTGTGCAGCTTCAGTGCTGTTTCTAGCTTCTTGTGAAGAATAAACGCCTAAAGCTCCACCTTCTGTTGAACTTGAAAAAGCATTATTACCTCTTGGATCGTTTTGAAGCGTGAAAGTAATACCATCCGCTGCGTATCTTCCTTTGTTTCCTAAATACAATTTCATTTTTGTATCAAAATCTTTGTTCAAGTCTAATTGATAGTTAGTGGCTGACCACAACGCAGCTCTTTGATCCCTATTATCATCAGTGAGAACACATACATCGTTTCCATTTTTATTCTTAGCAATCGTAGCATGACTATTGCTCCCAACTGGCACTAAATTAAACGCATCTGCTAAACTTGTACCATCTGGCGCATTTAAAATAACATCATTTACTGATTCGGCTCTAACCTCTTGTATTTCAAAAATAAGAAAGAGAGAAACAAGACCCAGAATCGAAAATATTTGTAAAAATAGATGGATATTTTTATTCACCTTTTTTTTCAATATTCTCACCTACTTTTTTTGTTTAAGTAATTTGTAACTTAAAAATGCGATGATCAATAATAACAAGATTCCGACTGTGATGATAGCTGGGAGATATGGGATTCCTTTGTCTTCTGTCACTGCTTCTTTGTTGATCTTTTTGGCTTTTTCTGACTGGATCGTAAAATCAGTTGTCAGATGCCATGTTTTATCTGTATTGCCTTCGTTGGCATCGATCGTCACCGTATAATCTCCAGCTTCGATTTTCTCCTTATTTAAACTGATTGGAAAGTCAAAGTTCGTATTAGGGGCAATCGACATATTCTCCTTTTTTGTTTCATAAAGAACATCTTTTGACCCTTTTTTCGTGATTTTCGCATCAAAATTAACTTTGCTGATGATTCCAGGTGTTGGATTTTGCACATTAGCAAACACAGTCGTATAGGAATTTTGCAGACCAGCTTTTGCTGAGTTCAGTTTCAAATCGGGCGTGACGGCATCTGTATCGTTTTGCAGTTTCACACCGATCACGTACGCATATTTATTACGGATTGCTGTTCCGTCTACTTTTTCACTCACATTATCTTTTTTACTGATGTGTATTCCACCAAGAATGATTCCTTTGAATCGATCTTTTGGCATTTGAACTTGGAAAGTCACATCTTTGGATTCACCAGCTTGTAATTCAATTTCTTGATTTTTAGGAGTGACTAGCTGATTCAATACATATTTAGCAGACGGATCTTTCTTCAAATCTGTTTGTCCGTAGTCAATGACCCCGTTACTGTTTGTGGCAGCATTATTAACATCTACGTTAAAAACCGCTTTTTCTTTTGCTGAGTTAGCTAAATGGATTGAAATCTCTTTTTTTTGATTTGGATCTAATTGCAAATCAAAGTAAGAAACGTTTTTATTTTTTTGAAAGTCGGGAATATTTGCATTGACGCTATACGCTGATTCATTTGAATCAGCGTATGTCGTCAATGGCATCACTACAATACTTAATAAACTAAGAGCAGCAACAAACAATGATTGAAGTTTGTTCATTTTTCTCTCCATTCTAAGCAGTTGGGCCTGCTGTGAGTGTCCAAGTGATCGTTGCTGTGTATTCTTTTGCTTCAACAGAACCTGAAGGCACTTTTAACTGTATTTTATCATTGTCTCCTTTAGTCCCTTGGAAGACGTCTACCCATGAACCTTGTCCTTGCAAACTGTCGGCGGTCATTACTGGTTTTGCTTCCGTATTGTCAAAAACCACATCGTGTGCTGTTGGGTTTTCGCTAGTGTTATCTGAAGTTGTTTGGATTTTCCCACCATTGAATGATAATTCCGCACCTTTTAATTCTGAATGATCTTCCGCTGTAAAATGAGAAGCGGCTGCTGTTAATATCCAGCCACCTTCTACCCCTCGTTTATCAGTGATTTGGACATTGGCTTCTGTATTTTCTGCATGATAAACTTGCTCACTTGCTGAGATTTCTTGTGTACCGAAAGTGATATCAGATACATGGTCAATTGATAATGGTCCATGATCGCCTGTTCCATGGTCGTCAGGATTATCTGGAATCAATGGATCAACTGGATCATCATTTCCACCTGTAAATGTAATCTTTGCTGTAGAAGTGGCAGAATCTTTGGTTGGCTCTGTTTCATCTGCTTGTACGTTCAATGTGCTTAATAATGAGCTTGATAGCAATACTGTCGCTGCTAATGTGTAAAATACTTGTTTTTTCATCGTTGTTATTCTCTCCTTATTTGTACGTAATAAATGTTTAATTAAGCTGGTGCGTCTGACAAAGTCCAGACAAGTGTAGCTGTGTAATCACCCACTAAGTTACCTGATGGGACTTTAAGAGTGACATTACCTGGTTCCATTTCATCTGCCCATGTCCCTAAACCAGTATTAGCAGCTGCTGACATGATGTTTTGCGCATCATTATTCACTACTACTTTGCTTGTAGCAGGAGCTGCAGAACTATTGTCTTCCACGGTTTCTGGTGTACCCACTGGTAATGTTAGTTCTGCACCATTCAATGTTTTATCTTCTGAAGTAAATCCTGGTTTTTCTGTATCGTAACTAACTTGTAAATTCCAGCCAGCACCAGTTCCTCGTAGATCTGAAACTTGGACTTCGGTTGTTAACGCTGGTTTTTCAGCAGTATATGTTTCGGTTTTTCCTGAAATCGTTTGTTTTCCAAAATCGATTTTTGACATATAATCGATACGCAAGTCCCCAGTATTTCCAGTTGGATCATTTGAAGGAGGATTATCATCAGGGTCGATTGGATCAATTGGACCTACAGGATGATCTGGATCTTGTGCCGTCAAACCGATCTTTGCAGTACTTTTCCCATTTAGGCCATCTGCATGTACAGCTAATGTTCCTGCCAAAAGTGTTGTACTAATTAATGCTGTAGCTAAAATTGTTTTTTTCATTCTCTATTCCTCTTTCTTTTCCAAAATATTAATAACAAACTGATTACTAAAAGAAATATTCCACCCCAAGTAATAAATGATTGCTGAATCTCGTTGGTTTTTGGGTATTTCTTTTGTCTGGATTGATTTGCCGATTGTTCGGCATCTTGCGAGGATGGTACGGATGGATCGGTTGAGCTTTGCGGAACACTTCCTTCAAAAGTGATACCTACACTACTTTTTTCACTTGCAGCAAACACTACTTGGTTGAAAGCAGAAAG
Source organism: Enterococcus sp. HMSC061C05 (assembly GCF_001814765.1). Lineage (NCBI taxonomy): Bacteria > Bacillati > Bacillota > Bacilli > Lactobacillales > Enterococcaceae > Enterococcus > Enterococcus sp. HMSC061C05. Next base: position 24,238 of record NZ_KV817744.1, read on the forward strand.
TTGTATCAAGCAGCTCAACACAAAAACCAATGTCAAACATTTTCTAACTCTTTTCATGAAAGCTCCTCCCATTTTTCTTTTCGAACACCTCCAAAGTTATAATCTTCATTTCTTTGTAATGATTACAATCCAGAACAACGGTTATTATAGCTGATTCATTTCCGTTCTTCTTATGTTTGTAAGCGCTTATTTAACAAGTTATGTAAATCTCTTTATTTTTTTTGATTTAAAAATGAAAAAATACAAAAGCAAGACTGTCATACGTCTCGCTTTTGTATTGAAATTTCTTCGATTAGAGATACTTATTACTGTTCAAAAGCTTCTTTGAAACGGTGAATCAATTCATTGACTACAGGGGATAAAATCCGATTCTTTTTCCAGACTAGCATACAGTTCGTTTCAATCATTGGGTCAAGCGGAACGAATGTCACTCGCTTTGAATGATGACTTACAGCACCTTCTATGACTAAAGCAGCGCCTACCTGATTCTCAATTAGCGCAAATACATTGAAAATCAAATTGTACGTTCCTGTGATCAGCAACTGCTCCTTTTTTATGCCTAACCAGTCAGCAAACATTCGCTGTATTTCTGGACGCTTTGAGATCAAAAGAGGTACATTCGCAAAGTCTTCTTTTGTTATCGCATCTTTTTTTGCTAAAACAGAATTTTCTGAAATGAGCAATCCCCATTTTTCCTTTCTTGGTAACAAAATCGTTTCGTATTTCTCTGTATCTACTGGATCTAGCAAAATCGCTAAATCTAACAGGCCTTTTTCTAGTCGCTCCGTGATATCATCACTTGTTCCACTGTGGATATGAAATTGAACGTTGGGATAATCACGGATCAGCTTTTCTAGTAATAGTGCCAATGTATTCGAATTATCAGCTTCCACACAGCCAATCGTAAATCGTCCGCTGAATAATTGTTTTTTTCTGTTCTCGAATTCTTGAGTGGTTTGATTTGTTAAATCTAAAATTTCTTCTGCCCGGCTTTTTAGAAAATAACCTGCTCCTGTCAAGATCATTTTGCGGTTTTCACGCACAAACAGTTCTGTTCCTAGTTCCTCTTCTAACTCCTTCAGTTGTCGGCTTAAGGTTGGTTGTGTAAGATGTAGAACTTCTGCGGCTTGAGAGATTGTTCCTTCTTCTGCAATTGTCCAAAAATATTTTAGTAAGCGTAACTCCATAGCGATGCTCCTTGATTTTTTTACTTGATACATTCCATTTTATTTCTAGATAACACACGATCATATTTCTTGATTTTTCCTTGTAAACGTTCCAAACATTCTTGCATTTCAGCTATTTTTTTCGTTAAAAGTTCACTTTCTTCAATCAAAAGCTTACGCCGCTCAAATACAGTTGCTTCTCCTTCGCTAGATAGGCGAATATATTCAATCAAAGACTCGATCGATAATCCGGCATTTCGCATACAGATCGTAAAGTCGACCCATTTTAGGTCTTCTTCTGTATAATCACGGATTCCGCCTTTTGTCCGATTAACTGGTGGAATCAACCCGATTCGTTCATAATAGCGCAATGTATCGGCCGAAATGCCCTTTTCTTCACTGACTTGTTTGATATTCATCTGATCACTCTTTCTCTTAATTTCTTGCCACTTTACTTATGTATTTTATTTATTCTACAACTTTAAGTGTACTCCAAGTCAATACTCATTTCTATTAAAACTAGGCTGGATTATCTATATCGGTTGTTTGTGTATTATTTCAAATAAAAAAGTCTTGTTTTTTTATTCTTTTTTGGATATACTTTTAACAATTTAGGGAAATTTTAGGAAAAGGGGTATAAAAATGACAACGTATCAGCGAAAGGTATTATTATCGACATCGGCGGGAATTGCTTTAGAGAATATGGATATTATGTTTTTAGCTTTTTCATTATCTTCAATGATTGCTTCTTTTCACATTAGTGGTACGCAAGCGGGTTTCATTTCAACGATCACTAATTTGGGGATGCTCATTGGAGGTATTTTTTTTGGCATCATAGCTGATAAATATGGACGTGTGAAAGTATTTTCTCAAACGGTCCTTCTGTTTTCGATTGCTTCTTTATTGATGTATTTTGCTTCAAACATCTACTTGGTTTATCTCTTTCGCTTTATCGCAGGTGTAGGAGCGGGAGGAGAATATGGGGCGTGTATGTCCTTGATTTCCGAAAGTTTTTCAAAAAAACAAATTGGACGAGCTTCTTCGGTTGCTGGTATTGGTGCGCAGGTCGGTGCGGCTTTGGCTGCGATTTTAGCTGCTGTGATCATTCCAACGTTTGGTTGGAAGATGTTGTATGTCGTAGGTGTACTGCCGGTGTTGATGGTCTTGTTCATTCGTCGCGGCTTGACTGAACCAAAGGAATTCAAATCTGTACAATCCGCCGAAAAGAAAACCAAACTTAGCAGACTGTTTGAATCAAAACATCTTGCTTGGCAAACATGTGGCCTTAGTATCATGGTAACTGTCCAAATTGCCGGCTATTTTGGGTTAATGAATTGGCTGCCTTCAATTATGCAAAATCGATTAGGGCTTTCGGTTTCTGGGTCTTCATTGTGGATGGTCAGTACTATTTTAGGCATGTCTTTGGGGATGATGACTTTTGGCATGATCATGGATAAATTGGGGCCTAAACTAGCCTTTTCTTTGTTTTTGATTTGTTCATCCTTATCTGTCTATCTACTTGTGTTAGCCCATAGCCAGTGGAGTTTGGTAGCAGCCGCTGTGATAGTCGGCTACTTTATCAATGGCATGTATGGTGGATATGGCGCAGTGATTAGTAGTTTGTATCCAACAGAAATCCGCGCGACGGCGAATAATTTCATTATGAACCTTGGACGAGCTGTTGGTGGTTTTTCTTCTATCGTCATCGGTTTCTTGATGGATCATTATAGTTTAACTGCCGTAATCTTGTTTTTGAGCGGTATTTACCTAGTCAGTCTGCTGGTCTTGACAACTCTTACTGGTGTTACAGCATTAAAGGAAAGCTTGCAGCATTGACATTTGCTTTTATAAATGACAAGAAAAAGGTGTGGCAAAAGCTTGCATCTGCGGTAATAAGACTAGCCAAATCAAAAACATGAGACACTGTTTCCGTTTGGCTGGTCTTATTACTTGATGCAGGGCAGCTTTTTCACGACCTCTGTTTCACGGTGTTCAATCAGTTTGCTCTTCAGTATTCGTTCAAAGCGCTGATTTTCACAACCTCTTACTTTATATCGGCACATCTTCCATTGTCCAAACTAAAGTTCCTTCATAATCCCCAACTTCATCTGAAGGTCTTAGTTTCAGTTGGATATTTCCTATTTGCCCAAAACTTGCTTTCCCCGTTCCTTGCCAAATCTGTTGATCACTTCCAGTTAATTCGATTGTTTTTCCTTGGATAGTGAAAAACAAGGGACATAACTGCTTAGACTTATCATTGATCAGCGGTTTTTCTTCTCGGACTTTGATTGTCCATTTGCTTTGTTCTAAATGGCTAGAATCTTCAACCTGAATTTCTCTCTGGTTTACTGCCGCAACAAATGTGTCATTGGCAGGTATTTCTTGTTCCCCAAAATCGATGCTTTTAGGTAAAAGCAATTGCGGGCCTTTTTCGACTGCTAGTTTCCTTCTATCTGGCGGCGACTGTTCTTTGTCGTCAGTCATTACATAGAATGAAACTTCTTTTCCAATCCAATTTTCTGGAAAAGCTATCTTTATTTCGTCTTCTACTTTTTCTGGTACATGTGAGTAGGTCTGTAGTCTTGTTTCTTCCTCATTACATTTAGCCATCAAATAGATAGTTGAATCTCCTTCATGAGAAAATGTGAATTTGATGGTACAACTTTTACTAAATCTGGATACCATCAAAGGATTTTCTTTATTCAACAATTCAAATCTCAAGGGTTCGCCTTTGCGGTAGCGATGGATGATCGTTTGTGTTTCTGGATGGAATCTCCCATGATCAGTTTCTTCATTTTTTTTCGGAAAGAACCCGCTTATCTCAGGATAATCCTTCGATAAATCATAATCTGTCGTAAGGATACCGGTCTTAACCACTTCTTGACTCAAAGACCTATCTTGTTCATCTAAAAATTGAATGTGGACTTCTCCTAAATAATTGACGAGACTAGTACCTGTATTTTCTGCAGTCTCCTGTCCATTTAAAATCGTTTTGACTTTAAAAGGCAGCGGTAACCGATCATTTATGATGGCCGAAGTTTCAACTACATTTTCTTTGCCTGTCCATTCCAACTCGACTTCATATTGCAAAACGGTATCATACAATCGATGATCTTCAGGATTTTTCGCAGTGATCACCATTTCCTGCCCTTCGACCTTACTGCTGAATAATTCCGTTATATCTTCTCCACTAAAATTCGTCACTTTTACTTTTTTTGCTTTGTATTGCTGGGTTTTAGCTATTTGCTCTAAACCGAATCGAACTTGGAGTTGATTGGCTTTTTTCCATTGGCTAATATTAGGAATCGTTTGCTTTGCCTTTAAGCAAACATCTTGGTCTGCTTTTTCAAAAAAAGAATCTGTAGCATAAGCAGAAGGAAACTCTGGCTTAGCCAAGAAATCTGTTCGATATATAACTGAGGATGGTGTGCTGTCATTGTTGTGCACCACAACGTGAAGTTGGGAGACTGGATTTGTGATTACCTCAAAGCTTTGTCTAGGATCTCTCCAAGGTACGTTTGGTGTGATGTTTTTATAATAGCCCCAATAGTCTCCCCACTGACGGTCCCCATCTCCATACACGTCATAAACGATATTCGTCGGATTATTTGTACATAAATATTTGATTACTCGGCTAGGATTGCGATACCCTACATACTTATTGACATTCAATCCATAATAGTTGAAAGAGGTCTCAATCGTTAAAGGATTCCCACTCGTATCTAAAAAGTCATAGGTTATGATCATTTCACCAGAAATATCGATACTTAAAAAGTTCCCTTCAGTAAAAAAAACCGATCCGCCATCTAAGTTACTTTTATTTCTTTCAAGCGTTACTTTCAGATTCACTTCTTGCCCCTTATAGAAACCGACATTTTTGATCAAGGCGCTACTTTTACTTGTACTCCAGTCAACTGTGACAATCTTTCCCGTCACTTTTCCCTCAATTGGCTCCACAGAAGTATGCTCACCATAATGCATGATGAATGTATTGTCCGCAGGAGTCGTGATTTGATTGGCCCATCGGAAATAACCTAAATCCGTGAGAGGTCTAGGAGCTGCTGCTACTTTTGGCGATAGCCATAGCAGGACAATAAGCGTAAAAACCGACAGTACTATTTTTTTAGACTTAGCCATTTTCTTACCTCCTGCTTTGCTTATTCTTTTTTTTCATGTGGTATAACATTTCTGCAATCATGATTAGACAAACGCCTAATATGATGAGCAGCCAGCAAGTATTCTCATTTGTTTTCGGAAATAACGTCTCTTCCATGGCCATCGGCTTTTCTGTACTATTTTCTGTAATCGTTACTTTTTCCATCGGAACATGCTTACCTTGGTTATTTTCTTGATAAAAAGAGATACCAGCTTCACTCGTTGTCTTTTCAGTTGCAGAAACTGGTAATGCTATTCCGAACATGAGTACGAAGAATCCTAACCTAATTGCCCATTTCATGTCTATCTCCTCCTAAACTAGCTTTTCTCTCGTTTCAATTTAGAAATATACCAGACCAGACAGATGATGACGATTAGGCAAAAAGCAAGGAAGAAATACATCATGGTATTCGTTGGTTCATCTTCTTTTTCTACATGTACTGCTTCTTTATTCAGTTTTTCGTCATCTCCTTTGATTTCAAATGCTTTTACCAGTGTCCATTTTTTCCCTAAAGCGTCTTTCAAATGGATCGTTAATTCATAGAAACCTTTTTTCAATGGTTTGTTTTCCCAACTGATTGGTAACTCAAATTTGCTTCTTGGAGCCATAGAGATTTTTTTCGACAATTGATGCAAGACACCATCTTTTCCTTTTTTCGTTATCTCTGCTTCCATTTGCATTTGACTCATTAGGACCGGCTGCTTATTCTCCAGAGTAGCAAATAACGTAAGATAGCCGTTTTGCAAACCTGATTTTACTTTAGACAATGCAAATTCAGGATCGATCGTTTTATCTGAACACCTTAATTGAGCACCGATCGTATAGGCGAACTTGTTTGCCAAACTGAATCCATCATTTTTTTCTTCTTTTTCTTTTGTTTCCTCATAACAATAGAATCCACCTAGTATCGTACCGTCAAATCCTTGCTTAGGTATATCTAACTGGAAGGTTGCTTGTCTTATTTCTTGTGGTTTTAACGTAATGGTTTGTGGCTTCGAAGCAATCTCTTCGAAAGTCGGACTTCCTAGTAACTTTTCCCCGTGCTTGGAATAATCCACTGCACCATTAGAGTTGGTCACAGCGTTATTCGCTTCTACTTTGACATTTACTTGACGATTACTTGTATTCGTTAATTGAATTGTCAATTTTTGCTGTATACCAGCTTGTACTTTCAAGTCAAAATAACTAGCTTCTGAAATCTGGTTTTCAGGTAAAATCGCTTCTGCATCAAAACTGACTTTGTTTTGATCAGCAAATGAACTAGCAGAGAAATACAGTAAGATCAACAGAAACAAGCTACTAAAAAAGATGGGAAAGACATATCCCCATCTTCTTGTTTTATGCTGGAGCATCTGTCAACACCCAAGTTAGTTCTGCTGTATAGCTTTGTGCTTCCACTCCCGCACGGGGTACATGAAGCTTGACGTTTTCATTGCTGCCATCTGTTCCTTCAAATACTGCTGCAAAGGCGCCTGCCCCTTCTCCTTCTTTCGCAAGCATCACGTTTTGGTAGTCATTATTCAAAACAAAAGTTTGTTTTGGCGTATCTGCTAATGTTGGCGGTGTGGATTGATTGTCTTTTGTCACTACTTTTCCATTAGCTAATGATAATTGTGCGCCAGTTAGCTCATGTCCGTTTTCTCCAATAAATGGTGAGATCGAAACGCCTAATGTCCAACCTTTTGCTCCTCCACGAGTATCATTGACTTGGACATGTGGACGTTGATTCAAGGCAAAATAATCTGCATCTCCCTGTTTTATTTCTTGTTGTCCAAAAGTAATATTCGATGCAAATGGAATAGATAATGCTCCTGTATCTCCAGTGCTTGGGTCATCATCATGCGTATCATTTGGCACGATAGGCGTGACATCATTTCCAGATCCAGCCTTTAACGTCACATCTGCTTGGTTCGTTGTTGCAGAAAGTGTATGATCGTCCTCTTCTGCAAAAACATAGCCCCCTGAGATACTGAGCGCCAACAAACCTAGAGCCGTACACGCAATCACTTGTTTTTTCATCTATAATTCCTCCTAAATAATAATTGGTTTAATTTAACCAAGGCTAATTTTGGCACGGAGAGAACGTCTTTTCTAGTTTAAGAAATTTCTAAAAAAAGGAAAAAAAATAAAAGTAATATGATTAATTCAGTATTTATACGCAAAAAAGAGGCAGATTCTCTCAGAAATTCAAAAATTTGAACTTTCTAAAGAGAAAATCTGCCACCGAAGTTTAAGTCTAGCTATTTTTCTTGAGCGATTCGATAAAGTAATTCTTCCAACTGCCGCCAATTTCGTTCGGTCGGAAGATTTTTCATTAAAAGCAATGGAATATCTTGTGTATCTAAATAATAATTTGAGATAACCAAATCTACTTCTGTGATTGCAGTTTGATAGTCATAAAAAGCTAGTAAGTATGAATGACCAAATAATCGATGGATCTTGTTCATCAGCCAAAGACGATGCGTGTGATGCAGATCATCCTGTATGAGAATTTTTATCGGATCCATTGCGCTTAAGAGTAAATCGTAATAGTCAAGAATGTAATAATAATTCAAGAAAAGCTGCTCCCAATTATCTATTACTTGCAGTACCTCTTTTTCAGCATATTTTCTCACCGTTTTTTGGAGTTGCTTGATTCTTTTATATATCCTTGGATTTTCTGCTTTGATTTCTTTTGCATAAGAGCGATTGAAAAAAAGATCTGTATTCCCAAAAAAGAAACGGCTTCTTTCATGGAAAGCAACAAAATTGAATACTAATTCTTGATCATCTGTATCCAATCGAAAATCAAATTCTTTCTTTACAGCGTTTTCTAAAGCTACTAAGGTTCTGTAACACAAGCTGTCACTAATTTCATGTGTCTTTGCATAACTATTCTCGTATGTTGGATTTCCGTCAATGACGCCGAATGAATAAATCACTTGATACAAAAAATACTGTTCATCTTCCGATAAAGGGCTCTCGATTGCTTCGAGCCATTGTCCGATCAACAAAAAGAATGGATCTTTCTTGATGACTTGTTGATCTGTTTTATCGACTATTATCGAAGCAAATGAGCTTCTTTCTAAAATAACAGTCAGCCAATAAGAAAATACTCGTTTTTGAAGAGGATCTAGCTGGATATGATAGATTCTCTCAAACTTCAAGAGATAGTTCTCGATTTTTTCTTTTGGAAACTTGAATGGCCAGCCGCCAGTTCGAGTAGAATGCCAATAAAAGTAATAATAGAAACTTCGAATATACTGTTCTTTTGCTTCAAGTTCTAGTTTAAACGGATGGAATGTGATCCGATACCTCTCAAAGTACTTTACTAATAACTTCGCGTAACGAAAAACTGTGGATACACTCGTATATTGAGCGTCTGCATAATCTTCCAAATTTTTCTCAGGATGTTGATACATGAATTCAATCAAATGATAATTATATGATTTTCTGTAGAAATGAAGATAAATAGTGTAGATTGGGAAGTTCTCCTGCTTTTCCATAGAAAAGCGCCGATTATTCTCATTCTTCAAAATGACCTTATCAGGATATTGTTGGAACAATTCTTCTAAATCTGTTAGATAATTCAAGATAGACTTACTTGATACCTTCAATTCGTTTTGTAGCTCTTCTATTGAACACCAACGTTCTGTTTCAAGCAGTAAATGAATCATTTTAATTTTCTTTTGAGAAACTTTTGTTAAAAAAGTCTGCATATCTTCTCCTCCTGTATCTACTTTACTATACTACATACAAGAAAAAAACGGATACAAATATCCCACTGCAAAACAGTTAATGGTGCATAAATCTGTTATTATTTCTCTTTTTTTCCTAACCATTCTCTTGATATGAATCATTTAATCGTTTATTATATAAATGTCAATAATCTAATAATAAAATAACGTACATATTTTATTATTACATACTTAATAACAGAACTATAGCAAAAAATCCCGTGTATCAACACGGGATTAGATTAAGTTTCCTCAATCACTATTCATAACACAATTATTATAACAAGTAAGTAAACAATTGAAAAGGACATTTATTGAAAACGGTTGTTTTTTACTTAAGGAGGAAATTTAGTGAAAAAATTAGTTGCGTTGTTTTTGGTCGCAGGAAGTTTGTTAAGTGGGTGTGGTGCTACTACGTCTACTACTCAAAGCACAAGTTCAGCTCAGGCTTCCAGCAGCAGTACCACGATCTCCGAAAGTACGGCAGATACATCGAAAGAACAAGAACAAATTGAAAAGAAAAAAGAAGAAGAAAAACAAAAAGCGGAAAAAGCTGCACTAGAAAAAAAAGTGACAGAAGCGGAATCTGCTTTGTCACAAGCTGAAGCAAATCCTACAAAAGAAAACTATGCAACGGCTTCAGCAGCTATCCAAGCGCTACCTGAAAACAAACAAGAGTTGACAAGCCGTCTTGCTGCAATTGATTCCACAATCAAAGCAAAAGAAGCAGAAGAAGAACGGAAAAAACAAGAAGAAATTGCACGACAACAAGCAGAACAAGCGCAACAAGAAGCAATTGCACAGCAGCAAGCCGAACAGGCGAGGCAAGAAGCAATCGCACAGCAGCAAGCTGAACAGGCGCGACAGCAGGCAGCAGCTGAACAGGCCTCTCAGCAGGCACAAGCCGCAGCTCCTGAGCAAAATAATGAACAAACTGTCTATGTCACACCGACCGGTTCAAAATACCATACACATAAATGTGGAAATGGTACGTATACCCCTGCCACTTTAAGCGAAGCTCAAGCTCGTGGTTTAACCCCTTGCTCCAAATGTTATGGAAACTAATTCAAAAGTTATACTATAATAATAAAATTCTTCTGAAACATAAAAAAATAGAAGCTGGCGTTCCAGATAGTAAACCAAAAATAGCAGTTTATACTTCCATTTCGTCAGCTTCTCTCTTTTTTCATTTAGTCTGTTCCCTCTGCTTTTTTGGACATCTTCATTCATTCTTTCTCAATCAAATAGTACACCTCTTTTTCTTTTCGCAGTTTGTATCTTCCTTTTTTCAATTTCATTGAAAATTGTTTCGAATGTTTATGTTTTACATGGATTTTAAGTAGGAGCTCCTCGTGTTGCAAGCGATAGTTCCCGCCTTTTAAATCAGAAAATCTCACAAGTCCGTATTCATCAGAAGCTTTCACAAATGGAACTTTTTCTCTAGTAATATAGTGTTTGCCGTTGAGCGTTTTTACAGAAAAGACCATTCCTTCGATTGGTCGTCCGTTTGTGTTCTTTACATAAAAAGATAAAGGATAGTTTCGCTTAGCGATGGCCAAAGAATCTAAATAAGCGATGAGTAGCCAAACTAAGCCGATTGATCCAAGTAGTATACCGATAAACCAAATAAAAAATTTCCATTTTTTCCATTGATCAATTCCTTGGATCGCTTTTTTTGCCTCTTTTGCTTGATAAGGAATACGATGCCCCGTCACAAGCAGTCGATGTGTATTGACCATATAAGGAGTGCAGGTAAGCAAAGTCACGAGATCCCTACCTTTTTGGATACCCAAAGAATCTACTTGATCAGGTAAGACCACTTGGATTTTTTCTACTTGATACGCCAATGTCTTTCCATTGATCTGGATGAAGAACTGGTCTCCTTTTTTCAACTTAGGCAAATCTGTAAATAATTTTGCTTCTGGGAGTCCACGATGCCCAGAAAGAACGGCATGGGTGCTTTTCCCGCCAATCGGATAAGAACTTCCTTCCAATAATGACGTTCCTTTTTGCAAAAATATTTCCGTTGTCTGATTGAATATGGGTAAGCTGACATTGATTTTTGGGATTTCGATGACTCCAAGCATATGTTCCATAAAAAAGGCATTACTAGGTAAATCTTTTAATGCTTTTGCATCAACTGCTTGGTTGAAACTGCCTATCCCTGGTGATACGTTTTGCTCTGCCAACTGTTGGTTTTTCTTTGTCATTTTTTCCTGCTGTTTTTTTATTTCTTCTGAGTTCTTACTCGATGCCTGCTTTTGATAATGGATGATCATTTGCTGGGCAAGAAAATCATTCAGTGAATCTTCTACAAAAGGATAAGAAAAGATCCCGATCCCAACGACTAAAATGATTGCCATGAAGATGTCCAGTATTCTTATTCTGCTTTTTTTCATCATGTCCACCTATTTTCTAATATGTATATGAAGAGGTTGTGAAATCAGCGCCTTGACCTGAGTATTAGAGAAGCAAACGGAAAAATAGTTCCTCATATTTTGCCGTTTGCTCAGCTAATACCAAAGGTCAGCTGATTGAACACCGTTTAAGAAAGAGGTCGTGAGCCTGCCGTTCAGCTCTGAGTCACAAGGAACAATTTCAAAAAACAGCTTCTCATGTTTGATGAATATTGTGACTTGTGACCGAGGAGTTGGCAGGAGAACACCGTTTAAAGAAGAGGTTGTGAAAAAGCAGTTTAGTTTCGAGTATTAAGATAAATTTTGTGAAAATGGTTCCTCACATTGTTGCATACATTTGACTTAATACCAAGAGACCGACCACTTCTGTCACAACCTTTCTCCCCATTTGAATCACTGTCGTTTATTTATCGTATGATTTTTGTTTCCAATAGTTTAAGCTTCTGTTTCTTGATGGCGTTTTTTGAAGTAGATCACTGCTCCTCCAACTAAAGCAATACCTACCAAGATGAATACGATGATCCCCATACCCCCAGTTGAAGGCAAGATTCCTTTAGGTTGGTTATCGATCGTTGTTTCATCAGAAGTTGTTGGATCATCATCTACTGTAAATTCAGTGTACGCAGCTTCATTCTTAGGTAATGCGTAGCCTTCTGGTGCTTTTGTTTCTTGAAGGCAGTATGCCCCTTGTTTCAGCCCTTCGATTGAAAATTCCCCTTCTGAATCAGAAATCAGTTTCACTTCTTCCCAGTCAGAACCTGTGACTTCATCTGACCAAGCATATGGGTATTCTCCTGAGGCAAGGTTTGCTATTTTTTTCATTAATTTAACAGTTGGATCTTTTGCTCTTAGAATAGAAAATTCTGCACCGGCTAATTTTTCTTGCGTGTTCACATCTTGTTTGATGAAGTGGAAATCACCGTAGTTTTGGACATTTTCTACAGTAATCGTGTTATCCGTAGTTGTATTTTCCCGATTGACTACACCGTTTGGATTCCCAAGATTGGCTTCATCCGCGCCATGGATGATACCGGTTGTTTGTTGCAATTTTCCGTTTTCTACTACAAATGAGGTTTCTTTTTGTGGATTGGTCAATTGATAACCATCTGGTGCTTTTGTTTCAACTAAAGTATAATTGCCGTCTAGTAACCCATTGACACTGATGGATCCTTCAGTATTAGTTATGAATGTTAATGCTGATTCGGCAGGGCCATAAAGAGCGACACCAGTGTTTTCATCAAAACCAGTCACAAATTGATTGTCTGAATTTTTGATCTGGAATTGCGCCCCTGCTAACTTATCTACCCCTGAAAAGTTCCCAGCTTTTTGGATTTTGATCTTGCTTTCTTTGATGACATTTTTAGCATATAGATGAATCGTGTCTAAAGGTTTGTCAGGGTCTGATGAATCAGGGTTGTAAAAGGGTAAGCTTAACACGATATTTGGCGACGTTTCGACACCAGGTTTTGGTGTTTCTACAAAGACGTATACAGCATCTTTCCCATCAGATTTACCTGGAAGAGTCAAGTTAGCTAATCCTTCACCAGAAGTCGTTACACTTGCAAAAGGTGTAGCGTCTGCTGGAACTGCTGTATCTTTACTTGGATAGTACGTAGCGGTGATGTCGTATACGTTGAATTCTACGCCATTCAATGGTTCGCTATTCGGAAATGTCAATTCCGTTCCGTTGTTTATTTGATTTTCTGGTGCTGAAGTGAATTTCAATTTATGCAAATTAACCGTGACATTTTCTGGTGTAGGTGATACGGCTGCAGAAACATCTGCAGTTCCTAGGCTGAGAACGAAAGGAAGCAACATAATAGTAGTTCCTAGAAGTGCCCATATTTTTGTTTTGATGTTTTTCATTTTATTTCCCTCCTATTGTTTCCTTTTTGTTTTTTTTTATAAAACCAAGCTGCCCCTGTTGAAAGGACTAGCAACAACCCTAAGATTGAAAAATTTCCAAGCATCTCTTCGTTTGTTTTTGGAAAGCTTCCTCCACTTTTTTCATTTGATGGGCCATTCGTCTGCATCTGAACTGGCGTTTTTCCGTTATTTGTCCGATTTGCTTCTGGTTCGTTGATGATTTCCAATGGTATAGGATGAAGCGGATCATAACTGCCTTCTTCAACTTCAAAGAGAATTGGTGCTGGACTCCATACATATCCTTTAGGCGGCTTGATCTCAACTAGTTCATAGCTTCCAAAAGACAAACCATGGACAGAAAATGTTCCATCTTTACCGGAAGTAAAAATCGATGCTCTCGGATCATCTTTGGCTACCCAGTGATTTATCCCATTTTCTTGCGCTAAATATTGGTTATCTCTTTTGACTAGAAATTGAGCATCTGCCAGTCTTTGTTTCGTTTGCCCATCCACTTTGACAAATTGTTTGCCACCTGTTTGGATGGCAAGATGTGTTTCTACTGTTTGATTGTCAGTCGTCAAACGTACCTCGTTGTCAAATGTCGTTTTTTCACTGTTTTCTTTCAATGACATTTGGTAACGGATCGTTAATTTTTTCCCAGCAAACGAACTGAGATCTTTTCCAGAATCTGATAATACAAAACCATGTTTTGTTTTTTGTGTATGAAATGTATGAATCTTTTCTCCCCCAATCAAAAGATCGATCGTTTCTGGTTTTAGCCACAACTGAGGATCAGCTGTATCTGTGATCGTATAGGTTCCTATCTCGTTGATGTTCTCAGGAATTGTGGTAGTGATGAGATAAGGTACTTTATCCCCATCTGCAAAATCTGTCTGCTTGTTCTCTACTTTTTTTGTTAATGTGAGTGCAGCAGGTATTTTTTGTTCGCTCTTGGGATACAAGTGGATGATCGTCAATTTATGATTAGATGAATCTGTCACAGGAAGCACGACGACAAATGGTGCTGATTTTTCTTTTACTTGATCTGAAGATTTTATTTCCGCAAATCGGTAAACAGCGTCACGACCTTGCTCGTCTTTGTCCGATACACGAAAAGAAGCAACGCCCTCTTCCCCGTCTACTGTTTTTGTTACACTTTCTGCCAGTATTTTTCCACTGTCACTTTTTTGTGCTAGCTTTCTTTGTGCATCTTCTACACTACTTCCTTCTGATCGCAGCTTGTAAAATTCATCCGAGACATCATATATAGCAAAAGTAACACCGTTCAACCCTTTTGCCTCCTGAAAGTTATCTGGACTAGCCATTCCGTCGTTTTGACTGATACTGGGCATCTGTTCGCTTTCGAACATTCGATTATGCAAAGTAAATGTAATAGATGATTCTCTGGCTGACACAGTCGGAGAACCAATAAAAAATCCCAGTAGGATAAAAAAGAGAACAGCAAACCTATCCACACGTACGTTTTTTGTTTTTTTCATCACTGTTCACCTGCTTTGCTCTTACGATGGATAAAATAAAAGAAGCCAGAAAAAATAAAGATCATTCCTAAAAAGACAAAGGGCAGTAGACCTATCCCGCCTGTCGAAGGAAGCAAGAGAGTCGGATTGATCGTCAACTCAGCGGTATCTGTTGCGGTAATCGAATAATTATTGTTTACAGTTCCTTCCCCTAAACTAATCGTTACTATTTGTGTTCCGATATCTGTCCGGCTGTTAGCTGTTAGTGTATAATCCAATGCTTCACCTGAGACAACACCAGTAACGTGGACATTTCCAACCGGTATCGAGTGACTTTGGGCATCATAATTAAAGGCAGCGTCATCGACAGTAATCACTGCATCAGCTTTATTGATGGTATAGGTTCCTGATGTGTTAGCTATATCAGTAAATGACATCTTGGGATTTGCTGCTTTGACCTTATCTATTCCGCTTTTCGTTAATTTGATTGCATAGCTGCCAACATCAACCATATTTTTTGCTGATTGTGCATCTACTGTGTAGTCCGTGTTGCTAAGTGTCACTTGCACTGGAGTAACCGAACTGGTGACACCTTCTGCTAGCTTGACATGGATCGACGGGATTCCTGCTTTTCCATCATATGTCTTACTGCCACCGAGCTCTACCGTACCGCTGATTGGCTTGATCGTATAGATATCAGATGTCTGCACGATAGTAAATAGATAGTTTGTTCTGGCAGCTAGTTTAGCTAATCCGCTTTCTGTCAATTGCCAAGACGTATAGGTTCCAATTTCAGTAGGCGCAGTTACTTCAACTCCCTTTTCATTCATCGCTTTGAAATCAGTTGGATTCCATGTGATTTGCTCAATACTGAGATCATTGTTTAAAAGGAATGTTGATTCTGTTTTATCATTAAAGGTATATTTAACGATCGGTACAACAGAAAGACCATCATAGTACTTACTGCCATTTGCATTGATTGATACTGTTGCATTTGTCTTATAATATAGGATGACTTCAGAAATCTGTTTTCCATTTGCGTCCTTTACGATTACATTTCCATTTGTATCTAAACTAGCTGAAACACTCGTTGCTGATTGGTTCTTTGTTTCTGTTGCTGAAACAGCTGTAAAGGTATATCCGCTGATAATAGGCACATTAGTCGTCAGGTCTTGTGCAGCACTTCCGTAAGTAAGATTCATTATTTTAGAAGGAGCAATCGTCTGTCCAAAATAGTCTTGATACTTAATAGTGATTGGTGTTTGTTTGCCTGTATAGGTCACCGTATCGACGTTACTTTCTAGGGCTGTGAAAGAACCGTTTGTTTGTGCAAAAGAATAGCCCGTTACTGCTGTTGGAATAATAACCACTTTGTCCCCCACATGGATTCCAGATAGTGTAGTCCCGTATGTTCCAGTTTGTGCTATCCCACCATTAACAGTATAAGAGAATGTTCCAGGTTGGTTTGCATTGACCTGAACCGCCGCTGCTTGATAGGTTGGAACAACTGAAATATTCCCCTTGTTATCAACGATCTGTCCATTTTTGATCGAGTACCCTGTGAATGGAATATCGTTTGCTAACTGTATACCGATTGAAAAAGTACTCATACCTCCTCCGGCAGGAAGCCCTCCCCATGTTGAGGGTGTAAAAGAATAACTTTTATCCGCATTGGGTGTAACGGAATCGATCGTATTTCCAGCGGTAGCCACCCCCATATAGATACTTTTTGGGAAGGTGGTAGTAGTACCATTTACTGTGGAGCCAATAAACAGATTATGGATATCTGGACGGTTATCAATAAAAGCGATTGCTTTGGTAACACCTTGTAACATGGTTTTATCCGCACTCATCGTTCCGTTAACCGCAACAATGACTCCATCTTTGGCATATATCACTGTATATCCATCTGGTATGGTATGTCCGTTGAAATTCGTAGTGGCCGCAACAGCACTGAATGTCTGACTTCTACCTGTTTCTGAATAAGCTTTTTCCCCTGCTGCTTTTGCTGCTGCAATTTCTTTTTCTGTCGGATCAATCAGCTGAGTCGAGGATGTGGTTGAGGTTGTCTCGTTGTTGCTAGACTGATTGGTACTTTCTGTTGACTGTATTTCAGAATGGGGTGGACTATTTGTCTCCTCTGTCGTTTGGTTAGCAAAACTTGACGTTTCTGTATAAACGGTTACATTCCTATTGGATAAACTTCCTAAGAAAGTAAGAATCACGATTATCGAAACTGCAATGGAACGCAAGTGTTTTCTTCGAGATACAGCTTTTAGTCTAGAATCAAAATGTTTTTGACATATACGTTGGATTTTATTTTGAGTTTTCTTGATCATTTTCATCCCTCCTCTCAATAAAAAAACGTTATCAAATAAGCACGTGCACGTTATTCAAAATCTAATTTTTACTATTTTATTGATGCATGGAAAGTTTGGATCATTTCTATTCTCTTTTTATTCTAAGATTATTCTATTCCTCACGCTTAATAGAAAAGATTTATTTTTAAATAAAAAATACTCTTTTTTTACGATTATTAAAAAAAAAAGATAAAACTTGATGAATTGAAGTATTGCTTAATTTTGGAAGCTAGGGGGGGAAGAATAAAAGCATATATATTGTTTCAAGAACAAAATCTTGTTATCTTTTTAAAGGACATTTGTCCAAAATCTAATTTTAGGAGGTACGTTTTGACATTTATTCGTACAAATAAAAGAGAATTATCTTTATTCATTCTTTATTTTTTATTCATAGGATTTCAATTAGGGATCCTTCCATTAGCCTTATTATCTATGGTAACGAACAGTGATTTAATACATTCAGAGTTTGTTGTGTTCGCGGTTAACTTATGTATTCCTTCTATTATTGGAATCATTTTGTTTCGTAAAGAGATCATAGAAAGTTTTTCTTATTTCAAAGAAAAAACTTGGCTGAGAATTGCTAGTATATTTTTTTGGGTAGGCTTGATCTTTTTAGTAGATGTCTTCATGCAACACATTTTAGGTCCTACTAACCAATCAGCCAATCAGGAATCTTTATCGCAATTAGGAAAACAAACGCCGCTATTTTTGACTTTGATTGTTTTTGCTTTCCTTGGCCCGATTTTAGAAGAACTTATTTTTCGTCATCTTTTAATTAATTGGCTTTCTCAATCTATTGGTTTAATTTTGTCTTCTTTGATTTCTATTTTTCTATTTACATTTATTCATGTAACGCATCCAATTGATTTTTTCATGTACGCTCCTGGAACGATTTTACTGACGATTGCTTATTTAACTGCGAATCGCTCATTAGCTTTTATCATGGCTATCCATATTTTGAATAACGTTCTTGGTTTTGTATTATAGATACAGATGACAAAAAAAATTCAAGTATGCGACATTGGTTCTACGCCGCATACTTGAATTTTTTTCAATTAGTATACATCAAAACTTCTAATTTTCATTTCCCATCAACTGATACGCTCGACCATCCGAACTTCTTTTGAAAAAACCGAATGTGATTAGGTAACGCCTTTGTTCGACATAATCAGCACTAGAAAATACGTCCATCAATATCGAATTGACTTCTGTTTCTGTATAGATTACTCCATGTTCGAATCGTTTCAAGACTTCTTTCAGCAGGATGTATTTCTTTTTTGTTGCGCTTGGTACTTGTTTTACTTTTCCATCCTTCATAAATGTCTCCAAAACTTTCATTTTCTCTTGCTCCGTATAAGTATAAATCATCTTCTTTCTCCTTTTGATTCTAAGAATACTCCATTTATGTTAGAATATTCTATATTTTTTTGTTAAAGCGGTTACTCTCAAGAAAGATATTATCATATGGCTCTTTTTTTTACTAATATTTGTCGATAGACTCATCCTAATAAGTTATTCGCCCAGTCGAGTAATTAAAAAATACTGAATCAAGAATATTGCATTCCATGATAAGAACAAAAAAGAACCCTTGAATACCAAGGGTTCTTTCTCTGTCTGATAACAATGATTAACGACGGATTTCTTTGATACGAGCAGCTTTTCCGTGTAATGCACGTAAACAAAACCACTATATTCTATTATGTATCTAACACCCTCAAAACAGCTATAAATCAACAATACCGACATAAAATAAACACTATGTTCAATCTGAGATATATCAAAGGTAAACGCATTTTTGCCCCCTTTTTGCCCCTCAAATATCGCTTTACAATAAGAACGTAAGTTCGTATAATCGTTTTGAGGTGATTTTTATGATGGAAGAATTTATTAGAAAAAATATCAGTGACGAATATGCAGACTTTTATGAGAAAAGCAGCAAAAAAGATAAATTCCAGATGGATGTTTCAATCTTAGCTATATTAGCTTTTTCCGAAAATAACCAACCTGTAACTGCAAAAAAAGAAACAGTATTCTCTGAAGGCAAAATAAAAACTCGATATATTTTAGAGGTAGAAACTAAGTTTAAAAATAGATCGGAGTAATGGTTATGCTTTTTAATGAGACGCAATTATGGTTTAAATTTGACCCTTCGAATAGATTTATCAAAGATTTTTATAAAGTATGGAATTCAGAAGTTTTCTTTTTAGCAATCGAAGATAGCTTATTAATCAATCTCTACTATTCTAATAAGAACTACTTTAAAATCCCTGCTGCGAAAACTAGAATGAAGAAAGACGTATATTTTTTGTTTGATGTCGTGACTGACGTGCCAGACGCTCGAAGCGATCATCGGCGTTATGACTATATAAAGTATACTTTCGTTGATCCAGAAAGGTATATAGATTAAAATAAGTTACCTAAAAAGGACAAATACAAATTTTATTATCTTATTCATAGTAAGAAGATAATTTTAAGATTGCGAAATACGATACTATTTGTAATCTATAATATCAGTCCTATAAAATAAACATCTAATTAATTACTCTAAATCCTAATTATAAGCCTTTTTTCTCACTTTTTTTCAAAAATATGGTATGCTTCTTAGTGAATTCAAATATAAAAGAGTTTAAAGCGTAATACACTTATGGGGAAGTGGTTTGGGGTGCGCTTTAAACTCTTCTTTATTATTATCTCACAGCAGGCTTAAAAGGTCTATGGATTAAGTTATGTAAAAAAGTGCCTCTTTAAACGTCCTAAAATCCAAACAAGGATAGCATAATATACACTATCGTTGATCCAGAAAACAGGTAAATAAATTTTGCAAAAGCAATAAGTTAAAAACATTACAAAAAAGACAAGGATATCACATCAAGAAAAAATGTTTTGAAAATATCTTTGCCTTTTTGTATTATATCTATATTAAATAATCAATCACAACACACTAACTAATTTATATATTTAATTTGTTGTTTTTCTATAATTGGATAACTAATTAACTTATGACTATCTAAGTCTTCTTTATTCATATCAATTGCAGTAATTTGACTGTCTTCATATGTTCGATAATAATAGATTCCTTTATCAACATTGCAACAAGAAGAATAAATTGTATATTCATATTTTCCATCACCAACATCACACAAACCTTTTTGTTGTTCTACTGAACCTAAGATATGGAAAAATTGACTAATACTTTCTGACTCTGAATCTCCAGATACAGAATTCAGCTTCGTAAAAGTCGCTTTAACAAAACGAGATACTGAGGATAAATCTCCAGGCAAGCCTATCCCTCCCATACCGCGGCTATAGGCATTCAAACTTATTTGATTTGAAAAATTATTTTTAGGAGTTTCACTCGATAAGACACGATAATTGTTTAAATTAAATAATTGATAGTCAAATGAAGGATTATTGGTAAGAACGCCCACAGGGTTATCATATATATGAAGTCCATCTTTCATACTTTCAATGACAATTGATTTTTCTTTATCAGCTAATAGCCAATGTAAAGGGGATAAAGGAAGTTCGTCACTATAATTTATATTTGCTAAATTGATATTTTTTAACAATTTTTTAGCTTCTCCTACTGTTGAGCATTGTCCTAAAATCCAAGGAATAAATTCAAAAGGAGATACATTGTCTTTCCCTTCTTGTATTTCTTTATAATCAGCATACCCAGAAAAATTTAGTCCAGCCATACTCAATCCTTTTTCATTTGTCGCATCGTAATAAAGAGGGTAGTCAGCTATACCAGCGGCAATACCAATCATTGCATAATGAGTATCCAAATCATTTACCTTTCGAAAATTCAACTTATAATTTCTTGGAGTAATAGTGACTACTTCATTGTAAGATATTTCATAATCAAAATTCCTTCCAAAATAATGATCACTTGTTACATAAGTAATAGACGTACACATAGTTTATTCCTCCTAAATATTTTTCTGTCCACGTTCATATTACTCCAAAGTTTTCCTCATTCCAAAAGAAAAGCACAGAATACACAAAGAAGCGTTTTTATTTGTATAAACTATATCAAAGTTCTATACTTAAATTATCAAATAAAAAGGACGTGAAGATAAATGTCAAATTTAGAAAACAAAGAAGAAAAAGTTGTAAACAAAATTGTTTCTGTTGTCAATAAACTGGATAAAGAGTTAGACGAACTTGATACGTTATCTGAAAATCCAGAAAAAAAACATAACCTAAAAAAATGGTTAGTTGAACGAAAGGCTATTCATGAAATTAAAAAAGTTCTTCATGAAGCTGATAAATATGAAAAATATGATGAAAAAGAACTTGATAAAGAATTTAAAGAAATCAATGACTTATTACTCTGATCTATTAAACGACTCATTATGAGTCGTTTTTTTATACAAAGAAACTATCTGGAGGTAATCCAAATATAAATATTGATTGTAGTACAAAAAAGAAGCGTCCGAAGACGCTTCGCTGTTTAAATGCGTAAAAAGATTGGGAAATTGATTCATCAGCTATTACGACTATTATTATAATCTCATCCTATAAAAAATCAATACTAAAAAACTATTCTTTCGAGTAGCTCTGAACAGATGTCATCATAACTTATGAAGGAAATAGACATAAGATTGTGTATAAAAAAATAACCACCCGAAGGTGGCTGAAGAAAGCTTTTATTTACATAAATACTCTTCTAAATAATTTTAACACAGAACTAACTTAATTACTATATGTACCCTGTAGGACTCAACCTACGACCGGATGGTTATGAGCCGTCTGCTCTAACCAATTGAGCTAAAGGTACGAGAAGCCATCACAACTACTGCAAACAAAAAGAATGGACATAGACTAGATAATAATGGTTTTCATTCTTTGTTGTGATGGCACATTAATTATTACACATTTAATAGCAAAAAACTAGATTGTACTTATTCTTTGTAAAATATATTATTTTATGCTATTATTTCCAAGTCATAAAAAGAAAAAAGCTTCAGATACTTATCTTTTTGGGGAAAGACTCTAGGGTGAGGGAGTATCTGAAGCTTTTTTCTATGTTTATTATCTCACATAGTTATTTTTTAGTCTATTATTTGCTTAATTTTTTATATTATAATAATTTTATTTGCTCCTTAATTAGTAACGAACTACTCTAAATTGCTAGCAATAATTACGGTATCTAGCTTAAAATAAAAAAACACCTCAAATGAGGTGTTTAAAGTTCAACATTATTTTACAATATTTACTGCTTGAGGGCCACGTTGACCTTCTTCAATATCATAAGTAACTGCTTGGCCTTCATCTAAAGACTTGAAGCCTTCTCCCTGGATCGCTGAGAAATGTGCAAATACGTCATTTCCATCTTCTCCAGTGATAAATCCAAAACCTTTGTCTGAGTTAAACCATTTTACTGTACCGTTATTCATATATATTTCCTCCTGATACGTATATAATACGTGTTTTGTTGCAATTAATATTACTTTGTAAAAGGAGTTTTTATAGTGTGAATATATCGCTCAGATTACGTTTCAAATTAGATTACTTGTTTAGTATAACACGAATGTAATGGTAACACAAGGCTAACACGATTTAATATAAAGAACTATATTTAAGCATTTAGAAGAGTTAATTGCAGAACGAAAATACAAATACAATACTGATTAAAATTAAATAAAAAAACCACCTTTTGGAGGTGGCCCACAAGGGACGGCGTACTTACATTACGCTTAATAATTATTATCGTATTCCTTGTGTCGGCAGTGCGAAATTAATTCGCCTGTAAGTTAATCATAAAGTAACTATCTGCTAAATGCAATAGTTATGCTTAAAAAAATTTAGCTTATTTTTTAAGGCAACCTCATACAAGAATGTTCCGGTATATTTCTCATTTCTCTGTTATCAATCTTGAACGATGTCCATAATCTGTTTGCCAATATATCACTAGCTTGTATCAAATAATTATGTTTAGAATCGCAATAAGACACATTTATTTCTAACTTACCTTTCCAAATAGGTTCATAAAATACACCATAATTAAAATTATGAACACCATTTTTTAGTTCTTCATATACTGATTCCTCAAAATTATAATAGCCATTACTTGCAGTGGCTTGCTCATCCACACAGATACATAGCTTTAAGTCGTCCTCTGGATTCAATAATCCTCTATTTATCAGCAATTTAATTTTTTCTTTGACCAGTCTTTTTAATACATAATCTTTATATCTGTGTATTGATTTTTTATGATCTAAAATATTTGACTGTACCCTTTTGATATCAACTGTTAATCCCATACTATGTTCGTTTTTTAAAACCCTGTATAATTCGTATTTTTCACTTTTATCTAAATAACAAGCTTTTAATTCTTCTCTGTTACCTCGTTTGGTTTGGATTCGTTGAACCACTTTTTTATATTTTCTTTTTGCAATTTCTTTATTATCCTTGCCAATGAATGCGTATCCAGCGTAGACAAAAAATCTATTAGGTGCATTCCTATGCAAGACGCCTGAATCATCAAAAAATAAATGTAATTCTTCCAACAGCCGCTTCTCCGATCATTTGTTATAAATATATGTTAATTTTACATCTTAGCCGTCTTTATAACAATAACTAAAATTGCAGATGTAGCCTAATTATATGTACTGCCCCTCAACGAGGGACCATTTTTTATCGTTGCGGAATATTTAAATACCAGCGTTTATCATGAAAATCTTGTGCTCCGCCTTTAGTGTTCCCTTCTGGATCATTCGTTGCCCGCATCATTACATAGACTTTCTTATTAGGAAAATTACGCATATTGAAAGATACATGATAACCAACATTTCCAGAAGTATTATAAGCTTGGTTTACATCTGGTCTATAAATTCCATCAGCTCTTACTCGAGCTAATTCTTTCCCAGTATTGTAGTCCATAATGAAAATATACTCGTATTTATAGTTAGCAATGTGCCATCCAGCCACATGCAAGTTTGCGTTTTCGATTTCCCCAAACTGATCAATGTGGGCGTAATTTGTTCCATCTGTCAGCGTAGGATTTGCTGCACCTGCTCTAGTTGGATCAATGACTGGTTTATCATCTGAAGTTGTCGGATTTTCATCGGTAAATCCATGAGCTAAATCATATGCTAATTTTTCTTTACTTACGCCCATTTCAGAAAGATAACCATAAGGATCTGTATGATCGCCCCAGATGTTTTGTGTTACCCATAAATGCGATTTGATTCCCGGTTGGTTATAAGGAGTGTCCAACGTTAATGGAATACCATATTTCATTGCTGAATCTCTAGCCAATTCAACGTATGCCTTGTAGTTTTTCTCAAACGTTGCTTTATCATGTGTGTGTTGTAACTCAATCTGCACAGGACTGTTGGCATTAGCATACGAACCAGCGCCATACTGCACATAACCAGGTTGTCCAACTTGGTAAACAATTCCACCATCTCCCACAATATAAGCAGTGTAAGCACTAGTCCATGAACGTTGCATATACTGCGCTTCATTGCGTCCTGTTGCTGTTTCATTAGCCGTTTCATGCAGTAAAATGTACTGATTATTTGCTACTTGTGAGCTACCTTCGTTTCGGCCCAAATTAAATTCATTGTTAATCGTATAGGCGAACCCATTAATTGGCAATAAAAAAAGAGCCGTTAATAGGCTCATCGCAGTAATAGTAATTTTCTTTTTCATTTGTTTCCTCCTTGATCTTTGTCTTCAGTATCATTTCGTATTTGTTGAAATACTTCTTTTAACTTATCGGGTAGCGGAAGGAATACCGAAATGTTTTCTAAAAAACTGATCCCTTCATTTGCGACATAGAACATAATAACTATTTCTCTTAGAGGTATAGAGTTTCCAACAATTTTCTGTGCTTCAACCGCAACGGCAATCACCACGAAGATTAAAACTTTCTTCAATAATCCTTCGAAACCGACCTCGCTACTTACTTCTTTTAATTTCCATGCCTTCGCAAGTCCAGTCAAGAAGTCCACACCCACAAGAAAAATTAGAACATGTAGTATATTGTCCATCCCTCCCAGTAAACCAACAATTGTCCCGCCTATCACCCCAGTCATTACTGAAAGTGTGTTTAAATATTTTTCCACTATCCATATCTCCTTTATACAAAAAGCGCACTCGTTTGAGTACGCTTCTATTCTTCGCTATTGATAATCTCGTCTGCTTCTTCATCTGTGATGCATAATGGAACAAATTCACGAACCTGTTCTTCTGTAAAACATCCCCAGTCAAACATCATTTTCACATCGCTAAAGCTAAACATACTACTCGCCTCCTTCTGATTCTGGATTTAATTGCGCTTTAATTTCTTTAATATCCTTGCTGTTTTGAAGCGAAGCAAGCATTGTCTTTGAATTGATTTGTGCTAAACTGTCAGCTTTTTCTTTCAATGCAGTATTTTCCTGTTTAATTGCTACATCGTTTAGCATGAGTTTGGCATTTAGCTGTTTTAGGTTGTCATTTTCATGTTCCAGAGCCTTGTACATCGCTTTGAGATTGTTTAAATCGTTGTGATCTAGTGCGTTTGCTAAAACAATCCATTGGTTCAATTTAGGATCAAACATCTGATCAGCAATCGTTAGTGGTTCACCATCAGCACGTACCCCTTCAAGTGGTGGCTGATCTGTGTAAGGAACTGATACAAGCATGTCGTCCAATACTTTTCCTGCGTACTCTCCGCCAGTACGTCCGTATTTCCAAATGTTTTTCATAATAAATACCTCCTCTTATTTTTAATCTCCTATTCTTTGAAAAACCGCTAGTGGACAGCTTATAAATTGTCCTGTTGTTGCTCCTGTTTCAGATGAACTTGAAACGAAATCAATGACATCGCCGACTTTTAACGAAACTTGTAGCATGCCAGAAAAGTTCCATCTATTTCTAAAACTCTGAACACCACGCGCCCAAGGAGAACCTGCAGTTGTTCCATTTACTCGCATATCTACATAGTGCCAAGCGTCAATAGCGGTTCGAACTTGTACACTCAATTGTCCATTAAAAATATACGTTCCAGCAATTTGACAGACCAATTTTTTGTCAGAGTTACGTGTAAATGCTGCTTTTGTTCCCGTAGTTTTGATTTCTGATCCAAAACCGAATACTGCCCCATTTAGATTAAAATCAGCGATTTCACCGTCTTTGTTATTAATAGTTGTGAAAGCTGTTTTATCTAAATCAGTAATTGCAGCAACTTCTTTACCTCTAACCTGCAACCCATCCTCGAAGTTTTTTAAACCTTCAACTGACTGTGGTTCGGTTAAACTAACCGTATCATTCAAGCCTTTTTCAGCATATTCAGGCGTGATGTCCCAGCTGTAATCATTGGGATTGTTGCTGTCTTTCAATCCTTCACCAAAGTATTTAAACTGACTAATATTAGGGGTTCGGGTGTTGCTTTCTTCAACCTTAAGCCAGTCAATTTTGACTTCGCCTTTTGTTTCTGCTGGGTACTGATATATAGATACCACTTTATCAGCGCCTTGATCTATATGATCTTGTTGTACTGTAAAAGTAAGCGTCCACACATCAACTAGACCTTCAACCGGCGTCATATTTCCTACATATATTGATCCACTTGCTAGATATACATAAAATTTTTGAGTAGCTGGCTTTGTGGCTTTCATAGTTACAGAATATGTTTTGCCCAATGTCCATTTTTTTAGAATACCATGGGTGTATATAGGATATTGTGTAGTGGTTATTGGAAATTTAACTTTAGGATCAGCAATATTCTCACCCAACGGTGTTTTACCTAACCAATAAGGATCCTCAAGTAAATTTGGCTGGTATGGGGTGGCTTTACTTTCAGCAGAAATAGCTTTTTCTAACTTTATGTTCTCAACCAATACGCTTCCTTTGAACGGCTCACCTGTGGTTGTGTGCAATGTCATGTACATATATACAAACTTAGATGGGTCGTTGGTTGCACTAGAGTTACCTGTCAATTGAACTTTAGTTTTTTCGTTTAGTTTCATACCAGCAGGAAAAACAAGGTTAATTAAACTAGCTCCAGTTTCTTTTCTGATATACAATCTCAATTGGTCTGTATCAGCGCCGGTTGAATCTAATATTGTAATGTCAGCGGATAAAGCATAATATGTGTTCGGTGCTAATGCTGTAATGTGTACTGTACTAGCAGATAACGATGGAGTACCATCAAAAGTAAACTTTATAGCACTACCTACCTGTTCAGCCGTCATACCTGTAGGCGTATTAAAGTCACTCGCTTTTAAATTTGGCAACAAATTCGGATTCCCCGAATAATCATAGTTCCCGAAGTCGATGCTGTTGGAGTACATCTTTTTCAACTTGCCGAGATCGCCGATTTGCTGATTGGTTTGATCAATACGATCATTTGCCTTATCAATATTAGTATTGAGAGTTGCGACATCTTGATTGGCTTTCGTGATTTTGTCGTTTGTGTCTTTTACTTTCGCATCAATCTGCGTTTCGGATTCCGCAATTTTCTGTTCAATCTCTTGCTTTCCATCAGCTAGAATTTTTTCGATTTTATCGATTATCTGGCTAAAACCATTGAAATAATAATCTTCTAGTTCTGGCGTGCTGTCATCGATTTGACTGCGTTTGATGTCAAAAGTAAAACGACCAGCTGTATCTAATGAGCAGTCGTTTGGGAAATCAATATATACGCTACCTTCTACTTTGCCGACATATCCTAAAATATTATCTGCTAATACGATAGAAACAATGCCATTCACACGATCTTCAATGGTGGCAAGATAGTCATGTTTTCCATAACCCCCTTCTGCCGTTGCAGACTTAAATATCAGACGAATAGGAACCGTAGTTCCTTCGGGTAAGCTTTGAGGAATGCCGTTTTTCCGAACTAACTTCATTCGAAGCTTGGCTGTTCCACGATCGTGCGACCAAAAAACAACATTCGTATCATTAGGCTTAGTTGCTTCTGCTTGAATCACAATGATCGATTCATTTGTTTTATAGACCATTACTACAACACCGTCCCTTTTGTAATGATCAATCCAGTAGAATCCGTTCTATGTGCTGTAGTAGCAATTGAAGTAGAACTAGATCGAATCAACCCTTGGTTAGCATATGCTAACGTATCATTTCCACTACCTTGTATTGCATTAAAAGTTACTTGGGCCATTAAGTAAGAAAAGGCAACTATCGATTGATTGACAAAAGTGCAAGCTCCATAGATATTAATATTAGACATACCTCCACCGTACACCGTATGATGAGTGAGATTTTTTACATTTTCTTTGAATGAACAATGATTCACAGCTACATATGAGCCTTGTTCTGCTGCAATTGAGTACTTTCTTCCACCGAAAACGGGAGCGTTGGCTTGATCAACAAATTCAATCCCTCTAACTTGATAGTAACCTGTGCAATACATAAACGCGATAGAGCGGACCTTTACAGGTAAATCGCTAGTACTCCCATTAATTAAACTGTCATCTTCAATTGGCCGAATATATAAACGAGAAGCTGACACGTTAGAAACAACAACATCTTCCAAATAAACTCCCGAATCGACATAAATAGTCACATTGCTTCTATTGATCAACGGAATTTGATTGACTGCAACTTGAATAGATCTGAATGGTTTTTCTTCTTCTCCAGTACCATTTACATCGCTTCCTGAATCTGCCGATACATAAATCTCATAATTTGTTCCATGCGCCGCATACAAGCGAGCAATAGTATCGTTCAACTGTTCTACTTGTTCTTTTTGATTTGTCATGTCAGTAGAAAGTTGACTAATTTCTTCATCTGATTTATTCTCGTGTGCTTTTAGACGTCCTTGCAATGCATCAAAGATTTCTCCCTTATTATTTACACGTGCATCCACCACTTCGTTTGGTGAATCACCACCCGAGTTGATTACGAGATTATCAATACGACTATTCGTTGATTTGTCTTGATCAGACAATTTCTTTTCAAGATCATTGAGGTAGTCAATGTTTTTATTGAATTTCTCTTTCCATTCTGTAGAGATACGGTTACTGATTAATTTTAATAACCCCATCAAATCACTCCTTTCTGTGCCATTTCAGCGAGTATCGACGTCATTGTTTTCTTTGTGTTGCTCAATGTGATTTCTGGTGGCTTATTTGGTATTGCTGGATACGCCTTGATTCCTACCACTTGAATGTACGTATTGATATTTAAAGGTTCATAAATGAATGGGACATGATCGCCTTTTTCGGGACTGATTTTCCATTTCAACGTTACAGATCCCGAAATACTTGGATAGTCTTGCAAGTCTGTCTTTAACCGCTCGAGCATGTTCCCTGATACGGTATACCGTTCGTCTTTAACAGGATCTTGTATCCTGATTCCCCACTTCTGTGATTCAGGACTTGTGTAAGTGATAGGAGTAAATCTATAGTCACTATCTTTAGGATTCTCAGTATTTGAGCCATCCTTCAATTTTCCATAGCCTTTGATTTGTGTTTTTAGACTGTACGTATCAATATCGAATGACACTTCATCTGTATTGTATTTATAGCGAATCTGTTCTTCCGTCTGCTGGCCGTACTCACTGGCAGGATAGAAAGTTAGATGTTTATTATTCGGAATCACGACTGCATTATAGTCAGACAGAATCTCATTGATCAGCTTCAAATAATTCGCATTACCGAAGTTTTCTTGTTCGACTGTAAGAAATTTCTTGTTTGGATCAATGACTTCCCATGTAAAGCCGCGACTACCTGCACTAAATACATGTGTGAGTAACTGGCTAATAGATCTCGCACCAGTTACTGTATTGTACTGATAGCCATCTTGAACCGTGTAATAGATATGTGTCGCAACTACTTGTTTCGTCAACAACTGTCCAAGTGCTTTGCGAGTCATTTCTTTGATCACAAATTCCTGTCCGTTGTAGAAAACTGAAGACTCGTATTCGACTAAATCAAATACTTCTTGATTCAACGAATTGCTGGTAACGGTAAAGCCAATCTCCCACGTTTCATTTTGTTGCCAGTTTTCATAAAAAGAACCCTTGTCATAACCGACAAGGATTTCTTCTTTGGTTTGTTCATAATTTCGAATAATTAAATCAGTCACTCAATCACCTACTTATATAAGAAACGGAAATCCCATGAAGATTTCACGCGAGTAATATTTTGGATCTCGATTTCATTGGCTCCCTCAACCAAATTGATTAGGCCATGATTCGTATTGATCCCACAACTTACACCGTTCAATTTTGGAATCACGCCATCCAAGACTAATGTCTGTCCGAGATTCGTAGAAAGTGATGGATAGTAAATAAATCGATCACCAGTCGTTTTATTGAAAATCGTCACATTTCCTTCTGATTCTCCTTCTAATACGATCCGCAGATAATGTTCACGTGGATCAATTTCAAAGCTTCCAGCATTGTAAATAATGAAGTGACTAGTCTGATGCGTATACTTGTAATCTTCCGCCACTAGACCTTGCGAGAATTGCCATTCTTCCTCTAGAATGAAATCCGTTAAAGTGGTTGCGATGGATTCAGCACTCCCTGATGGAATATTAAAGGTTATTTCTATCGTAGAATAATCGTTCTCTTCCTCAGTAATTTCAAAATTTGTTGGATTTACTTTGAATCTTTTCCCTGGACTTAAATCATAGGAAATGTAATATTGATAACCAACAAAAATTAGCTCATAGAACTCTGTTAATAGCAGTTCTTTATCATGCTTATTTTTGTAAAAGATATCAAAAGTCAGCACTAATTCAAAAGGACGAAAACTAGCATTAGCTTCTCTGCTACCGTTCGTCCCTTCAAAATCTTCGTAATTCACTTCATACACTGGTGCTTGACGTTTGATTTCTTTACATACAATTTTTTCTTTTCTTTGCGGATCAAACAACTTCCCATTTTGATTGAACTGTAATTTGTAAAACAATTATCAAACACCTCCATTCGTATATCGAAGTTTATTCAAATCAGAGCCCATATAATGATTAGCAGCTTGTCCAATGTCAGAAGACTTGAGACTTAAATCTTTTCCAAGAATCGCTCTAAGAATCATCATTAACTCATTATGCTGTTTTTGTTGCTGTTTAATCAAAGTTACAAGCTCTGCTGAATTATCAGCTGTATTTGTAGTGTTGGAGCGTTTCTTGTCATCGCCAGAAAGAAAAGCTAATGCTTGACCCATCAATTCAATAGCTCTTGTTTTTCTTGTCAATGGAATAACCATTTCTGGTTTATTTCCTTCTCCCGCTCGATATAGTCCGTCTTTGGTAATCAATCCGCCATTGGCATATCCATGTCCTTTCCCGATAACTTGCAACATACCTGCAATTCCGTAACGTTTCTTAGCATAATTGATTGCTGCTAACATGTTATCAAATCCGTTCATAATATTTCCGTGACCAGGAAAAGCGTTAGCTGCAAAAGTTCCGGGTTTCGTTTGAAGTAATCCTGTTGCATTGCCTTCAGCAAGCCCATCATTGCCGCCGATTGCTTTCTCATTACCACCAGATTCCGTTTGGATTTGGGACATCCAGGCATTTATATAAGCTGCTGTAGCTGGTAATCCATTCATTTTCAATGCTTTAGACACATAAGAACGCCAGCGTGCAACACCACTTCCTCCAACTCCTCCATTGAATATATCGCCAGACCCCATCGAACCGTTTAAATGAATATGATCGAAGTGATCGCCATCTGGCCAATTCGTCCATTGTCCGCTTGACCCTGTTCCAGATAATCCCATGCGGTCACGTACACGTCCATTCGTAATGACATACGCAATTTTTGAAGGGAACTTTTCAAAAGCGTAATTTGCTGCTGCTGTATATCTCGGATCTCCAGATATACCTGGATAAGCCAAGTCGATAGCTTGCCGTTTTCCGTGATAGTAGGCGTCTCCTGCTCGATATCCAGAAGTTACTGTAAGTCCGGGGAACTTACCCATTACTTTCTGTGCAACATCAACTAAATATTGATAAACACCATTGGCATTTACTGCACCATCAAAATTGCCATGAGTGAAGAATTCACTTAATTTTGATTGAAGCATTGTATTTGCAGCTTTGGACATTAATGACGTTCCTGATTTAGTCATATCAAGCCATGGTTCATTAATACCTGAAAAGTCAACTTTGCTAGTTAAGAATTCTAACATTCTTTTTTCATCATCTAACAAATCAACAATATCTAAATTGCCAATACCTTTTTCGTAGTGTGGAATATTTAAACGTTCCTTTAATTTCTTTGTTAAAGAAGCATTTAAGACCTGAGCACCTTTAGGCAAATTAACAAGAAGGTCTCTACCTTTGGCAATAAAACCACGTCCATCTGGCATCTGAACATATTCTTCGTGAACTAGGCCTTTTTGATCATTAATCATAGCAAGTCCACCAGGATGTCCATCAGTTCCCTTAGCGTATTGTGGAATTGGCCAGTTTCCGATATTCTTACTTGACTCGACTTCCTTAAGCACATAGTTAACTCCCGATATAACGCCATTAACCCCTTTGCCCATACCACCAACCATTGTATTAGCGACATTGTTCATTGTTGTAGAAAGAGAATTACCTAACGAATTCATTCCGTTTATTAAAGATTGCAACAAGAATGTCCCTGCATTGTAAAAACCACCGCTTTTAGAACGAAGGTTGTTAATCGAATCGTTACCAAGCTGATTTACACGGGCTATGAATGATCCATACAATGAATTCCAACCATTAAGATTATTTTGCTGCCACATTCGGCCATTGTTGTACATAGGAGTGTTGTAGTTTCTAAGCGTAACCATTGCTTGATTACAAAATGAATTGATTGTAGCAATAAATGTCCCAGTTAAACTATTCCATCCATTCAGTAAGTTCTTATTCCATGTTGCTCCTTGCGTATAATTAGGATTGTTTTGAAGTTTTAGCGCATTGAGATAGTTTGTAATAAAAGCCATTTCACTATTCATATATTGAGGAACCGCTGAGTTCCAACCATTCATTAGATTAGTTAACCATTGAGCTCCAATTCCTAGATACTGATCTGATTTTCCTGAAAGACTGTCCGGAATAATCGGATCGGCAACTTTTGTTTCATCTGATAGTTTAGTATCTTTAGCATTAGGCATTCCTGCCATCAGTTGAGTTCTCAATACCGTCGTTAGCTCGTTAATAGCTAAAATTAAAGCATCTAAGTTTAGCGTAGATGAAACCGTCGTTATGTTTCCTATACCATCAGCATATTTAGGTACTAGACGTTTAGTTTTAGTGGCGTTCAGTACTTTCGAACCTCTTGGTAAGTCTAAAACGACATTACGTCCTTTAGGTATAAAAGCTTCTCCGCTTGGCAAGGTTATAAGCTCTTCATAAGTAGGTCCTTTTTGATCGTTTACCATAGCTGCTCCGCCAGGATGGAAGTTCGTTCCTTTAGCATTAGGCATAGGACCTATAAAGTCAGCTGATACAGTTTTAGTAATTTTATCTGGTATTTTTGTTTGGAAGATGTTGAACGCTTCAAATGCATCTTTAGCAGCTTGTGAAGCCTCATCGTGTCCTACTGCAGTTTTATCATTAGGAAAAATATTTTTGTTGTAATTCTCTATAGAGCTTTTAGCCCCACTGATTGCCTCTTTTAAATTAACGTTATCTCCATATAGAGTTTTAAGAAGTGGCATAACTTTGTTATATTCTTCTACACTTACAGTCCCGTCTTTCACTTTAGCCAGTAAATCAATATTATTACCAAGCAAGTTTTTAACTGTGTCTGGAATTGCTTTCCATGCTTTCCATGATTCTTCTGAAGCGAATATTTTGTTTGCTAAGTCAGTATTGTCAGCTAACATATATTTTTGATTATCTGGTAATTGAGTCCATCTTCCGTATATTTCTTCTGAAGATAAAACAGTGGTAGCTAAATCTTCGTTATCTGCAAGTAATCTTTTCTCATTATCAGGAAGGTTTACCCATTGATTCCACATTCTGTCAGATGATAAAAGAACCTCTGTAAATTTAGTATTATTAGCTGAAAGAAACTTTGCATTAGATGATAACTGATTCCAACGTTTAAACATTTCTTCTGAATTAAAAAGTTTTGTAGAAAAATCTGAGTTATCTAATAACAATTCTTTTGTGGGGTTATCTAATTGAGCCCAACTATTTAATTTTTCTTCTGATCCATCGATAGCATCGTATACTTTATACGCATTCAAATCTAAATCTTTCACTTGAAGTTTGTAAGTATCCCATAGTCCCAAATTCATGAGAGTTTCACCCATAACTTCAGGAGTATTTGAAGTTAGGATTGCTTCTTTAGAAGGAATATCTAACTCATTCCATTTACCAGCATTTTCTAAAGCCTTGTATACATTTTTAGAACACTCATCTTCTAATAATGCTTCTTTTTCTTTCCATTCCATATCATCCCAATAGCCATTTTGTACTGCCGCTATGGAAATGACATCTTTTGCATTCGTTGTTAGTTTCGCATCATGAACAACAGGTTTCAGTTCATTCCATTTAGTGAAATCCTTCGTTGCTTCATTCACTACTTCTTGTACATTAGTTTTTACTTTTCCTGTTTTTTCGTCTAAAACTAAGCCATTCCAAGTTGATCCAGCATGCGTAGCCTCATCAGCTACCATACCAAGTTGTTCTGCATTTTTTTCGGCATTATCTGCTATTTCATCCGATGTTTTCTTCGCTTGGGCTAAAATCTTTTCATTACTTTCGAGAAAAACCTTTGTATACTGACCAGTATTGTCCATAGCAGCTGCCGTTTTGCTAAATAATTGACCATTTGATAAACTCACTTCGTTAATCAATTGTGGATATTTATTTGTTATAGCAGCTATTTGGCTATCGAATCCTTGATTTGTAGTTTTGATGTAATCATTCATTTCATCTTCTAATGCATCAATGAATTCTTTGCTTACTCCCTTTTCCTTTAAAGCCGCCTTTTTTTCTTCAAGCATTTGTCTATAATTTTCGGTAGTTGCAGCTTTTTGTTTCGCTAAAGATTGTAACCACGTCTTCGCTTCTTCTTCTGTAGCCTGTGCAACATCACCATTCATGGCTGATAGTATCTTTTTTCTGTCTTTAGCAGAAACATCGAGCGTATCCACATACGCTTGAGAAGTTCCTTTCATTAGATCCTGTATCTGTTGTAGTTCTGAAACAGTCAAGTCTCTGTTCTGATTTGCGGCTCTTTCTCTGATTTTTTTTATTTCTTCATTGTTGTCTTTTATTTTAGAAAGAGATTGCCCTAAGGTTTCTTCTTCTGATTCAGCTACTTCTTTCATGGCATCCTGAACTGATTGAGGTAGCCCTTTTAGTGCATCGTCTAATGCCTTTATTCTACCTGTTAAAGATGTTTCTAAAGATGTTCCAGCGGTTGCGAAATTAGCCGCCATATTATTCGCATCATCAACAGTAAATCCTTCTTTGAGAAGCCCGAATTGACCATTTGCACCTTCAATATTCTTCTGTACTCCGTCAAGAGTACTATCTATTTCCTCACCGACATCTGTTCCCCATTGCTTTACTCTTTGCGAGGAATTCCATGCTTCTTCACCAAATAATTTCCATGCTCCATAGCCAACTGCTAGTGCGCCACCAACGCCAACAATACCAAGCAGAGCAGGACCTAATAAACCTAGTGATGTTGTCATTGCGCCTATTCCGCTGGCGCCCGCAGCAGTACTTGCAGCACTAGCTGTTTTTCCCATCATAGGGACTAACCCGCCAATACCTCCAGCTCCTGCTGTCTTTGCAGCTGCAGCACCAGCTGTTGTTACCGACGATGCAAAGGCATCCATAGCCTTCTTTTCTGCTGCTTTCGCTGCTAAATCAACAAGGCTTTTCGTCAATCTTCCAGTAGTTGAAGTAACTTTACCTATTACTGAAGTACCAGTTCCTAAAAGCTTCAGCGCTGGACCAGCTGCTGCTGCTAATCCAACCCATTTGATAATGTTTCTTTGTTGATCATCACTCATAGCCGAGAAAGCTTTCGCCATATTCCCTAAGTTTTTTATCAATGGTTTCGATACATTTAGACCATCACGCAACGCGTCTACAAATGGACCTCCAAGATCGATTGCTGTATCAATCACTTCGTTTTTCAACATCTTTAGCTTTGATTCAGTTGTTTCGTATCTTTTATTAGCTTCATTTGTTAAAGCTGTATTTTGTTTCCACGCGCCGTTTCCTTTTTCAATTGCTCCTTTGAATATGTCACTAGCATTTGCAGCTCTCAATAAACTGTCGCGTAGTCGAACTTCTTTTATATCCATGTCATCCAGAACTTTGATTGCTGAAGTCCCATGTTTTTCTGAATCTTTCAGCCCTTGAATGAACTTGATGATTGCTTCTGAAGGATCACTCTTGAACAACTTCTGGAATTGTTCACTTGTAACACCTGCCACATTCGCAAAATTTTCAAGCGAACTTTTCGAATTGTCCGCTTCTTTATACATTTTCTTTAAATCAGATGAAGTGAATCCCATTTGCTCTGATACTGCTTTTAACGATTTTCCACCGTCTCTCACAGCATTTACTAAATTAACCCACGGAACACCTTGTTCTTCTGCCATCTGTTTCAGCTGATCAAAAGCGCCAAATCCTTTTTCTACAGCTAGTTGCATCTGGATCATGACCTTCGAAAAGGCAGACCCACCTGCTTCAGCTTCGACACCAACAGAGGATAGAGCAGTAGCAAATCCTAGAATTTCGCCTTGGCTCATTCCAATCTGTTTACCAGCACCCGCTAACCGCAGTCCCATTTCAGTGATTTCTGATTCGGTTGTAGCAAAATTGTTACCTAGATCAACAATGACTGATCCTAATTTATCAAAGTCTTTTTGAGACATTTGGGTTATATTAGCAAATCGTGCTAAAGAAGTTGCCGCAGTTTCAGCCGACATATTAGTCGATTCACCCATGTCTATCATCGTTTTAGTGAAGCTAACTACGTTTTCAGTCTTTATTCCTAATTGCCCAGCGGCTTCGGCTACATTTGCTATTTCTTGATGGCTACCAGGTAATTGGGTGGCAAGATTACGCAGACCTTTCTCTAAGTCGCTATAGGAATAAACTACGTTCCCATTCGAGTCTACAACTTCATCATTAGTCTTTTTTACACCTGCAAAAGCACTTTCCCATGAAATAGCTGCACTAGTAACAGCAGTTGCACCTGCCACTATCGGAGCTGTTACTCCAACAGTTAGGGCAGATCCTATCCCAGAAACTCCTTTACCAAAGGCTTCAATTTTTTTCCCAGAATTAATCAATACATCAGAATTAGCCTTTAGTTTCCCCGTAAACCCTTCCGTTTCCACTTTCATCCGAGCAATCTGTCCAACAGTTGTTTTCATCTGAGATTCGTAACTTGCTGATCTAGCTGTTGCTTGATTCAATTGATTAGCGTATTTAGCAGTCGAAGCAGTAGCGTTTCCGTTAGAGTCAAAACTATCCTTATAAGCCTTAGTGAGCAATTCTACTTGCTTTTCATTTGCTTGTAGAACTCCGCCTAAACCAATGTATTTTGCTTGTAAAGCACCGAGAGAATCCCCTGAAGAGTTCATTACTTGCATCTGTGATTTCATTGCTTTCATTTGATGGTTAACAGCGTTTTTAGCTCCGGCTAGACCTTTTGAAAAGGCTGAACTGTCTAAGTCTAGTTTGATAATCATATTGCCTAAAGGTTTTCCATTTGCCATATGTTTACCTCCTCTCTACATGGATTTCAAGAAGTCTTTAAGATCAACTTCTTTTTGTTTCTCTTTCTTAGGCGAAGTGCACGCAATTTTCATCATCATTTCAAAGGAATTATCTTCTATGTCAGATAGTGACCATCCCGCTTTCACTAACTCTCTGCATAGGTTTAAGTACATTTCTTCTGCTTCTTCGGGTGTTACTTTTTTGCGTCTGGGTCTGGATTGCTTTCAATCCCCATTACTTCTCCTAGGATGTCGTCCAATGTGCTCATTACCTTCTCAGATGGTAAGCCATCAAGAATTTGTTCAGCTGTCAATTTGCTATCCCTGAAGATACCTACAGCAAAATCCAAATAAATGTCTAAACGATTCCAAATCATTACTCCATCTTCATTTAGCTTTTTGATTGTTTCTAAAGCTTTTCGATAATCTTTCCCTGTTGTGTCTATGTTTTCATAGACTTTCTTTCCTGATTCTTCTTTCAATTCAATTCTTACTTTTGCCATTTAGATTCCTCCATTATTTTCCAAATAAAAAAGCTAGTCCGAAGACTAGCCCGCTGCTTTTTCAATAACTGTAATAGTACATTTTGCTACTTTACCGCCATCCGTAGTAGTAAATGAAACTTCTGTAGTTCCGCCAACTTCAGCGTCTGTTTTTACTGTAACGTTGCCTCCAGTAACCGTAGCTACAGCTGTATTCGAACTGCTCCAGTTTCCTGTTTTGTCTGTTGCATTTGCTGGTGTTACAGTAGGAGTTAATTTTAAGGTTCCGCCTTGTTCAACTTCAGCTGTCGTTTTATCCAACGTCACACCAGTAACTGAAATTGGAAGAGTGGTGAATGCAGGAATATCTACTTTTACTGATTCTTGACCTCCGACCACACGCGTAGCTTGATAATCTCCTTTAGCAACTTGAGTATTTGCTGCAATTCCAGTAATAGAAAGTGGACTTTCACCCTCTGCGACTTTTGTAAATTCAGTACCATTTTTTTTATAGATTTTAAATGTATCTGGCATAGTTATCCTCCTAACTTAATTCAACTGTTGCCCCATTAATAGTGGGAGTGATTGCTCCAACAACGGGGCTAGTTACTCCCCCGCTGTAGGAAATACCATCTCTTTCAAAGCAGTAATAGAAGCTTCTTCGTCTCCAACATATTTTGCGACTGTTTGGCCTTTAGCATCACCTTCAACATCATTGGCAATCGCTGAAAATACATATTCTTCTGCTTCTGGTTCGAAAGCTTCATTTGTCGTAGTGTTAAGATTAATAGATTCCCGACTGAATTTTCCTTTGAACATCGCAAGCATCGCTGTATCGCCGTTCAAATCCTCCGATTCCATCAAAATTGCACAATATGGTGGCTCAGTATCTTCTCCTAAGAAGCTAATTTTGTTTGTATCAGTTTTGTAACCAAGAATTTTGTCATTTACTTCTGTTGGTAAATCTAACAATCCAAAAGTAGCTGAAACATCGCCTGTTCCTTTTTGAGAGACATAGTAAGCGATGTTCGATCCGTAAACTTTTGATGGTTCTTTTGATAGCCCACTGATTTCAGCAGATACAGTTGCTCCTTCGTCTTGTTTACCTTCAATTACATATAAATTTGCTGCTGGAATCTTCCCTGTGCTGTCAAAGACCCCGATTGTCATTTTTTTGAATCCTACTAAAGTCATAAAATTTTCCTCCTAATTTTGGGTAATAAAAAAAGACACGTTGTTTTCGTGTCTTAATTTCTAATATTCGGTATCATAAATTTTTGTATTTCCTTCGTAACGGCGCGCATCTACAAAGCGTTTTGTTTCAGAAAAATATTCATCTAATCCTTTCCCGGAAATTTGGCCAAAGCCTAGTTTTTTCATCTCTTTTTTTATCTCATATTGAATCTGCTTACATGTTGTTCTATATTTCGATTCAACGTCAATCTGTATCATATGCTCCACAGAAAGCTCTTTGTTACTTCCGTGGTACGCTTCGTTAGGTGTATCTACAGGACGAATTGTGATCATTGGACCTGTTTTATCGGCGGTTTCAGGCTGCTCATAAAATTTAATACGATATTGTTCGGTATTCTCGTTGTAGGTCATTGAATGAATATACTCATTCAAACAAAGAGCCTCGTAAATGATATTAAGCATATCTTTCATAAACTCTTTTTAACCTCCTCCCCTACAGCATCAAAGTACAACGGCTCGGAATTCTTAAGTGATTTTGTTATTACACCGAATCCTCTCGGTCTAATTTGTTTGCCCTTTCGTGTATATCCCCATTCATTCAAATGAATGATTCTATATCGTTGATGTGGACCATTCCAACCGATTTCAGCTTCTGCCTTGTAATCTCTATACGTAGCGTTCTTGCGAACAACCTCATCGATCGTATAACCTTTGTCTTTAAAAACGGTCATGTCCGTTTGCAACTGTTTTTCTACTTTTTCAGCGCCAACATTGATTGCTTTTTTTGTTAATGTCTTAGTTTTCTTTTCTCCAAACTTTTTCTCTAAAGCTTGGATTGTTTCTTGAACGCCTTCAAACTTTACGTTACTCATCGTTTATCACCGCTAATAAAAGTGTGACAAACTCATTTGAGGCTAAATCATGTCGTACTTCCACGATATTCCATCTGAGTCCGGAATATCGATAATCAATTATTTCTGCGAAATCTTTATTGTCCGGAGTATACTTTTTTCTCGGATCACGCATCACCAGAGTGACAGCCAACTTACTATCTAATCCATTCAAAACTTCAAGGTCCTTCATTGATGGATCGTATATTTCAGCTCTTGTTTTATACAATATTTTTTCCTCATCATTACCGGGTTCAGGCCCATTTGAAGGTTTATATTGATAAAAGAAAACTTTTGTATTTAATTTTCTTGTACTAGACCTTTTCAGTGGACTCACCTTCTTTGAATACTTTATAACTCGCTTTGAGTTGAAGAATAAGAGAGTTGAAGCCTAAATCATACTCTCTTAAACCTCCAGTTGCATTCGCTGTTTCAATGGTAGCTGAGCGTGCATGATAGTAATGATCCGTCAGCATCAAGATAGAAAGGTTTAAAAGATCTGTGGAATCGTTATCTGTTTCATAAAAAGAAGGCTTATCTTGTCCGATAGCTCCTTTGATGTATGCAATAGCAGCTGCCGCAGATCGTTTAATGCCAGTATTATCGTCAGAAAAATCTTCACGAATCGCCTCTTTAATTTCTTCTAAATCTTGTTCATTTTTAGGATCTAGAATCATGAATACACCGCCTAACTAAGTTCGATAGTTGCCCCATCTGCAGTCGGGGTCACTTTCCCGACGACTGCCGGGGCTACGCTTTTTTTATCGTAGCTAGACGGAATGCTGACGCTAGTTTGATTTGATGATCGAACCATGCTGTGACAACAAACAAATTAACACCTGTTTTCACGTCTTTATCTTGTTCGTACGTCGCACCGATATCGTAGTTAAAGTGTGAGTATGAAAAATCTCCGATAACAGGGGTAACAGCAGCATCAGTAAAGATTACTGGTTTACCTAAAATTTGTTCAGGTTGTGCTGTATAAAGAGTGGCACTTCCGTTAGCTAGGGTTTCGATGATATTTAAATAATCGGCATATTTCATCATGATTTTTGCATTTTCACGATAGTCTTCGTGTAGATCGGCAATAGCAGCTTTAATTGCTTTGTATAAATCTTCACCTTCGATTTTTTTAATGTTTACTTCCGTTTCGTCATAAAAACTCATATGTTCTTCGCCAGTTTTAGGAGTTGTAGCAAACGCAACTTTACGCTCTTTTGCAGCTACACCAGACTGTAAATTACGCTCTACAGTTGAAACTAAATTCGTATTTGTTCCAGCTAAGATAGTTTCAGAAATACCAGTAAAAACTTTAAACTTATGACGTCCAAAAGCTACTGTATCCCCTTTTGCTTTCAGTTCTTTTGCTGTCTCCATATCTGCAATAAAATCATCATCATCCAATGTGAAAGAAACTTTTGGAATTTCTAGATTAGGAATATTTGTGATAGCTGAAACATCTCTTAATGGATTTTTTACAATCGGTTCAGAGATAATGTCGGTAGCTACTGTTTTAGGTAAGAATTTCCCACCTTTTGATGCATCATCATCGCCTAATACTTGTAAAACATCTGATGGAACAGCTTCTTTTGCAATGGTTTTGCGAATCAATTCTGCTTTTGCATCAATTACTTTTTGTTTAGGATTTTCAGAAGTAGTAAATT
Source organism: Enterococcus sp. HMSC061C05 (assembly GCF_001814765.1). Lineage (NCBI taxonomy): Bacteria > Bacillati > Bacillota > Bacilli > Lactobacillales > Enterococcaceae > Enterococcus > Enterococcus sp. HMSC061C05. Next base: position 66,272 of record NZ_KV817744.1, read on the forward strand.
GTCCTTTTAACAAATTAGCCTTTTGTTCTGCTTCCATTTGGTCGTGTTGAGTTTTGATAATATCGAAACGTTGCTGTAAATCATCTTTTGATTTTTGCATTTGAACTAACTCTTCAGCGCTCGTCCCTGGATCTGTTGCTTTTTGCATAATCGTATCGTTTTGTTTTTGAATTTGCTGTCCTAATGTAGCTAAATCTTGTTTTAATTCATACAGTGTTTTCATTTATAATCCTCCTAGAATTGTGCCTATCAAGGCTTTGTTTTGTTTTGCATGTTCAACGATTTTTTCTATTTTTTCTTGGTCTCTCGAGTCTTCTTGTCTAGAGTCCAAAAGTTTTTCTGGAACTTTTTGATACGTTTCAAACAGTTTTTGACTGATTGAAGCTGTAACTTGATTAGCTGACTCAACCACATCGCAAAGACCGTAATTGTATGCTTCTTGAGCAGACATCCAAGTTTCTTCGTCCATAATTTGTTTTATTTTTTCTTCTGTTAACTTTTCACCAGCTTTTGCTAAATACGTAACTACAGAAGATTCAGCTATTTTGTCCAAATCATCTGCTTGTTTACGTAGCTCTTTGGCATTTCCCATTGAAATTGTCCAAGGATTGTGGATCATTAACATGCTGTTCTCAGGCATAATGACTTCATCACAGCTTGCTACAATCACACTGGCAATTGATGCCGCTAAAGCATCCACATGAGCTACAACACGTGCTTTGTGCTGTCGCAACATATTTCCAATTGCAATTCCTTCAAAAACAGAACCACCTGGTGAATTTATGTGAAGATTAATCTGGCTAACTTCTCCAAGCTCCTTCAAATCTTTTTGAAAACTTGCTGCAGTAGTGTCTGTGTCGTCCCATTTGAAGGAGACAATTTCTCCAAATATAAAAACATCTGCTTCATTTTGATTAGCAGACTGTTTGCATTCCCAAAACTTTTTCATTTCAACCCTCCTTTCAAGGCAAAATAAAAAAGACCTAACTATTTTTAGTTACGTCTGTTTCACTAGATTTATTCGATTTTCTTAATGTTGGATCCATTTCTTGCGGATACATATCACCTGAAATCCATAGATCAGCAGCTTTTCCACCTCGTGGAGGCATTTCTTCTAACATTCTTGCCTCGTCAGGAGACATCCAACCATCGCGTATTCCGCCATGGTAAAACTTTTGACGTGCATCACTGTCTCCACGAAGTAATCCCATCATGTTAAATTTAAAATAATAACCTTTTATTCTTTCGTTTTTTTGAAGTATTTTCTTATTAAACTCTCTTTCATATTGCTTCACAATCGGAGTAAGTGTCATATTAACGAATAGTTGCATCAATTGTTCATTTGAAGAAAAGCTGCTACTGTCAGAGTTCAAGAAAATGCTAGGAACGTTATAAACATTAGCAATACGATCTCGAGTAATTTCTTCAGTGATTTTCATGTCAGTTGCTACAAAGTTCCGTTTCATTTCTTCAATAGTTACACCCGGTTCTTGGAAAAGCACGCCACCGTTTTCTTCATAGAAACGTCTAAAATCTTCCACAACGGCTTTTCTTTTTTCTTCATCAACGCTAGTGGCATAAGTTAAAATGAATGAATCTCGTAAGGATTGCATTTCTTTTAAAGAAAATTCACGAACCGCTTTATCAAAATCATTTGAATTTTTTAATACTTGGATTGGACTTATTCCCTTCCAATTTCCATTTCCCGCAATATGTCGTACATGAATAACATCAGTATTATGAAAATAGAATGTTTTGCCATCATTATTCACTTGATACCATAATTCTTTACTATCCTGTTCAATTACCGGTTCAACATAATTTGGATTGAAAGGGACCAATGTATCAAATTGCCCTCTAAAGTCTCTAATAATCAAAGCATAGCCGTTTCCATTTGTATTCCTGCTAACTTCAAGTACATTAATTATTTGGTCCAAAGTTTGATTTTTGTTAGGAAAATATATTAATCGGTCCATAGACTCATCAAATTGTTGATCGTAATTCAGATATTTTTTGAATGGTAGACTAGACAATGTATTACTTAAACGAGATACGACCGAAAAAATATTTTCATTGGTTTCAAGAGTTGAATTTTCTATTCCAAAAAAAGTCTTACCAAACCAAGCCTTGAAATTACTACTAGTTGAGTAATCTTTTATAATTGCCTGTTTGATAAATTTTGGAGTTACCCTATTAACCACTTTTTGAAACTTATTCATTATTTACCTCCCCTCATCATTTCTCTGACGCTTATAAAACCAATGGTTCCGCTCTGTTTAGATTTTGTAGCAAACATTTCAACTACGCTGACATGACTATTCAATACAGCGGCAAAGCCATCTATTTTTCTATTTTTTGATTGTTTAGTAGGCATCCAGTTATTATTTCTATCTTGCACTAACTTTACATTCGATAAATACCAGCGAAAAATTTTCTGCCGGTTATAAATGACCTTGCCATCTAAAAAGCGTTCTTTTAGATCCTTCATCGGACCGCCAAGAGTTGTAAAACCTTGAATAGCTTCTTCCATCACAAACCCGTAGTCAATCATTTGCCGATTCAAAATCAAACTGTTTCTCCTGTCATATCTGATTTTCAGTATTTTATATTTTTTTGATTGTTCAACAAACCAGTCAAAAACAAACTGGTAATCGACATAACTGCCTGGTGTCACAGTTAGATCACCTGATTTTATCCAAGCATCCAACCGTTGTTTATTATTGTCGTTGTTATATCTCTCTTGCGAAATCCAACTATGTTCTAGAACTGCTATTTCTCCAGTTTCGTAAATAGGAAATTCTAAATTAGCCGACGTGAAATCTTGTGTTTCTGATAAATCATATCCTCCAACACATTCTTCACCTTCCATGATTTCCCAATCAATTATTTTGTTATTCTTATTGATTGTCTGCATATCTAGAAACGATAGTTCGTCTATATCAGAAAATAGATTGAACTGCTTAGTAATCCAGTCCGCTCGTTCCTGGGGACTATTACGCTCTGTTTTCCAATCAGTTACCAAATCAACAAATGACATCAATCCGATATTTGGATTAGCTTTGATCCAATTTCTTGGATCATCCGCTTCAGAAACATCATCTAGCTTTGCTACAAAATAAAAAACTCGTTCATCTAGTCCATCTTCGAGATGTTCTAAACAATCGAGTGCATTGTCATAATATTGCATAAGCGGCCCATCAAGAACATAACCAGCTGTAGTTATATATACGATCAGCGGTTGTCTTCGTGTACCACGAGATTTTTTTATGACATTGATCAATTTGAAATTAATGAATTCATGAATTTCATCAAAAATCGCAAAATGAGTGTTTAAGCCATCCAGCTTTTTACTATCAGATGCTCGAGCTTCCATTTTAGAGAAAGTAGCCTCATCTTTAATTAAGGATCTTTGTGGCTTATATTTTTTATCCAAACGCGGCGATTGTTTCACCATTTCTTTGGTTTTATCGAACAAAATAGAGGCTTGATCTTTTGCATTGGCCAACACATAGACATTGGCACCTTGTTCATGATCATATCCAAGCATGTAAGCAGATAGCCCACTGATAAGAGATGTCTTTCCATTTTTACGACCAACGAATGTCAAAGCTTCACGAAAACGTCGAATTCCTGTGTCTTTATGAATCCATCCGAACATCGAACCGATGATAAAATGTTGCCATGGTTGCAAAATAAATCGGTCAAAGTCACCTTCAGTCGGGCGGCAATTATCTTCAATAAAACGAATGGGACGATGTCCAATTTCTTCATCGAAAATCCACGGAAATTCTTCTGTTCCTTGCCGTTCTAAATCTAATACATGACGTTTAGCAGCCAGGATGTTTTCTTTACTCGCTGGTATAGATCCATCAATCAATCGTTCAGCGTACCAAGTAGTCAACAGTTCAGGATATGGTTCTAATAAGATTCCTCCCCATGTAGCTTGTTCTTCTTTGTAATCAGCCCACCATCTTTCAAGTTCTGAATATGATAATGACATCAAGTCCATTCATCATCATCCTCGCTTTGAGCCATTTTTATAGCTAATTTAGCTCTTGCTGAAGGCGATAATCCTAAATCACTTCCAAAGGATCGCATGTTTTTTGAACAAGTGTCTAATTGTTTGATTAAAGGATTACCTATTCCTTCTGGATCATCTTTTTGCGCCTTAGCTGCTTGTTCTTGTAAAGTTAAATGTTCGGAATACCAATAACAGTACATCGCTAATGGATAAACATCACCATTTGTTATTAATTCAATTTCGAGTAATTCCTCTTTAAGAAAATCAAATGCTTTCTTAGCGTTTTTGTTTAACCAGCCAGGAGCTCTAATATTGTCACTTTTCATTTGCAATCTTTCTTCAGCTTCTGCGCGCTTCTTCAATTCATTAACGTTCTTTTTATTGGGATTTTTTTGTAAGAGCTGTAATTTTGCACTTTTTGCTGGTTGCGGCATTTTATCACCTTCTTTCATGGTAGAATTAAAAATAAAAACGGAGTGAAAGTTATGATTACAATCAAAGATACTCAAGCAATGGAAGAACATTTAAACAGGACTTACAGTGATACCCGGACATCTAGAATGTTTGGGATAATGCTCGCGCGTCCTCATTCTCTAAATGCTTCATTCATAAAAGATAATTATTGTTACTGGAATGAATTTTCAGGGAAAGATATTGATATTTTTTGGGCTGGGTATGGAGCATATAATCCCGAAGACAAAGACTTAATACAGGTTGAGGTGTCTGGTAATCCTCATTATTTACAGTTCAGCAATAAATCATTTCTTGAAGTAAAAAACGCTATAAAGAAAGTAATTCCGAAGTTAAAGTATACTGATACTTACCCTATTTTAGTATTGGTAGATTATAAACAAGGTAAGATTTGCTATGAAGATGCAATTGTTCTTAAGCTTGTAGATGATAAGGAACAAATCGAAACTAGTATTAATAGTACGATGGAATTTATACTAAATTTAGTAAGTGATTCTGGTTCTGTATCTGATTTTCATAAACTTGTTATTAAATGCGTAAATCAAAAAAATAAAATCAATATTACAGATAAAGTCCTGAATATTGCTAGTCTCGTGCTACAGTAAAAATATTGAAAAGCGGTATTTGTGTGAAGGAGGGAGCTCACCGGTCTTGGCGCCCTCCTGTCTCTACTTTTCTAAATAGGGGGGCTACTTGCCTTTACTTCTTCTAAGTTCTATTTCCACTCGTAAACTCTCACACGCTAATCTAGGTGTCGCTAGAACTTGGTGATTAGTCTCACGAGGTGCATAGGTTGATTCTATAATTACAGTTCCGTCCAAAACATCCGTTTTTAATTTATTAATTCCTTCAATGAGATGATCTAAAGACTCAATCTGTTTATTTTTTGCATTACTCTCTTGTTGCATAGAACTTCACTACCTTTCTTTTCGTCTTAACTTTCTTTTCTCCTCCTGATCTCTCAGGATGTTCTTTGTTATGGCAAGCAAGGCAAACAAGCTCTAGGTTATTAATGTCCCAGAACTTAGTTATATCTTCTCTTGCTTCAATTATGTGATGGACAACTATCCCTCTTGTGACTATCCCTCGACGTTGACACTCTTGGCATACACCAAAGTCTCTTGCTATAACTAGTTCTCTAAGCTTCCTCCACTTGTTCATCTTATAGAGTTTGTCTATCTCGTCTCTAGGTCTAGCTTCTTTCATTTACATATCTCTCTTGTGCCCAATGATTTTTCTATCTAAGTACTTGTTATTATGTGAATCATAATATTCAATAGTGATGTCGTTAGCTCCTTTTGGTACTTGGCATTCATATTCTTCCGTATGCCAATGATAAGTAATATCGACAAGACCTATCGGCATCTCATCCATTCGTTGACCTTTATAATAAACTTCTGGTACTGAGTCAGTATCTCTTAGTTTGATTTCTAGAAGGTTCGTATTACTTCCATCATCTAACGTCAATTCAGCAATCCTCTTTTTGATCTGTTGAATTACTTTTCTTCCTGTCTCACCTGTCATTGGTACTACCGTCTCATATCCAGTAAACTCGCAAGTAAAGCGTTCAATAGCATAAGCGTTTTGAAGTGGCTTAGCACTAAGAACAGCTGGATTATTGCTATAATAACGATCAACTAATAACTTCCCTATAGGAATGGCATCTAAAGCTCTATCAGTAAACACTAAAGCATCGGGATAATCTTCTTGGATTTTATAAGCTAGATTTGGTGTAGTTACAATGTTATACCCTTCCCTGATATAATCTTTTAATTTCATAGTTTCCCTCCTGAAAACAACCAATAATTACTTGCTAATGCTATTGCATCTTTCCGACATAAACATTCACTAAAGCTTCTTGCACTTTGAATATCCCTTCAACGCCTAATCCTTTTACATCTAGATCTAACCTATCTTTCAAGAACTTAGCATTGTGCTCTGCTCTAATTGTTTGCTCAGCGATGAAATAATTTAGTGCCGCTACTTCATCCATCTTTAACCCCACCAAACTAATGATGTTCATGAATAAGTTAGCTAGTTCGTCCATATCTTTTTCTGCTCTTATCTTCTCAATCAACTTGATGTAATCATAGTTATCATTCATTTGATGTACCTCTCAATGTTTTGTTGAATATATTCGTCTTTCCAATAGCCATGGCCACAATATATCAGCTTGCATTTATCCACTTCGTTTGGTGTAGCTTCTCTTAGCATTTCGACAATAGAGTACTTCCCTTTGATTTGTACAGAACGCACAACACGCACTGAACAATCATCAATGGTTCGAGGATATTCATTAGTTAGCGATACATACCAGTAGTTTCTCATTTGGCTTTTCTCCTTCTGCGAAAAGAAATAACTTCATTGCTTTCCTTTCGTTTGTATGTATCGCTCTTTATTGGTCTTCTATACTTTCGTACTATCTCACCGTTACCATTTTGCACAGTGATTACTTCATGCTTCTGTTCTAAGTATTGTGGTCTATACATTGTTGTTAACCTCCTTTATGTAAAATAAAAAGACCACTCATAGAGTGATCTAATCTGTAAAAACTACACCTCATAAACGAAATGCAGTTATAGCTCTATCAAGCAACCTACACCGATTCCATCGATTACTATCGACATCGCCTTGCTCGTGTACTTTGAGCGCTCATTTCCAACCCTCAGTTGCTAAAATCGCTGGCAATGAATCGAACATTGCATGGATTACTCTCATTCATCCTTTATTGCGTCTTCTACTTCCGCCACAGCGACAAATTAATATTGTGAAAATAAATACTAAGCGTATAATTTTAGTTATCAGCGAGTGGTCCGCTGAAATAATGACATGGAGGTAATCCTAATGGACAGCTTTATCATAAGTTATGATTTAAATAATTCAGGCAAGAATTACGATGATTTAATCAAAAAAATCAAAACTTACTCGAAATGGGCTAAGATTAATGAATCTGTTTGGTTTTTTAAAAGTAATAAAAAATGCCCCGAAATTAGAGACGATCTAAAATCCGTAATGGATAAAGATGACAGCCTTTTTGTAGCAAAACTTACCGGTGCTGCCGCATGGCATAATACGATTTGTAGTAGCCAACATTTACAAGAACATCTGTAAAATTCACTCCTCGTTGCTTTTCTGCAACGGGGTTTTTGATATTTCAACCTGAATTATTCGATCATCCAACACTTTCAATACTTCATTTCGCATTTCATCTGTTGTTAAATCAACATATTTTTCTCCTTGAATTCCTTCGTCTATGATTAAAATAGCCATTTCTTTTCCCTCCAATACATAAATTAATAGACAGCAACGGATGATAGATAATAAGAACAATCAGGAGGAGTTGAAATTCACATCCTTATTCTTAATATTTCCGTTGCTGTCTATCGAAGCTTAATTGTGAAACAATAATAAAACGATGTTCCTTTTATTATTATTTTGTCTCAGACCTATCACTAATCTTTCGACACTACCATAATAACACGTTAAACTGCTCAAAAACCCTACACTATCCCTACAAAAACCCTACAAAATTAACGATATTGAACTAACACGCCTTTTTTGTATGCTTCTGCAAATTCGATCAACGCGATGGATTTCAACTTCTCTACATTCTTCTCACCATATCCTCGTATCAATTGCCCTATTTCATAATTAGAGTGCTTGTTTACGTCACAGAAACTGTAGTAGAGTATCTGACGACTAATCAGACTAAGAGCCATCAAAGCCGCTAAAATCGCGTCTCTCTCCGCTTCTATATCCATCATCTGAATAATCGCGTCCTCTGCCTTATTGCCATGCTTTGGTGCCTTCGGCATATCCGTAATAATCGGCGACTTAATATCTATCAAAGAGCGACCTGCCATCCGCTCCAAACGCCGAAAGTTCTTCAGCACATCTCTCGCATTACATCTTGTCTGTTTGAAATCTACCTCTCGTAACAATTGCATCAAGTCAAACCGCTCCTTTATGTGATATAATAAATGTGTTGGATTTATTGAATCAGTCGGAGCGATCCGGCTTTTTTATTTGTCATTGATTAGTTCCATATCCACCAATCGAGCCACTGCTAAATTCTCTTTGCTTTTCGCTGTCCACTTGTCACATTCCATCGTGTTTTCAATGCGAATGATTGCTGAGTGATTATAGACGTGTTCTACATATCCACGAAATGGATAGATGAACCCTTCTGCTTCGCAGCGAACCATGTCACCGACTTTGAATTTTGATTTCTTACGTGTTTTAGGGTTCTTTGTCGGCATATCTAGCATTAAACCGCCGATACCATGACTACTAGCGTAAAATCCGTCTTTTAGTTTCATTATGCTTCCTCCAATTTTATAGATAATGTTTTCGCAGATGGGGATTCTACTTTTCTTAACTGCGCTATATCTTTATTTGCTAATCTTTCATCAAAATACTTCTTTGCTCTCCTCTTGTTTTTTGTAAAAACTGGCTTGCTATCATTCCAGTGATGGAAATAAACTTTCTTAAACGAACCATCTTTGTAATCGAATAGATAAAATGCTATTTTGAACATTCATTCCGCTTCCTCCTGTTCTAACCACCATTGAGCGAATGCTGCTAGGATTTCGAATTCTTCTTTCATAGTAAAATCATCATAAAAACCAAAAATATTCGCTGGCATATCGTTTGCTGCATGCTTTAACACGTAAAAAGGAAACGGCCATTGTGATTTTGCGTAATATTCTTCTAGCCACTCAAACACGATTTTCTGGTTGTCGTTGAGTGCCGGATGCTCATCAATAGCTGCTACCTTGTCATATAATTTTTGTAAGTCTGGTGCATCGTCAACCATCGCAAAAGATATTTCTGACAATACTTTCTCTTTAAATTTGCTCATCCTTCTGCCTCCTCTTCCACTGGCACAGCGAACGGCCAGTATCTTTCATCAATTGCTTTGATTTGTTTTTCAGTTAATTCATAACTTTCAGTAGCGCACTCTGATATTTCATCTTCTGAAACCAATATGGTGACGTCTGAAAAATTGGACATTTTTGCAAGATATCTATTATTTATTATCACTCTATACAACGGCTCTTTCTCGACCTCGTAGCCGTATAACAAAGCTTCTATTGCTTTCTTTTTATTAGGATAATTGTCGCTGCATTTATCAACAAGCCAGTACAACAGCTCTTTGTTTTCTGATGATGATCCGTTCTCGCTAAGTTCAAAATCAACACCATATCCCCAACCTGCACGTGCAACAAGTGAAATAGCATAAAACTCGTCATGTTTTGCTATAACTCGTTTTGCCCAATCATCAAAAAACTTCGGCATCACATGCTTTGGATGTTCATCTAACTCTTTAACGATATATCGTATATTCTTACAGCTAGCAATATACCCCTTCCAATAAGCCGTGTTTGCTTCAGTACCTGTTTTTTGGTGTGCGTGGCGTTCGTTTTCTTCTATTTCTTTATCAATCCATTTTAATGCCCACAATTTGTTTTTTTGCTCCTGTTTATTCATCGCTGTTCCTCCAATAAATCTGGATTTTCGGTAGTAGTCATAAATCGATCTCTCTTCAAAAGTTCTGGTGAATTATAAATATTCCCCGCTACCGTCAATTGTTTTCTATTACTATATAATTCTGTTTCGTAGATGTGTTCACCGCGAATTCTGTAGGCTCCGTTTTCTGCTCTAAAAACTTCTACGTAACTGTGCCAATAAGTATCAGCATAATTCGTTGATTTATGAGTGATAAGCGCTATATCCCCCTCAAAAATCTCCACACCATTCTTATCTTTCAATCCTGTGGATTGCATGAGTACATATTTATCTGGAGCCATTTCAGCATGAGTGATCAACCTTCCTGCTTTCCCATATTTCATTTCTTGTCCAATTGTTTTACCTTTAAATGGTGTGTACCACGCTCTAAACTTCGGTATCATTCGCTGTCCTCCAAATCACTCGACTTCACGAATACACCATCTACCATCTTCCCTGTACGTCCTTTGATTTCGTTGTACGCCATTTCTAAACACTCTTGTACGTTTGTCCCTTTTTGCATGGAAAGGATAATCAGCGTGACGATAACGTCTCCTACGCTATCTTTAAATAGCTCATCATTACTTCTTGCCATTGCTGAAGCGATTTCTCCGAATTCCTCAGCTACTTTCAAAAACTGTGCTTTTGGATCCGCATGATCCAATCCCTTATCTTTTGCCCACTGCTCTACTTTCGCGATTAGTTCGTTCATTATTTCTCCTCCTCAATCTCACATGCCTGTTCAAACTGTCTAGTGATGTTTTCTAACGCTTTTTTGTACTCGATAATACTTTTTATCGTTCTTTCTTCACTTAACACGTAATCGCGTTGTATTGCCTTTAAACACGATGAGACAGTTTGAAAGTATCCGATATCTGCTCGTGATTCTTCTTTTGTTTCTGTGTAGCGGATGTTTCCTTCCTCATCTCGTCTTACCTTCGATAAGACAATGTTTCTAGAATCACTGGTAATTCGATAATCTTCGATTTTCATGTCTAGCATTTTTTCTCCTCCACATACTTAAACTGTCGTCCTTTTGAATCAATCCACAAGCTCCTAGCTCTATCCCAAATAATGTTTTTGCTCAGACCAGTAATTTCAGATAACTGTTCAGCGGTACCTGTTACTAGAATTCTGTCACCATGCCAGATTGCAATTCTTCTCGGCGTTCTCCGTTTGGTTTTTTCAGTCCACATTGATTTACCGAGCTTTTGGACTTCTGCAACTATTTCTTTGTCTTCTTGCCAAGATTCTGACTTAGTTAATTCAGCAATTCTTTTCATTGCTACTTTCTTATCCACATTCATTCCTCCAATCTACGAATTTCCCTTCTTAAATTCTCAATGTGTAAATCGATTGCCTTTCTAGCCGTTTCATTGACCATCACTGCCTTTGTCCGCTCCAGATCGTCAATCTCACGCTGAATGCTTCGAATGCGCATTTGAATCACTTCTTCTGTTGTCATGATGGACCACCTCGTTAAAAACGCTCTTCCTTGAACGTATTCCGATATTTTTTAGCTAAAATCAACGGAACTTGATATTGATGACAAAACAACTTTGCCTTGATCTTAAAGTCTTTTGTCTGCATTCCTTTAACATCTACGACTTTGACAAGTTTGCCGTTTTTATAAAATGTGAAGTCGGGAATATACTCGATCTTGCGATACTTCTTTCCGTCTAGTTCAAATTTCGGCATCAGCTCAAATCTTTCCTGAAGTTTTACTTTCCAGCCGTTCGCTTCAGCTTGCCATAAGGCTAGATCGTAGTACTCTGCTTCTGCGATAGAATCGAACTTGATACCTCGATGAACAGTTTTCTTATTACGGTATTTATTCATGCGATACTACCTTTCACTGGTTTTATGCGCTTGTCTGCTGTTTGTTGGAATTTCAGCGCATAACCTTCTGAATTCTTAAATATCCTAGAAACAATTCTTTCGCCGTAGGCTTCTCTTAGTTCAGGACCAGATAAGTTTGTTGTGATGATCGTTGCCTTGTTCTGTCTGGCTTCTAAGAGCGTGTTTAACGTGTTGTTTGTAAACTGCCTACTATTTGATACCCCGCTACCTAATTCAGCTCCAATATCGTCAAAAACCACCAAATCAGTTGTTTTAATATCGGCTATAAGTGATCCTTCAATTTCTTTTCTCAGTTCAGCATTGTTATAAGAAAACTTTATTTGCTCTAATAACTCTTGATAGCTTATAAAAAGTATTTTCTTGTCATAATTTGAGCGCTCAAGTATTTCCCAAGCTGTCGCCATTGACAAGTGGCTTTTTCCGCTTCCTGATTTCCCTGATAGAATGAAATGTGCAGGATGGTTCAGTAGGACATCATTTACATAGCTTTTAGCTCTTTCTAAAGCAATTTTCGTTTCTTGGTCCACTACGTGATAATTCTCCATTTTGCATTTAAACAAAGTTTTATCTGTTAATACCGAACCATTTTGAAAAAAACTCAATGCTCGTGCTTTTAAGCTGTCGTTATATATCCGTTCGGTCTGTATATCCTCTTTCACACGTAACGCTTTATAACCACAACTCATGCATGTTGGTTTACAACGTTCTGAACCATCCTTATTTTTAGCTCGCCAACTATACAAAGGTTCGCTACATTCTGGACATTTTCCGCTTTGCACTAATACTCTTCTTATTAGCTTCTCCATAGCATTTGCTAGGCTTTCCATGTGATGCATCTCCTTTTAAATTGGCAAGTCGTCATATTCACTAGGATTGCTGTACTGTAGTTTTTGACTTTGCTTTTTATGATTCTTCTTGTCTGCTTTGATTTCGAATTTGAGCTTCTCAAATTTTTCTCTCAATTTCTTAGCACTTCTAATATTTCCAAACCAAAATTCATTTGTAGGTAGCCAATTGATCACATACTCAATCGCTTCTATAGATGCTTTATCTCTTTCTTCCATCAACCTGATTGTGTCTGCCCATTTTTCGATATCTACTTTATTCATTTCTTTTGGAAAATCTTCAGTTAAATTACTTTGCAACTTTTTAGCAAGGCGTAAGTGTTCGTTAGAATACTTACCTTTCTTTTCTTCTTTATCTATATCTTTATCTTCTTCTATATCTTTATCTGTACCGTCACGTGACGTCACGATAACGTCATTTTCCAATTTGAGACGTTCCTGTCTCTTTCTTTCTCTGTATTTACGGTTTCTTTCAGCATTTTTTAGCCTTACTTTATCCATCCCCTCGATATTTTGATGTTTTTCCCAATTACTGATGGCAATTAGTCCATCACTGCCTAGATCAATCATGTTGAAATTTGCCAATGTGGTTAGCGCTAGGCGAACCGTATTTACGTTTTTGCCGAACAATGTAGCAAGCATTTCTTCGGTATAAGGCATGTTCCTCTGGATGTATATTAGACCATCGTCGTTAGTCTTTCCTGCTAAAACTAGTAATCGAATCCATATAACGATGATGGCATCCGACTCAGGAACAGCTTGAATTAATCGTATTTTTTCATCGTCAAACATAGTAGTTTTAAGTTTGATCCAACTTATCTCAGCCAAATTTATCCTCCTATCCTTAACTTTTTAATCGTTTCATGACTTAACTTGATTCCTTTGATTTGATACTTATTTTTGAAATTGGTCACACCTATTTTGTGTTTCTCTGTGTGATGGATTCTGCAGAGTGCTGCAAATGTGTACTCTGAATGATCAACTTCTTTGCGCTTTCGTCTTCCTAGCGCTTTGTCAAAGTGATCGATGTCAGCTCCTGTTTTGCCACAGATGCAGCAGACTCTTTTTGTGATGCATTTGTAGAAGTAATATTCTTGATTCGCTGGTAAAATCTCATAGCCTTCTTTGAAAGGAACATGATGTTCAAAGATGAAATCTAAGATGATATTCGCTAAGACGTTAGCATCACTCACGGTTGTATTCGATTCGTCTTTGAGGCTTATTTTGCGCCCTGTGACGCCTTCAAAACGGAAGTAGAAGAATTCCTTCCAGAACTCTGCAGGCATGCCTGTATCGATGAAAATATCGCCTATGAGTGCATAGATGAAGTTTCGTTGCTGTACTGTAAAGCGTCTAGGATCAATAAAGCGTATTTCAATGACTCGATCGCCATCATATCCGTCGTACATTGTTTTTAGTCGATCAATGTTTACTTCTTCATTGATGGTTGCGCCTATGTCTTTCCCTTTGAACTTTTTCAGAACTGCTGAATATGAATCGATTAATGGTTTAAACACTCATATCACTTCTTATCCAATTCTTTTCTCTTAGCTGCTATTGCTCGCTCCATCAAGGCGCATTGCTCATAGCTTAACTGTTCAATAGTTTCAACGTTATCAGCTAAGAGCCCTAATTTATCTGTCTGCTCATTAACATATTCAATTAAGGTTTTGGTCATATCTTTACCCATCTGCTCATTGAAAGCTTCTAGAATCGTCTCTAGCATGCTTAATTTCTTTGTATCGATTCTAGGTGGTGCTAGGTGGTGTTGGAATATCTTCCCCTTGAAATACATATAATCCCAGTCCGTGTAGAGCCAATGCTTTCACAAAGCATCGCTTCAATGAGTTATTGATTTGCATAGCATTTGGTTTAACAACTGGTTGGTTTCGATAATCTAAAACAGGAAATAACTCTGTTTCCGTATGTCCTTTAACCGTTACTGAGACAGATACATAAGTCCCTGTTTCATCCATAAGAAAAGGTTTATATTCCTCAACAAGAAAGTCTTGATGAGTTCCAGAAACAACCCTGTAGTGTTTATACTCATTAATAGTTACCGTTGCCTGTGGATCATTCTTTTTCATAATCTCCCACGCGTGAGCCCAAGATAAATAATCAAAATTTCCTTTTTTCTTGAGAATTTTATTTAACTTACGACTAAAAAGTTTTTCAAAGTTCGTTGTCCCTTTGATTTCACTCATCAAATTCTGCCTCCATTTCAGCAATGTATTTCTTACCTGATCCGTAATAAGAGATATCAATCAAGTTATCTCTGTCGTACTCTTCTAGCGCATCAATCAAGCCATCTTCGATGACATAGATGTATTCAGGTTTATTTGAATGTTTTGATAGATGTATAAGGTAAACATGATCCCAAATACTCACAAAATTTCCCAAGTCATCTTGATCACATGGTAGTTCTTCGTTCGTCAAAAGATTTCGTCTGATTTTTCGATTATTTGTTTCCTTGATATTCGACTTGCCCCATTCAGAATCAGTCAAATATTGATCTAAAGTGGAAAGTTCTTTATTCATATGCTAAAATTCTCCTTAGATATGTTTTGTTTTGTGACTCTATGCTTGCCGGCTGAGTCACTTTTTTATTTGTTGCCAAGCTTTTTGCTTATCAATATGTTGTTGGCTTAGGATGTTTGGTTTATTGTGTCTCCACCAGCGATTAGCAATTACCGTCCCTATTCTTAGCGCTTCAGCTCTATTCATTTTCATCACCGAAAAGTCTTTGTTGTCTGTTCAGTTGATCGATTTCCATGCGGATCGCAGTTTCTGGTAACCACATTTCAATAAATGAAACAGCATCATCGAATCTCTTACGAGGTAACTCGCCATATCTTGGGATTGAAAAGGTACGTTTAAATTCAGACCAAAATTTTGAGAATACTTTTTTACTGATTTCTTCATAAGCTCGGCTTTCTTTGCCTCCTAGAACTTCCATAACTTTCATATTTCCTTTTTGCTTAATTTCAAACTCTTGTTGTCCGCTAATTCGCATAGTATCTTTAAGCATGGAAACATCTTTTTTAACATCTTTCATTTCTTCTAGTTGGTAGATCATCATGTCTTCAATTGTTTGAGGAACAGTATTCTTGCGAATAACATCTTCCATTTCGTTGAATGCTTCAATGTATTTTTGTTTGAAGTAAATAGCTTTCTTTCCTGTAAATCCCATAGCTAACAAGAAAAATCCATCTCTGCTAATGAAGAAAACTCGTCGATTTCTTCCGTAGGAATCTGGCTCATTACCTTCAGAAAACATCTGTCCAAAATTGGACACATCTTTTTTCAGTGCATCAATATCTCTTAAAACATGTTGATGCTTTTTCTCAAAACTTTCTGCAACTTGCAAACTCGTAGTCACAGCTTCTTTATTTTTCAAAATTACTAATTCTTGCATTCTTATTTCTCTCCTTTTGATATAATTTTTTTATCGGCAAGTGGTCTGTCGAAATATAAAAAGGTGGTGACAATATTTGGAAATTTTAGATTTGCTTACAAACGACGCAAAATATTTGTTAGCTTCAATGTATAAAGCTTACGTTGAGAAAAGAAAGGCTGGTTCTTTGAAAAAAGATGCTTCTCACTTCGGATCTGTAGATAATTTGCATCATGATCTCATGTCTGAATGGCCAGTCGAAGATGTACTATCAACATGTTACGAATTAAAAAAACATGGATTAATATCAGGAACTCTTGCAAGTGGAACGTTTTTTAGAATTTTTATTACAACTGAAGCAATCGCTATAATGGAATCTCGTTTCAAAGATAGGGTTGATTCAATACTGGATTATGCTAGTAAAATAAAAGGTTTAATTCCCTTCTTTTAAACCAAAAGGATCTTTAGTCAGATTGTCAATTTTACCTTCTAACTCTAAAAATGTTTGTTGATTTTTTATCCGTAACTCACGATTAGCTTTAGTGTCTTCGAGCAAAGCACTAAGGCTATTTGCAATGTTTTCTAATGCCGTCGGAATCCGTTCTTCTGTAGTCATATTTTCTGCTCCTCCGCTAATTATCAAAAAAATTTAAGTTAAAGCTAAAAGACTCATTTTAATTGAAAAATTTTTCTTTAATAATCAAATACAAATTAATTATTATTGATCCAATCCCACAAAACATAGTTAACAGAAATATAATATCGTCCTTACTCATTAGTCAGTTCCTCCCGACTGGCTTTTTTGTTTTGTACTCAGCTTCATCAAGCCCCATAAAAATCCAGACCATGTAAACGATTGTCCCTATCAACGCTTGTTTGCTTCCCCAAAGTCCTAAAGCGTAGATGATTAGCGGTGCGCTGAATACTAATGCTCTGTTGAATTTACCCATTAACCTTCGCCTCTCAAAATGTTCTGTTTTTTATAAATCAACTAAATGCTTCTCGATAAATTCTTTAGGTGTTACCTTTCTTGTGCGTAACCTGTTATAGGATTTGAAAGACAAAAATTTATCGTATAATTCTGTATTGATCCAAACTTCTTGTCCTGTGACCCGTTCATACGCCGCTGAGAAAATTGCTGTATTTTTTAGTTCCGACATTCGACGTTGATAAGTAGATGGAGAATAATTGTATTTTTTTACAAAATCTTGTTTTTTTAGTTTTGTCATCGCCTACCCCCCCTATCGGATGTCCAATATTTTTTTCACTGTTTCGATATGCTGTTGTGCTTTCTTTCCATCACGATTGCCGTTTAGAATATCTGATAAATAAGCTCCTGAAATACCGATAAGCGCAGCTAGTTCTTTGAAAGTCATTCTTCTTTTTCTCATCTCCGCTCGAATTTTTAAGTCTAAATTCTCAGACATAAAAATAGCTCCTTTCTAAAAAAAATAATCTGTAAGCTAAAAAATTAGCTAATATTCGTTGACAATAACTAATATTTTTATTAGTATATAGACATAGCTAAATAAGACACAGAAATGCCTAGTAATTTACATTTCAGAGTTTGCCGACCGTGAAGTGTTTATTAGTTATCAAGTCTTTTTAGCTAATATTTTAGCTTACGAAAACAGTATACTAACACTTTTATTAGTTGTCAACACCTTTAACTAATTTTTTTATTAGTGTTTTCGTAGCTTGTGAGGTGCGAAAATGAATTTACTAGATAGAATAAAGGAATTAGCTCATAAAAGAGGCATAAGTATAACTCAATTGGAAGAAGAATTAAATATACCTAAAAACACGATTTATCAATGGAAAAATAGAACTCCTAGTACTAAAAGACTACAACTTGTAGCAGATTATTTTAATGTAACTACTGATTATTTACTCGGTAGAAACCAAGTTCCTGACTGGGCAACAAAAGATGAAGTAGTTGAACTTGATAAATTACTAGATTCAAATGTCAATATGTCTTATGGCGGAGAAACACTGACGCCTGAACAGGTCCAACGCGTAAAAGATATCCTTATTGGAACCTTCTGGGATATTGTGAAAGAAGACAAAGAAAAAGGCAAAAAGATGTGAGCTTATGGAGATCGATACGATTAATTTAGTCGAGGAGTTGAAGCGGAAATACCAGTCCGCTAATCCTTTTTATATTTGTGAAAAGATGGGCATTAAAATTCAATACGTTCCTTTTATCGAAAATCCCAAAGGACAGTTTCAAGAAATTAGAGGTCGTGCAATAATCTTCTTAAATGATGAACTGCGAGACTGTGAGGAAAGATTCTACATTTGCGCTCACGAATTAGGTCACGCTATTTTTCATCGCGGCTTATCCAGTTACTATGTATCAACAAGAACATCTAGAAGCAAATCTGAAAGCGAAGCTAATTGCTTTGCTGCTAATCTCATTGTTTCTCTTTATAAAGAAGATAATGATCAATATCCTAAAAAAATCGATGAATTAAAGAATCTTTACGGACTTCCAGAAAGCGCTTATCGTTTTCTTATATAAAAAAGCCCGTGTTAGCACACATATTACAACGAGAAAGAGGAATTATAAAATGAAAAAAGTTAGCGTTATGTTGTTGTTAAGTACTGCTCTGCTACTTTCAGCTTGTTCAAATAATAAAAAAGCTGAATCAACAGATACCACTTCTAACCAAGAAACAAAAATAAGTAAAACAAAAGAAACAACTGAAACCAGTTCATCTACTAGCAAATCTACATCTAAAACATATTCTAGTTCAACAGTTACAAGCTCCAACCAAGTTACGGCGGAACCTAGCCCAACAGTTATAAGCTCCAGTCAGAGTACAATCCAAACCGCACCTCAAGAAGAAACATATGAACAGATGAAACAACGCACTTTACAGTCAACTCCAGCTGATCGTGCAAATTGGTCCAACAAAGAGTGGGAAGCTTTCGGCGTGGCCCTTTATGAAAATGGATTGACTACAGATGATGCTGGCAATATTATCAGTCAAGATCAGAAAGAACAACAAGCAGCATCTCAACAAAATCCAGAAGACCAACAAACAAGCGCTCAGCAAGACGCTGACACTTTATCACTTACTGATTTTGTTAACAAATACGGGATGTCGCCTGTTGCATGGAAAGTACAGAATGGAATGTCTGAAGAAGAAGCATTGCGTACAACACAGCAAAAAACTTCCGGTGAAGTTCAATTAGGATTTTCTAAATACGGAATACAATAATATATTTTTGTGTCCTACTATTTTGCCTATAATCTCTAAAAAAGTTATAAAGAAAAAAGCCCGTGCTGCAACACGGACTAAGATCTCGTTTCTAAGATCCTACATAAAAATAATATCATAGAAACGGAGAATAAAGAATGAAAAAAGTGATTTTAGGGTTAGTATTTGGTGCTTTTTTTCTTACCGGATGTAGCCAATCTAATGTTGTAGATAATACTGGCAAAACAAACGAAAAAGACTCTTCAGTTACGTTATCAGAAAGTACAACACAGTCTTCTAAAAATTCACAGGAGGTTGATGGCCCCCTCCTCAAAGTTGGTCAATGGACCAAAGAAAAAAGAGATACAAGTGGCAAAATTGAATTAATTGGAACGGCAAGCCCACAATCAGATATTCCTCTTGGTGATATCGGCATTTATATATCTAATATCAAACTACTCAAGTATTCCGATTATGCTGACCCTAGCGCTGCTGGTTACTACGATGCAAATAATCACAAAGATAGTGAAGGAAATTTTTATGGTTTACAAATTGCATTCAAAGTTAAAAACAATTCTGAAGTAGATTATGGTTATAATGGGCTTGCACACGCCATACTTGATAACGGCCAACAAATTGATTTCAGTTCAGACGATCTTATGCATACAATGACAACAAACTCGTTTTTCAAAAAAACTGAAAGTAAAGAATTTTATAGTTTAGCTTACTTAGATCCATCTAAAGTTAACGATATTACAAAAGTAACGATAAAAACCGGAGTGTTATATAATCCGTCTGATTATAGTACAGTTGCTGAAAGTGCTGAATCAACATTCAATATAAATCGTTAAAATACAAAAACACGCCCCCTCCCTCGCCAAAGTTTGTGGACGTGATGAAAAATAAACCTGCTATAATCGGCTTACTTATCCATTCCTATTATAGCAACAAATAGGAGATGAAAACAATGTGGATTGAAACCAAAACTGATAAAAACGGAAAAAAAGTATATAAATATAATGAACGATATATTGATCCAAAAACTAGAAAAAGAAAAAAAGTGAGTATTACTTATAAAAATAAATCTCGAGAAACTCAGAAAGTGGCATTACTAGAGTTAAATAAAAAAATTGATATAAAACTAAATGAAAAGACACTCCAGAAGCCTGATCTAACATTCCATGAGCTTGTCGAAGAATGGTTAGTTATTTACAAAAGACAAGTTAAGGAGTCTACATATTATCCTACGAATAATATCTTAAACACTATAAAGAAGAAGATACCAGAAACTTACATCGTTTCTGGTATTAATACAATAGATTTAAATAATATTTTTGAAGACATGATATATAAAGATGACTTGTCAAATAAGTACGTCAGTGTAATTAAATCCAAATTGAATCTTCTTTTTTCATACGCTATGAAAAAAGGCTATATAGAAAAAAATCCTATCAACGAAGTAGTTATTGATTATAAACGAGAGTCAAAAGCGATAAAAATTAAAGATAAGTTTTTAGAAGATGATGAATATAAAAGACTAGTAGCTTTCACAACTTCACACAATAAAAGATATTCTCTCCTTTTCCAGTGGCTATATTTGACTGGAATGAGACCTGGAGAAGCAATAGCATTAAGTAAAGATGATGTACACATTACCAATAATAATGCATCAGTAGTTATAAATGGGACGATGATGTATAGAGAACGTTCAATAGCTGATATGAAAAAATCTGATTCTACAAAAACTGCTGCTGGAATGCGAGAAATTGATTTACCAAAAAAAGCGATAGCTATTTACAATGAGCTTCTAGAATTAAATCCGAATGGTCAATTTCTATTTCAAACAACGAAAGGAACTCCTTTCCAACTAACAGCAATTAACACCTATTTGAGAAATCATAAAGCTGACATGAAGATTGATAAAAAACTTAGTTCACATATTTTTAGACATACCCATATTTCAAAATTAGCGGAACTAGGAACACCTCTGTATGCTATTCAGGATCGCGTTGGTCACGAAAATAGTGATATCACTGAAAAGATTTATTTGCATGTGACAAAAGGAGTAAAAGAAAAATTGAAAGAAGATATAGAAAAACTGTAACTTGTTGCCCCTTTTTTGCCCCTTTTTATTAATCAAAAATGTACCAAATAGAAATCGTTAATATAAAAAAACAGATAACAAAAAAAGAACCCTTGAATACCAAGGGTTCTTTCTCTGTCTGATAACAATGATTAACGACGGATTTCTTTGATACGAGCAGCTTTTCCGTGTAATGCACGTAGGTAGTACAATTTTGCACGACGTACTTTACCGTAGCGAACTACTTCGATTTTTGCAACACGTGGTGTGTGCAATGGGAATGTACGCTCAACGCCCACTCCGTTAGAAACTTTACGTACTGTATAAGTTTCGCTGATTCCAGCACCGCGGCGTTTAATAACAACACCTTCAAATAACTGGATACGTTCACGAGTACCTTCGACAACTTTTGCGTGAACACGCACAGTGTCACCAGGGCGGAACGCTGGGATGTCAGAACGTAATTGGTCTTTTGTTAATTCTTCGATTAATGGATTCATGGTTTTCTTCTCCTTATTCCAAATATTCTTATGAGCTTCTCTCACAGCGGAATATCGTAATAGTTAAGTGCTTGTGCACTCACCATAAAATACTAACATACTATCAATCTACTGTAAAGAAGATTTTAGAAAAAGTTACTTGGCTACATCTGATGGTTTTTCTTGCTCTTCTTTCTTGATTTCTTCTAAAAATTTCGTCATTTGAGGCGTCCATTCAAGTGTTTCCAAGAGATCAGGTCGGCGTTGATAGGTTCTTCTTAGCGACTCTTTTAATTGCCATTCTTCAATCAATTTATGATTTCCATTTGTCAATACTTCTGGTACTTTCATCCCTTTATATTCTGCTGGACGAGTATATTGGGGATGTTCTAATAGACCAGTTGAATAAGAATCGGTTTGGGCAGAAGTCTGATTGCCTAACACATCTGGCAACAGCCGAACTGTTGCATCGATCATGACCATCGCACCTAATTCTCCCCCAGTAAGAACATAATCCCCTAAGGAAACTTCATCTGTCACTAATGTGCGGATACGTTCATCATACCCCTCGTAGTGACCACAAATGAATACTAGGTGTTCTTCTTGTGAAAATTCTTCTGCCATTTTCTGATCGAATCGTTTACCAGCTGGATCAAGAAGGATGACTCGTTTCTTGACATCAGGTGCAGCTTGTTCAATTGCTTGGATATTATCATAGATTGGCTGGACTTTAAGCAACATACCTGCTCCTCCGCCATATGGATAGTCGTCTACTGTCTGATGTTTATTATCTGAATAGTCTCGGAAGTTAGAGATATTGATGTCTAATAAACCTTTATCTACAGCCTTGCCGATGATGGATTCACCCATAGGACCTTCAAACATTCGTGGAAATAAAGTCAATACATCAATCTTCATCGTCAATCAGTCCTTCTGGGATTTCTACACGGATCACTCCAGCTTCTAAATCAACTTCTTTGACGACAGAAGCGATATATGGAAGCAAGATATCAGCCTTTTTCGGACGTTGAACGACCCAAACATCATTAGCGCCTGGTGACAAGATTTCTTTTACTTTACCTAGTTCCGTTCCATCTTCTTCCACCACACGCAAACCGATGATCTCGTGGTAATAGAATTCATTTTCATCTAGATCTACAGAGTTGTCTTTTGACACTTTCAATATGCCATCCCGATATTTTTCCACATCGTTGATGGAAGGATGACCTTCAAAACTCAATAAGTCAAAATTTTTATGTTTACGATGACTTTTGACCGTTAATTCAATAGGTGCTTTTCCATCTTGGAATAATGTCAGCACCGTCCCTTTTTTGTAACGTTCTTCTGGGAAATCCGTTGTTGAGATCACACGGACTTCACCTTTGATACCTTGTGTGTTTACGATTTTTCCTACATTCAAGTATTCAGTCAACTTATATCCCCATTTCTTTTTTGTCTGTTTTATTTTAGCATGTGCGGAGAGGCAATTCTAGTTTTCTTTTAGGGTATTAAGCCAAATTTATGCAAAACTGTGGCTTGCTGTTTTTGATGACTTCTTATTTCTTGAAGCTCAGCACTTCTGTCATGGCTTCTTCATAGAAACTGCCATCTTCAATGCAGCCATAGGGTCTTGACGAGTGATCGTATAGACATTTTTCGGTTCTTGCCAACTTACTTCTACGGCTCGATTCGTCGTATCTCCCATATCAATAGTTATCTTACCAAATTGTTCAGGTGCTGGCAGCCTGTTTTCTTCCAAATAGGCTACGATTTCTTTAGCTAACGGCAAGGGTTCTTGACCATCAATATTATTCCCACGGATCCGAATACGCCAATTTCCTTCTTGCCATTCAAGGTAGCTTGAACCTGCTGCTCCTTGCTGATACCCCGTGATTTGATGACCTAAATCCATTTTCTGCCCATTTGTATCGATCTCAAATGGCTGCAAGACTTGTATCGTTTCTTGACTAGAAGCAAATCCATATTGATAGAGATAAGTTGCAATAGGCGTTTCTTGATTCAATTCGTCAGCATTCAACCTGAGGGGACGATCTGATCCGTAATATAAAATAGAATAGCCTTGCTTTGTTTGTGCCGCTGCGACATTGAGATAGCCAGAAGAAATCGGTATATCTAAAGGCATGGGCACGTTTGGTTGTTGTTCTTTCAATTGGTTTAAAGCAGTCTTTTCCTCATTATTTGAGGTAGTCCTTGTTTGTTCAGTAGATGAAGCCGTTTTAGTACTACTTTTTTCTGTACTTGCAACAGTTTCAGATGTACTGCTTGATAGTTGCGTATTGTCTGATCTTTCAGTAATCAAACTGCAGGCGCTTAACAATAAGACAAACGGAATAAATAACATAGTATTTCTCATTATCTGCTCACTCCCTCCTATTATAAGGATACGCTTTCTTACTTCTTTTGCCAAATAATCATTTCTTCAATTAATAAAAAAACAAAAAAGCTGTACTCGAAAATTCGAGTACAGCACGTTTATTTACTTTTCCTTATCATCGATGATATTCAAACGCACTTTTTTTGGTGCATTGATCCGAACACCGTAAACAATCGTGCGGATTGCTTTGGCCACACGCCCTTGTTTTCCGATGATACGGCCAATATCTTCAGGTGCCACTGTTAGGTTATACTCGTAAAAATCTTTCGACTCTACGACCTCTAACTTGACTTGATCAGGATAAGTGACTAGCGGACGAACGATTGTTAAGACTAAGTCGCTTAAATCTTTCATATCCGGTCACCTTATTTCTTTGAGAATTTAGCTTCGTGGTGTTTTTGCATAACGCCTTCTTTTGAAAGGATGTTACGTACAGTGTCAGAAGGTTGTGCACCTTTTGATAACCAGTCAAGAACTAAGTCTTCTTTTAAAACTACTTCTGCAGGGTCTTTCAAAGGATTGTAAGTACCTACAGTTTCGATGAAACGTCCATCACGAGGAGAACGTGAATCAGCTACGACGATACGGTAAAAAGGACTCTTTTTAGAACCCATACGTTTTAAACGGATTTTAACTGCCATTATTTATTTCCACCTCCATTGTTTTATTCACAAGATGTAGTGTAACAGTTTTTTTTTACCCTGTAAAGCTTTTTTTCTTTACAGCTTGATTAAATTCGATTTTTTTTAGGAAATAGCAGATTTTAGACTTCTTTTTTGTTAAAAACAAGCCACCCAGCTACGATGGATATGACGATAGAACAACACGTCACTGCTAATGACTGAGTATAATCTGTAAGGTGGATTTCTTTCGTAAGATAATTTGAGGAAGAAATCAAATAAGTCGGTACATATTCTGCTACTTTAGAGAACAACCCAGCACCATAACTCAGAATGACCGTTCCCCCACTAGCCAACAGAACCGCATAATTGGAAGAAAGAAAAGCTGAATAAAATAAAATCAATGAATAAAGCCAACAGCCAAAAAAATAATAAGTAAAACTGATAAATAAAGGATGGGAGATAATCGACTGGTCCCAATAATAAATCGTGTATGCTAGCGTAATACTATAACAGCACCAATAGCTGACACTCCAAAATAGTATACCCATGATCCATTTCGACAGAAATATCTTCCATCGCTTCATCCCTTTTGTCAGCAAGTTGACGATTGTTCCGTTCTGGTATTCGCTTGTCAATATCCCGCTGAATAAAAGAAGGAAGAAAATTAGCAACATCGGAATATTTTTATAAAATTGTGTCCATGAAGTTGTTGCATCAACTGTGATTTTCTGAACAGAAATCCCTGACTCTGCCAGAGTTGTTGACATAGCTTGCACTAAATAAGGAGTCAATTTAGCTAGCAATGGATTCATTATACCGAAAATCACTGTGAGCGCACTTAGCGTGATGATTTTTCCAGTACGCCAGTTTTCCTTCAGCTCCTTTTTGGCGAAGGCAATGAGTTGTCTCATGATTGAACGACCTCCAAAAAGAGTTTTTCTAGCGTGGGTTCTTCCATCTGGACTGATTGGACTGGCAATTGATACTTGGCTAGCAAATCCATAGCAAAAAGCATTTCTTCTTTACTTTTTTGTGGATAAGCTATACGCAATTCACTTCGGATCATCCCTCCAGGTAAAAGCTCTTCAAATTGTTCGCGCTCTTTTTTGGAAAAAAATACGATCTCAAACCCACTAGCATTTGTTTGCTTTTTCAATTCGTCCACTGATCCAGACAACACGATTTTTCCATTATCCAAAAAAGCAACTTTGTCACAGATACGCACCACATCAGAAAAAATATGAGTAGAAAATAAAATCGTCGTTTGCTCTTTCACAGAGGATAAAATATCTAAGATTTCTTTTCGACCAACAGGATCAAGAGCAGAAGTTGGTTCATCGCAAATGAGTAATTTAGGCTCGTTCAACAAGGCTTGAGCAATCCCTAAACGTTGTCGCATCCCTCTGGAAAATTTTTTGATCCGCTTCTTTTCATTCGACAGACCGACAAGTGACAACAGTTCATTGGTTTTTTCCTTTATCCGCTGTTTAGGCATTCCTGTGAGTTCGCCGCAAAAGATCAAATACTCAGAAGCGGTCATATAATCATAAAAAACCGGTACATCAGCTAAATAGCCGATTTCTTGATTGGTCGTTGTTTGTCCGTACTCTACTTCTTTTCCGTTCACTCGGATCGTTCCGCTGTCTTTTTTGATAAGACCTAAGATCAGTTTCATAGTTGTCGTTTTTCCAGCACCGTTTTTACCGATGAAACCAAAAATCATCTGTTCTTCTACAGAAAAAGATAAATCATCCAGCAATTTGTTTATACCAAAAGACTTTGAGACTTTTTCAAGTGTCAAGATAGCCACTACGCATCCTCCTTGCCAAAAATCAAATAAAGGACAGGGCCGATAAACTGCATACCAACAATAACAATAATCACCCATATCATTCGATTTCCATGTTTATATGCAGAATGTGTAAAGATATGATGAAGTACATAAATAAGTAATCCAAACTGTACAATGATTAAAGGAATTAAAAACGGAAGAAATTCTTTGATGCTCATATTACTCGCCCGCCAATCGTTTTTTTAGTTTTTCAATTTTTGATCTTTCAATTTGTTGAAAAATCGGATTTTCTAATGCACTCAATGCCCCTTCCCTGATGATTTTCGTGTCTCTTATTTGCTGTACCCCAAGATCTGCTCCTTCAAATATCTCAGTTATCTCATCAAAATACCTATCACCATGAAGGATCCTGCCTTCCTCGCTTAAAAGTATAAGTGTCAAATCCACAAACTGTTTTAAGCACTTTATTACTTGTTCTTCTTTTTCATGTTTCGCATAAGCACAGGCTGCAGCGTAAGAAAATTGAGCACAACTGTTGGGATGGACCGCCGTCAGGTTGAATGCTTGGATCACAGCAACTATTCTATTGACAGTTTCTTCTATAACCGGTAATTGAATGATTTGGATCAATAGATAATGGGTGGCTGAAGATACGAGATTGATTAAATGAGAAAACATGCTGAATTGAGTGTAGCTTACCGCTTTTTTTGTTTGACCGGCGGCTCGGTACGCTTGGATAAGTAAGGTGTCGCTTTGCTGGGCAAAACGATAAGGGTCCGCTTTTTCTTCGATTTCAGATAAAGCTTCTTCTGGTTTGCCTAACTGGAGCATGACCGCTACTTTTAACAAAGAAGCATTATTGCATAGAGATAATTCTGTTGATTCTTCAACGATTTTCGTACATAACGCTTCTGCTTCAGACAGAATTGCTTGTTGTTCCTCCAGATCCTTTGTTAGCATAAAATGATTCAACCACAAAACGACTACTTGTAGAAGAAAAGGATAACATGAGTAATATTGTTTGACCGCTTTTCTACAGTCCTCCATCACATATTCAAAGGGCTCTTTAGAAAAAGCGGTGGTCCACTGCTGATAAAAGTGTCTGATTTGCTCTTTCGTCAATTGAGGATGATAGCCGAGCAGTTCATCAACAGACACATCAAAAAAACTGGCTAATTTAGGCAATATGAGTACATCAGGCATACTTTGGCCTGTCTCCCATTTGGAAACAGAAGCTTTTGTCACACCTATGAATTCGGCTAGAGTTTCTTGAGTCACGCCTTTTTTCTTTCGTAAATTTGCTACATTTTTCGATAATGATAATTCTTCCATCTTATCCCTCCTTTTTCTTCATTATATAGACTTTCTAAGAGGGTTGGCAATGGAGACTAACGATACTTCGCGATCATTTGTCAACTAAAACGAAACTTTTGCCAGTAAGTGTTTTTGTTTGCTCCAATTACTTATTTTTTGTAAGATTATTATAGATAGTTTGAAGGAGGAAAAATCGTATGACAAAAAAAATTGGATTTTTTATTGGTAGTTTAAGAAAAGATTCTTACAACAAAAAAGTAGCAGAAGCTTTTGCGAAATTGCTTCCTGAAGGGTACGAAAGTGTATTTGTAAAATTCGATGATCTGCCATTTTACAATGAGGATCTTGAAACCCCAGAAAAAGCTCCTGCTGAATGGACTCGTTTTCGTGAGGAAGTGAGCGGATTAGACGGTGTCGTTTTCGTTACTCCTGAATACAACCGCTCTGTGCCAGCAGTATTGAAAAATGCTTTAGATGTAGGCTCAAGACCTTATGGACACAGTGTTTGGGATCATAAACCAGGTTTAGTCGTTACTGCATCACCAGGTGGGATTGGCGGCTTTGGCGCAAACCACCATCTACGCCAATCACTTGTCTTTTTGAATGTGCCAACCTTGCAACAACCGGAAGCATATATCGGAAACGTTGCGAATCTAATTGATGAAAACGGCAATATCGTTGAAGGAACATTAAGTTTCTTCCAAACGATTTTAGATGCGTATCTAGATTTTTCTAACAAATTAGCAGAATAAAATCAGAACGATAATAAAAAGAGGCTGGGACAGAAGCGTTTAACTCCAAGAAATAAGAAGGAATTCACGAAAATTGCTTTTCAAATTTTTGTGAATTTCAGCTTATTTCCGAAGGAGTTGCTTCTGCTTCCGCCGTTTATATGTGTTTAGAGCGTGAGACAAAAGTAAAGAACACTTTTGCCTCACGCTCCTTTTGTTTTATTTACTTCTACTTTCGTACATAATGTAATTCGATAAATTCACCGAATCGTGTCGTATCTAGCAATTCAAAACGTGCTTCATAGGTTCCTTTTTGGAATAAAGGGATTCCGTCCCCTAATAATACAGGGGCAATCTGGATATACCATTCATCAATCATTTGATGTTCTACTAACGGTTTGATCAATCGACCGCCACCCACGACCCAGATATCTTTTCCTTCTGTCATTTGTAGATTTTTTAGAAAAGCAACAGGCTCTTCGTGTACGACCTCAGCATCTGGCAATTGTAATTGTGCATTGGTTGAAAAAACGAAATTCTTTTTCTCTGGATAAATTGCTTCGGTTTCCAAATATTTTTTTGCTTCTTGATAAGTTTTCCTGCCCATGATGGTCGTATCGATTGTTCCATAAAAAGCTTCATAAGTGGTTTGCTCACCTGTCGGAGTGTCAAAAAGCCATTGAAGGTCATCCGTTTTCGTTGCCAAATAACCATCTAAACTTACAGCGCCATAAAATATGATTTTTCGCATGCTTTATTCGCCCTTTCTTTATTTTCTGCCGATACGTACGACCTCTTCTTTGCGGAAACAACTGTCAAGGTGATCATTGATGATCCCGACTGCTTCTAAAAAAGCATAGATTGTCGTACTGCCAATAAATTTAAATCCTCTTTTCTTTAGATCTTTTGCTAATTCATCTGAAAGAGGACTTGTTGTCGGGACTTCTTCTTGTGAATGATAAGAAGAATCAACGATTTTTCCATTAGAAAACGACCAAAGATACTCAGAAAAACTGCCGAATTCTTCTTGAATCTTCAAGACTGCTTTAGCGTTTTGGACAGCTGATTCGATTTTTCTGCGATTCCGAATAATTCCTTTGTTTTCCATTAGTTCGCTCATTTTTGTTTCTCCATAATTTGCGACTTTTTGGATATCGAATTGATCATATGCTTCATCGAATGCGTCACTTTTATTTAAAATCGTCTGCCAACTCAATCCTGCCTGATTGATGTCGAGCATCAATTTTCGGAACAGCTTTTGGTCATCATGTTCAGGAACACCCCAGACAGTATCATGATATTGCCGCATACTTTCTGTTTGTTCACTCCACGGACATCTCATTTGTGCCACCTCTTCGTTTAGAGTAATTGTATCAGTAAAGAATAAAAATTGCTGATAGAAAAGCTCCGGCAGTAGACATTTTCAGTCTGTACCGAAGCTGTTTTTTTCATCTTATTTCCGTTTTTTCTTTTTCTTCTTATTTTTCTTGATCATTCGATTCATCGCCATTTTGCCTAGTTTTCCTTTGACGCCTGAACCAAACATTTGGTCCATACCTGGGATGTTCATATCCCCTTTGGACATTTGTTGCATCATTTTTCTTGATTCCTTGAATTGCTTGATCATTCGGTTTACTTCAACCACACTGTTTCCAGAACCGGCAGCAATTCGGCGACGACGGCTTGGATTCAACAGATCAGGATTTGCTCTTTCTGCTAGTGTCATAGAATAAACCATCGCTTTTTTGCGTTCAACGTCTTTTGGATCTACCTTGACGTTTTCAATTCCAGGGACTTGATTCATTCCTGGGATCATTTTGATTAGATCTTCCAGTGGGCCCATCCCCATCACTTGATCGAGTTGTTCAATAAAGTCATTGAAATCAAATGAGTTTTCCCGCATCTTCTGTGCAAGTTCTTCCGCTTTTTTCTCATCATAGTCTTGCTGCGCTTTTTCGATCAGTGTCAGCATATCCCCCATACCAAGGATACGGCTAGCCATACGATCCGGGTGGAATACTTCTAAGTCAGTCAATTTTTCACCAGAACCGATGAATTTGATTGGTGCA
Organism: Enterococcus sp. HMSC061C05; assembly: GCF_001814765.1. NCBI lineage: Bacteria > Bacillati > Bacillota > Bacilli > Lactobacillales > Enterococcaceae > Enterococcus > Enterococcus sp. HMSC061C05. Next base: position 97,060 of record NZ_KV817744.1, read on the forward strand.
CCTGTCACTGAGCGGATCGATAAGGCTGCCCCACCTCGAGTATCCCCATCAAGTTTAGTGATGACGACTCCAGTAATCCCTAATTGCTGATTGAAGCTGTCAGCTACATTGACGGCATCTTGACCAGTCATGGCATCGACAACTAGCAAGATTTCATTTGGTTGCGTCAATTCTTTGATTTGTTTCAACTCATCCATCAATGTTTCATCGATGTGCAGACGTCCTGCCGTATCGATCAATACATAGTCGTTTTTCTTTTCTCTTGCTAACTCCATCCCTTGACGAACGATTTCTACCGGGCTGACTTCTGTTCCCATGTCAAATACAGGAACATCTAGCTGTTGACCTAATACTTTCAATTGGTCGATCGCCGCTGGTCGATATACGTCCCCTGCGATTAGGAGCGGACGAGCATTTTCATTTTTCTTTAAATAATTCGCTAATTTACCGGTAAAAGTTGTTTTACCTGCCCCTTGTAGACCAGCCATCATGATAACAGTTGGTATTTTTGGTGATTTATTTAACTCTGCTGTTTCAGAACCAAGTGTGATCGTTAATTCTTCATCAACGATTTTTACGATTTGTTGTGCAGGTGATAAACTTTCCAGCACTTCTGCCCCTACCGCACGTTCGCGTACGCGTTTAGTAAAGTCTTTGACTACTTGCAAGTTAACATCGGCTTCTAGTAAGGCAAGGCGGATTTCCCGCATCATTTCTTTTACGTCAGCTTCTGATACTTTCCCTTTTTTTCTTAGTTTTCCCATCGCCTGCTGGAGACGTTCAGTTAAGCTTTCAAATGCCATATTTTCTTCATTCCTTTTATTTATTCTTCGATTGCTTGAATTTGCTGTACATATTCAAGCAGTTTTTTATCTTCCGGATACTTATCTGTAATATATGCGGTCATCTTTTCCAATATCTGTTCTCGGACAATATAATCAGAGAAGAGATGGAGTTTTTTTTCATAATCCTCCAAGATCTTGCTTGTCCGCTTGATATTGTCATATACTGCTTGTCGACTTACTTCGTATTCTTCCGCGATCTCACCTAATGAAAAATCATCTGCATAATATAACTCCATGTAGTTCATTTGTTTTTCTGTCAATAAGGTCGAATAAAATTCAAAGAGCGCGTTCATTCGATTGGTCTTTTCGATTTCCATTCTGCTCACCTCTAGTTTTCAGCCATTCTTCATCAGAGAGCACAGTCATTTTTTGCTGAATAAAATAAGCAGTGGCCACTCCGGCGCCATTTTTTGTTATTCCGGAAAAGCTTCCATCATAAATCGAATGGGTCCCGCATGAAGGGCTTTTTTCCTTCATAATGACTAGATCAATGTGTTTTTCCTGCAATTTTTGATATGCTTTGATCGCGCCGTTTTTATACGCTTCCGTTACATCTTCGCCGCTTGTCGTCCATACTTTTGCTTGATCTTTCCACACATCGAACCCATTTCCACCAATGATTTCAGCAGGATCTCTAGGGATTGGCAATCCACCGATTACTTCTGGACAGACCATGACAGCTTCGCCAGTTTCAACTAGTTCCATCAATTCTGGTACTTCTTTTTTCTGTCCATCATAGCGACAGGCTAGACCGCCTAAACATGCACTGATTCCAATCATTGACTGCTCTTCCTTTCTATTCAGCAAAGTGCCTTCCTATTATACCATTTATTTCTTTTGTAAAATAGCCCCTTGTACTGATTCTATGCTAAAATATAAACAGAATGAAACCTATTTAAAGGAGATTTGAATGAAAAAAATACTAGTTGTTGATGATGAACCTTCTATTGTGACGCTCTTGACGTTCAATTTGGAAAAAGAAGGCTATAAGGTAACCAGTGCCGCAGATGGAGGCGAAGGATTAGAATTAGCATTAGAACAATCATTTGATTTCATCATTTTAGATGTGATGCTTCCAACGATGGATGGCATGGAGATCACTCAGCGGCTGCGTCAAGAAAAAAATGAAACACCGATTTTGATGCTGACGGCTAAAGATGATCAAGTGGATCGGATCATTGGTCTGGAGATAGGTGCTGACGACTATTTGACCAAACCATTTAGTCCACGTGAAGTATTAGCCCGTATGAAAGCCATATTCAGACGGATCGAACCTCGTAAGCAATCAAAAGATGAAGCTGAACCTGAATATCTATCGATTGGACAAATCACTGCTGATTTGACCAATTATCAAGTCACCGTAGACGATCATCTGATTGAACTCACACCGAAAGAATTTGAATTACTCGTTTATTTCATGAAACGAAAAGACCGTGTGATCGATCGTGACACATTGCTAGACCGCATTTGGAATTTTGACTTCGCAGGACAAAGCCGAATCGTAGATGTGCACGTTAGTCATTTGCGAGAAAAAATCGAGCGAGATCCAAAACATCCAAAGTACTTGGTGACTGTTAGAGGATTTGGCTATAAGTTTCAGGAACCAAAACGATGAAATGGAAAAAAGTTTATGAACGTCTCTTCTTTCTTATTCTTTTGATTAGTTTATTTTTTGGTGGTTGGCAATTGATCTCCCATTATTTCCAACAACAGATCGTCGAACAGCAAGAAAGCTACCTGACAAAAAAAGCACAACTACTGATCCGGCAATTAGATGTCGAAAACCTCCAAGCGGCGCAAAACAAAACTGCTTTGGAAGAATTCGTCCATCAGTCGAACGAACGGATCACTTTAATGGATGCTACTGGAAAAATCTTATTTGACACAAACAATGAAACATTGAATGAACAGCGAAGTTCTCGTCCAGAAATAAAAGCTGTATTGAATGGTGGGAACCTAGGTAGCGCTTTGCGCAAAAGTACTACTTTGAATGAGGATCTTTTATACGTCGCATTACCAGTCAAAAAAGGAGGCCAGTTAGAAGCCATTTTACGTATCGCAGAACCGACAAGCGGATTTTTACCGAGAACGGAAAGTTTTCGCCGTTGGGTCTTTTTCTTCTTTCTGTCTTTCTTCCTTGTTCTTGCAGGAATGATCTATTACCTGATCTACCAAAAAAATCAGCCTTTGAAAACTGTCCTGCCTGTTCTTAGAAAAATGGTACAAAATCCAAACCAAGCAGAAGTAATCATGCAGACACCTGACCAATGGGAGGAATTGTATCAGACGATCAATGCGCTGAGCGAACAAATGAGTAAGATGTATCGAGCGTATACTACAACAGAAGAACAATTGTACACATTATTAAATGAACTGATGATAGGCGTATTCCTGATTGATGATGCTGATTCTCGTTTACTACTGCTTAATCCAAAGATGCAGTTGCATTTAAACGTGACCAGCTATGAACCTGAACAACGGTACACAGAAGTCATCCAAGAGCCAAAACTCATTCAGCTGATTCACCAAGTGACTCCTGAGCATCCGCTGATCCATCAGGAGATCACCATCACTGAAGGACGACAGACATTAGACTTGAGTTTGCGCTACTTTACTAATTCAGAAGGTACCGGACAGATTCTAGGGGTGGCGTATGACTTAACGAAAGTGCGACGTTTAGAAAAGCTACAAAAAGATTTCGTTGGCAACGTCTCCCACGAATTAAAAACTCCTGTGACTTCACTGATTGGTTTTACCGAGACTTTATTGGATGGTGCAAAAGATGACCCGCAAACTCTGACTTCTTTTCTTGAGATCATGCAAAAAGATGCGATTCGGTTAGATAAATTGATTCGGGAAATCATCCAGCTGTCAAAAGACGGTGAGAATTCTTACGAAATCCAGACGATTTATACAGAACCTTATTTCCAGCAAATCGTTCAAAATTATCAGCCAATCATCGAAAAGAAACGGTTGACGATTCGATTGATTGGAAAGAACGAACCATTTACTACTAAAACAGATATCCTTTATCCAATCCTCAAAAACCTGATTGAAAATGCTGTCCAATATTCAAAAAACGACAGCGAGATCATTATCCGTTATCAGGCAACAGATGAATTATCGTTTTCTGTCCAAGACTTTGGTATAGGTATCGACATTGAGGATCAGGAACGGATCTTTGAGCGTTTTTACCGTGTAGACAAGGCGCGAAGCCGGCATTCAGGCGGGACCGGACTAGGGTTAGCGATCGTAAAAGACTACGTGCAACTCCTTCATGGGACGATTACTGTAGACAGTCATCTTGGAACAGGCTCGACTTTCACCGTTACCATTCCGAAAAGCAATTAAATAAGGCCTGCTTGCAGCAATGTTTAGATGTCTAACGATCATCTACTACGCTGAAAAGCAGGCTTTTTATTAGCTAAAAATGCTGAGCCACATGTTATAAATCTTTGTCATGATGTGTAGCTGTCTTTTCTGACATCTTTACAATCAGCTCCTGGTTCATTTTCTGATAAGCATCTATGGCATAATCAGCAAAACTTTGTGTTTTTTGATTCAAATAATCCGTTAATTTTTCGGGATGATTTACTACTAATTCTCTTGCTTGTTGGTCTGTACTTGCTAACTCTTTCGATAGATGGTCTCGAACTTTTTGGCGAGTTGGTAAAGTAATATTTTTCTTGAAATCACTATAGTATGGCTTCGTCAAGATGTTCGTCAACCGATATGTCCAGTAAGCAGAAATATCATCTGGCATATCTGTTCCTTTTTGATAAGCTTCGGGTGTCTCGCTTATATTGCTATAAAATGGTATATAATTGCTTGTATCAGGAATCCCCAACGCTAACCAATGGATACCACTGATTTCTTCTGGTACATTGTTTCTTATCTGTAGAATATGAGATTCCATCGTATTCGGCACAGAGATTGGACGATACTTATCTGGCTTTGTCCCTTCGATGGTATCATATTCAGTACCATTAAAGTGTAATGTCATGATATAAGCTGTTTCTGCAATTGAAATAGGTTTATCTGGTTTGATGAACATCTCAAATGAACGGTCTGTTATTTTTTGTTTCTTTGAAGGTGTCAGTTTTCTCTGTGCATCCCATATCCTAGGAAGATTGTATTTTTCATCCTTTGACTTATCTGCAAATATGTCTCTTAAAGAAATATCCCGTTTCGTATTTATCAGTTGATTCTTTTCTAAAAAAGATTCTAAATCTGCTGAACAAAGATAAGAATCTTTGTCCTTCAAATCAAATGAATCAATTGACAACATATTAGGAATAACTGCATAACAGTCATCTGGAACTTTGACAGCTGCCCACTGATGACCACTAAGTATCTCCATATACCAGATTTCATTTTTATCAGAGAAAATCACACCATTTGTCTCCGCAGCTCCTTGCTTAGCAACGATTTTTCCTAATCGTTCTACTCCTGCTCTTGCTGAATCAATATAAGGAAGGGTCACTGTCAACATAGAGTCTTCTGCGATACCATGCGCAGTATATGGATCTTTTTTCAATATCTCTTCCTTTGTCGTAGCTGATTCAGTAGCGCTCATTGCAACGTTCTTGCTATTGATACCATCTTCTTCAAATAATCCTTCTGACGTATCCCATTCTGGGGTCGCTGTGTACTTCAGCTGTTCTTTCGGAAGATCAAGGGTAAATCCATTCCCTTTTGATACAAAATGTGAAGGATTCGTATTTTCTTTTCTGACAACAAAGTGTTTGGACCAAGCCGTGTTCAGATCTTCATTTCTAGCAATCATCGTTGATCCATCTACTGAAGCATTTTTTCCTACTAAAATCGTCGTACAAGCATCAATGGAAACGGATAAGAAAATCCCATACAGTACACCTAAAAATAAACTAAATTGAAGCAATCTTCTATTTTTCATTTGAAGCATCCCTCCCAATTTTATAAAAACGCTTTCAAAATGATTATAGGACACCTGAAGTAAAGATTTAATTGGTTTTCTATAAGTTCTAGATAAAAATTTGCTTTGTTTTTTATACAGAAAGAAGCTTAGAAAATACAATTTTTTGGTTAATGTATTTTTTAAGCTTCTTTTATCTTATTAGTCATTTATTTCTTTTGAATAATCGAAGGAACCGAGGCAATTTATTTATTATCTCCGGCTCTTTTTCATTTTTACGTTCAAACAAATATTCTACCAATGTAGTCAAATGCCTAAAAATCGAATCTGCCGAGAAAAATAGAATGCTCAACAACAAAAGCGATACAGCTGAGATACCGGTGATTGAAAAAAGTTTATGCAAAAAAACCACCGAAAAAAAGATACCGCTAGCACAGAAAAGAATGATCTGACTTCTGAATTTATTCAGCGGTGAACAGATTTTATAGAGAACGAGAAATCCTACTGCAATCAAAAGCATAGTAGATGCTGTAGAAACATCTGTTTTATTTAGATTCAAAGTCACCCCGCAGATCACCAACGCACCGACTACGATCATATCTGTCAGTCCACCTGGCACAGCCTTTTCCATCACATTCATGATGAATTTCCCTTTGATTCGCTTTTTGTTTTCTTCTAGAGCAAGCAAGAAAGATGGGAGTCCGATCGTAAACAAACTAATCAATGTGATCTGTGATGGTTCTAAAGGATAGGTCAAAGCAAAGATGACTGAAAACAGCGAAAGCAAAAAGGAAAAAATATTCTTCACTAAAAACAAGCTGGCTGATCGCTCAATATTGTTCACGACGCGCCGTCCTTCTGCAACAACTTCCGGCATGCGTGAAAAGTCAGAATCAAGCAAGACCACTTGTGAGGCCTGCATGGCGGCTTCATTGCCAGAAGCCATCGCTATACTGCAGTCTGCTTCTTTCATGGCTAGAATGTCATTCACGCCATCACCTGTCATAGCTACTGTATTGTTACGCTTTAGCAATTGAACGAAGATTTTCTTTTGTTCTGGCTTGACGCGTCCAAAAACTGTATATTTTTCGACAGCTGCTTCATATTCTTCTTCTGATAATTTAGACGCATCAATGTACTGATCAGCATGTGAAATCCCTGCTTGGACAGCTACATTAGATACGGTGAGCGGATTATCTCCAGAAATCACTTTGATGGCTACTTGCTGTTTTTTGAAGTAATCGAATGTGGCTCTTGCTTCTTTTCTGATAGGATTAGCGATCAGGATATAGCCTAATGGTGTGACTGCCTCCGTCAATACTGGTTCTTCAAGAATCCCATCGTACACACCAAAGACCAACACGCGATAGCCTTTTTCAGCAAAAGAAACAAACTCTTCCGCATATTCCGGCAACTGATCTCGCAAAACCATTTCGGGTGCTCCTAAAACATACACCTTGTCTTCCAACGCTACACTGCTGAATTTTTGGACAGAAGAAAAAGGAATGACCTGGTGATAGGATTGATCAGTGGTTTTTGTAAAGTATTCTTTGACGGCTTCCATTGTTGCATTGTCTCCTGCCATCGCTTTTGCATAGTCAGCAATGCGCTCTTCCAGTTGATCTGATTGGCTGATTATTTCTTGTTTTTTAGAGACAATCACTTTTTGGACAGACATTTTGTTTTCTGTGATCGTTCCTGTTTTATCTACACAAAGGACATTTACTCTTGCCAATGTCTCAATGCTTTTCATATTGTGTAAAAGAACTCTTTGCTTTGCTAGTTTAGTCGCACTTAATGCTAATGCGATCGTCGTTAGCAAGTACAGTCCTTCAGGTATCATACCGATCAATGCTGCTTCCATTGCGACGACACTTTCTTTCATCGTGTTTCCATTAAAAAAGTAACTTTGAGAAAAAAGCAGAATACCGATAGGAATAATGATGATCCCAATCCATTTGATCAATTGATTAAGAGAAGCAATCATCTCCGACTGTTCTCCTTCTCCCATTGTCTTGGCTTTGACTGTCAATTGGGAAATATACGAATCCGCTCCGACTTTGTCTAATTGGGCGTAAGCTTTTCCGGAAACAACGAAACTGCCGGACATCAATGGATCACCTATTTCTTTGGTTATCTCATCTGCTTCACCTGTTAATAAAGCCTCGTTGACTTGCAGTTTTCCTTCCACGACCTCTGCATCTGCTGGAATCTGATGTCCAGTCTCTAGAATAACAATGTCATCTAATACAAGGTTTTCTATAGCTACTGTTTGCTCTATCCCCTCTCTTATGACATTGACTTTTGCTGTATTCAATACATTCAATTCATCCAAGATTTTTTTGGATCGAATTTCCTGAAAGACAGCGATTCCTGTATTGGCTATGATAACTGGTAAAAAGGTCAAGTTTTTATAAGATTCTACTAGGCAAAGCAAAATGGCTAAGATAAGAAAGATCAAATTGAAATACGTAAAAATATTTTCCAATATAATTTGTTGGTTTGTTTTGAATGTGGGATCGACTGAATCGTTTGCTGCACCTTTTTCTATTCGTTCCTTGACTTGTTCTGCTGTCAATCCTTCTTTGTACGAGGGAAAAAGACGGATAACTTTGTCAGATGATTTTTGTGTTCTTTTCTTTTTTTTACTTCGATTTGTCCATTTATTCTTCATGTGGCTACCTCGATCAATTTCGTTTTCTGGATATTTACAAACTTCTCCTATCCAGTATAGAACAGATATGAAAAGTGTTCCTCTTATTAAGCTTGCATACACCTTTCATTCCTGTCATATAGCAAAAAAAGAGAGACGACAGTTCTATGTCGTCGCTCTTTTTCTCAATTATAGGAAAAATCTATATGCGGGGAAACATAGTTGATTTTTCCTTGATAGTCACGATAACTGTAGCATATTTATCTGCTAGTTATTTGATATTTCCTTCGTGGTCACGTTCTACTTTCATCATTGTGATTGGTAAATAGCCCAATTCTTTGACAGGTCCTTCTTGGATTTCTTCTGTCATCATGTAGTCTAAGAATTTTTGGACTTCAGGGGAAGGTTTTCCGTTCGTGTACATATGTTCATAGGACCAGATTTTCCAGCTGTTATCTGCTACATTCTCTTCTTTTGGTTCTACACCGTCGATACTTAGTGCTTGTGTGGAATCATCGAGATATGAGAAGGCTAAATAGCTGATTGCTCCTGGTGTTTGACTTACAAGCTGCCGAACAGTTCCTGATGAGTCTTGTTCTTGGGACTGTATAGGTGTGGCACCATCTAATCCCCATTTTTCAAATGTCGCACGGGTACCGCTGCCGTTTGCACGATTCACAACGTTGATCTTTTGATCTTTCCCGCCAACTTCATTCCAATTAGTGATTTTTCCTGTAAAGATATCAATCAATTCCTGTTTTGTGATATCTTTGACACCTGTATCTTTGTTGACGATGGGTGCCATCCCAACTACTGCTACTTTATGATCCACTAGTTTAGAGGCATCGATCCCGTCTCTTTCTTCTGCAAATACATCAGAGTTTCCGATAGTAACTGCTCCAGCTTCGACTTGGCTCAACCCAGTTCCGCTTCCTCCTCCTTGTACAGAGATTTGATAATTCGGATTTTCTTGTACAAAGCTTTCTTGCGCTGCATCGACCAAAGGCTGCAATGCTGTCGAACCTACCGCAACGATTTTTACTTGTTCATTTGAGTCACTTGAATTATTTTGTGTGGCAGAGCCATCTGTATTTCCTGATCCTGAGCCGCATCCGGCTAAAAGAATTCCCATCATACCTAGAGTAAACAATACTTTTTTCATTTTATTGCTCCTTTCTTATTTACAACTAAAGTTTATCAGTCGACTGTAAATCCCTCGTATGGTTGCTGTAAAAATATAGTTAAGTTATGTAAAAATCATGTAAACGTTTTTCGGATTCTTTACACGAGAATAAAAAAGCATATGAGAAACAGGCGTTTTCCGCCGCTCATATGCTTGTTACCGATGATCCACCATCAACGGTTATTTTTTATAGATACAGATCGTTCACTTTTTATCCGGATCTCTGTCCAGAAGTAAAAGAATGTCGCAAGAATAAATGAGACAATGACTAAATAGAAACACGGTTTAATGGTCAAGAAATACATGGAGGGATATGCTGAATCCTTCAGTCCGCTCTCGCTCAAACCATTAGGACCGATGATCATGCGAGGCAACAAGGAAAACATAGATGTGAATATGAGTAAACAAGAAAAATAAAGCAGCTGCCAATTATAATGATTGATCAGAGATTTTGGCAGTAATAGACCTACACTTATCACTAAGTAAAAAACAGTCAAAGCTGGAAAATTTCTAGAAACCACAAATCCACTTCCTTGGATCAGCCCTAATATCTCGGCACCTTGCACAACAGCATTTACCCATGTAAAAGGTAGCAAAACGATAGGAAAAAACCAAAAAAATAAATAAAGCCGATCGATTACTGCTTTTCTTCTCATCAATGTTCCCCCAAACCAATTTTTCTTTCATCATACTATACAATTTTCTATCTAAAAAAATTAGGGGGAAAAACTTTTTTTTTAGAGATAATGGCATGAGAGTTTATTCATTTAATCTAGAAATAATGAAAAAGTAATTGATTATTATATGATTCAATTTACAATAAAACTAACAAAATAATAACACTTGTTAGGTGGTGACAAAATATGATAAAAACGTGTTGGAAGAATCTTCCATTGCTTTTATCTTTTGTTCCTTATGTGCATTTCGCTTTACTGCTTGATTTCCATTATCATTCCGTAAGCGGATTCATCACGTTGATATTTTTATCTCTTTTTGCTGGGTATTATTTCCAAAAAAGCAGGCGTATTTTATCTTTATTTATCGCCAATATTATATCTACTGTCACTTCCTATTTATTTTGCGTCAATTTTGCTGAATGGCGGTACTTTTATCATCCTTTAAAACCGACCCAACTGATTTTGATTCTAGCTGGCATTTACTTAGTTCCACAAATCCTTGGATCGTTATGGGCGGTAGCCTTATCTTATAAAAAAGCACGGCATCCCTAAAAAAACAAACCCTATATGTACAAAGAGAAGCTGTTTTTCTTCTTTTTGTACATATAGGGTTTTCTTATAATTCATGTAGAAAAATTTTTTTGATAATGATCTTATCCATCAATTGGGACTGACTGTTTTGCTCCCCTATGATTTCAGCGATGATGGTCCGATTTTGCGGTTTTCTTCTTAGCTGGTAATTGATTTTCCCGGTTTTCATCAATTCGCTGAGCATATCCACGACCCCGCCAAATCCGGTTTTTTTCGTAATAAAACCAAGTGCGACCATTCGTTCATCTAGATTTTTTGCTGTAATCGTCACACCCGTAATAAGCGAGTGCTGTAATGTTTGAGCCAACTCTTCCATCCCTTCAGCATTGGATACGACGGAAGCTGTTTTATTGACAGATTCTTCATGTATTTCTTTTTCCTTTGGTTCTTTCAGTTCCTCTTTCACTGTTTGACGAAGGACATCTAGTTCTTGCAAGAGCGTTTCGTATTGTTCTTGGGTCAGCATCACACCAGCTACTTTTTCCCGATTAAATATATATACGCCAGTTCCCGCGTCTCGCGCTTGAGCAAATACATCCATCGGCGATCGTTTTACTTCTGTGATCGAAGATGTGGGAACTTCTAATTTCTTTAATTCCAATGGATTTCCTCCTTTACTAATCGCTTTTTATTATAGCATAGACTGACTTGTTTTGATCTGTTTTCCAAAGGTTTTATCGGTTTTTCCCTAACCAGTAATTGATATCCGTAAGTAGTCTTTCAATACCAAATGAAGGATGGTACAGATACGTTTTTTGATCTTCATTATGGTCTAATGGAAAAAAATGATCCGTAATCACTAGATCTGCATAACGAGGTGGCTTATTTCGAGTGCAAACATGGATCGAGATCCGTTTTCGATGTCTTAGGGTTTTGTTCAGTACCTCGGCAAGTCTTCTTGCTTCCTGATGTTCATAACGAAAAAAAAAGACGATTTTCACTTCAGGAGGATGGACATCTAAATACCCCCGTTCTTGGAGTGTCTTAAGTAAAAGCATTCCCCATTCAACTGCGGGGTGTGCAAGTGCTTGTTGGATTGCTAGACGAAATTGATAGAGTTTATCTTTGGAATTAGGAAACTTTTCTAATGTTTCCTGATAATAACGAACTTCTTCTTCCACCAGTCGGTCATGGATACCAATCACATAACGAAGCCATTCTTGGTAAAGTACTTTTGTCAGTTTTGACTTATTTCCACTTTCAAACTCACTATTCAGCCAAAACAGCGAGTCAAGCTTCTCAGTTACGATCGTCAATTTCCGATAGTCTTGTGTCTCTTCTATCCGTTCCCACCGTTTTTCAGTAATCTGATTACAGCTCAAGCGCAAAATCGCTAGATAATTTTTTTCTTTTATTGGCAAAATCTGCTCTTCTCTAAAAAGCAATTCTGGAAACAACTCAAAGAAAAGGGTTCGACTGTCTCCTAAAATCTCGATTTCTGCCGGATCCTTTCGTTGCTTCAATAATTGGATGAATGTCTCTGAAAAGGATTGCTCTCCATCGTCTGCAAAAAAATGGGGGAAATCTTTCAAAAAACAAAATAGCAGGTACCGTATTTTTCTTTCTGAACCAAAGATCTGCGCTTTTTTATAAGAAAACGAAAGGTGATACTCACCAAACCATTTTCTCAACCGCTCTTGTGTCGAACGATCATACTCCTGTTCATAAGGTTCATTCAACAGCAGATTTTTCAGTAGACAAAAAGGTGGTGATTGGATCAGAAAAACAAAAAGGAGGTAAGGTTCGCTATATCCTTGATCATAAACTAACTGAACGGTTTTCTTATGAAGAATCAGTTGGATTGGACAGTCGCTTTCTGCCAAACGTTTTAGATGCCGATCAACTGTTTTGACATCGATTTTCAGTTCTTCAGCTAAATCCGTTTTTCGCCAGATTAGATCTTTCATTAGGTTGATTAGTGAAAATAAATTCTGTGCATTTTTTGATAATAGTTTTTGCCATCTCATTGATCATCTCTCACCTAGTTTCTAAACATATTGTTTGATCAGAAAGGGCTCTTTTCTAAAAAGATAAAAAGTCCCTTTCTATTTACTTAATTACGCAAATTTCTCTCATTATTTTTTATTTTACTTAATTTAATTGTATTCTCATTTTAAAACGAATGTACTTTAAAAAAACATAATAAAATCACTTTGCTTGTAGGATGTATCCCCTTCCATTACAATTAAAATAAATAGTGATTTCATGAGAAGGTGATGTGAAAATGGAAGCTAAAATCGAAGAATCCAAACAAAAAATCGATCAGTTGATACAAGAATTAGAAAAAGCGGTCATCGGTAAACGTTCCACTATCCAATTGATGATTGTTGCCCTGCTAGCAGGTGGTCATGTCTTGTTCGAAGATATTCCCGGTGTAGGTAAAACATTACTAGTCAAAGCACTAGCAAAGGCTGTGCAAGGAACCTTTAGCAGAGTCCAATGCACACCCGATCTTCTTCCTAGTGATATTTTAGGCTTTTCTGTCTATAACTCACAATCAAAAGAGTTTGAATTTCGTCCGGGGCCAATCTTTACAACGATCTTGTTAGCAGATGAAATCAATCGTACGACTCCTCGCACTCAGTCAGCACTTTTAGAAGCAATGGCAGAGAATCATGCAACGATCGACAACAATACATACCCCCTAGACAATCATTTTTTTGTCTTAGCTACACAAAATCCAATCGAATATGAAGGAACATATCCTTTGCCGGAAGCACAGCTCGATCGTTTTTTATTCCGACTACAAATTGGTTATCCTTCTTTTGACGACGAACTTCTGCTACTTTTGGATAAATTTGAAAAAGTGTTGGATAATTTGAAGGTCGTCTTGAACAGTCATGAAATAGAAGAAATAAAAACAAGTGTGGCGAATGTCTTTGTCAGTCCAGAAGTGGCATCTTATGCCTTGCAGTTAGTATCCGCAACAAGAACCCACTCTGCTATCCAGCTTGGTATCAGTCCACGAGGAAGCCTTGCCTTTATTCAGGCAGCAAAAGCCTATGCGTTGATCCATGGGAGAAATTACGTCACGCCCAAAGATTTGCAGGAGTTAGTTCCTTTCGTTTTTTCTCACCGCTTGATTTTTTACGATCGTTCATTGAAGGAAGACGAAAAGACACAAATGATCCATGCCCTTGTTGCACAAATCCCAATTCCCGTGAGGTAGATAATGGAAAAAGCCAAAGATTATTTCATTAATTTTGTGTTATTTCTGATATATTTCGTCATTGTCTTTTTTGCTCTTGTATTCAACAATTCTTTAGGGTGGTTCTTATTGGCCTTTTTTACTCTTTATGTATCATGGAGTGTGTTTTCACTAAGCACCTTTCTAAAGAAACTCTCTGTTACTTGCACAGTCCAGCCAGTCGTTTATCGTAAAAAAAGTATACAGATTAGTTTTTCTATAGCCAAAAAGAGAGCTTTTTCTTTCCCTCTCCCTCGTCTACAGATCGTCTTTCCAGAGATCTTTGCAGAAAAAAAACAAGAAATATTGATCCTTACAAATAAACCGCAAGAAGTCCAAGTACTTTGGCAACCAAAAGAAAGAGGGTTCCATGAAGCATTAACCGTCATTTTTACAGCCTATGATAGTCTAGGACTTTTTAGAAAAAGGACAAGAAGAGAGCTTTCTTTTCCTGTGACTGTTCTTCCAGCTTTTCATAAGACTCAAGCAGAAGCATTGCAAAGAGTTCTGGAAAAAAAACAACAGCTGAACGCGTATCAAAAAGGTCTTGATTTTCGAGAACATCGCTCTTATCGCCCCGGCGATTCTTTTAACCGAATTGATTGGAAATTGTCTGCTCATAGTCAAGAATGGTTATACCGCGAATACGAGTATCAAGAAGAAGAATATTCTCCGCTTCTTTGCTTTTGGGGTTCACCTAGCTTGAAATTTGACCATCTGCTAGATTTGTATTTTTCTTTATGGCATCTGAGAAAAGAAAAGCAGCCGGAACTTCTGATATTAGGCGACCGTATCTTTCATGGCAAAGATCCTGGATATACCTATTTTGCTTCTTTGAACGCTGGAGATGAGAAAACTTTTTTGGCACACTTGAAAAAACAGGCAAAAAAACAAATCGTCCTCTTTATTCCTGCGCATTCTCCTAAAGTCTCAGAAGCTGTCGAAACATTGTCGAAAGATCGAACAGTCTATCTTGTTTATTTCGTAGAAAAACAAATCATGATCCAAGAAAAAGACAAGGTATGTTCATTGCCAGGAGGTGAATGGATTGACGATTAAATGGGAAAAATGGCTGCGCGGCGTTTACTCCTTTATGATACTAAGTGTAGGTGCTCCGATATTTGTAGCAGCTAATCAATTGCAAAATAGCTCCCCTCTTATCCTAACTATTGGTATCCTATGTCTTATTGTCTGCTGTATTTCTAAAAAATGGGTACGATTGCTGCTTTCTTTGCCAGTAATGATTGGCTGTTTGTTTGCCTATTTTCCTTCAAAGACATTTTCTTTATTATGGGTCGTACAGTTTTTTTCGTCAGTTACAGAGGAATTCTTCCATCTATCCCAAGGTAAACTTCATTATTTACCAGAAAAGACAGCTTTTTTTCTCATATTGTTGTTGATCTATTTATTTATTACTTTGACCGTGGATTACGACTATTGGTATGCACCCTTTCTTGCGTTGATGGCTTACTTCATGATGCTTACCGTTTTTCGGGAAAAAGAACTATTGTACGAAATGATTGCGGTAGTAGCTGTTTTATGCGTATATTTGGCAGCAAGGCAATTTTTCGCCATCCGATTGTTGTCGGGAAACGCTCGATTCCAGTCGTTTACTACGATCCTGCTTATTTGTTTGTTCACTTTCAGCGCCATCTTGCCTTTATATCTCCCAAAAGTACACCAATCTCTTGAGGAAACGAGTGAACCGATCCGAGAATATCTTAATGATGAAGGGCTTTATGATACACTCCATGAGTACCAATTAACCGGAAGTGCCAGAACGGGTTTCAGTGAAAATGATGAACAACTTGGTGGTCCATTGTATGATAATGGTGAAGTTGTTTTTACAGCGAACCAGAAAGTAAACGGCTATTGGAAGATAGAAAATAAGAATCATTACACCGGTTCTGGATGGGTAGAAGATCCGGATGCACCCATCCAACCAATCCAAGAATTTCCTGTTGATATCACAAGCTACCAAACAGTTATGGAAGAAAAAGAAAACATTACATTGACGCTAAAAAACCAAGCTTTCTTACCTTATCCATATGGAAATACTGCCTTGACTGATTTTTCATTAGCCAGTGGACAAACGCTTTACTATTTGCCTGAAAGCCAACGATTCATCCCTGTCCCGAATGAATCGACGCGATTGGCGTCCTTACAAACAGAAAGATTAGCTTTTACGAGAGAAGAATTAAAAAGCAGTCAGTTAGCGGCCGATGATTTAGAAAATCAACAGACAAATCTTCAGTTGCCGAAAGGGTTGCCTCAACGCATTGAGGACTTGGCGATCGAATTGACCAAAAATGAAGCAACTTTAATTCGTAAAGTCGAAGCTGTCGAACAGTATTTGAAAACAAGCGGGAATTTTCGCTATTCCAAAACGGATACCGGACATACGCCTAAAGAACGCGATTATGTAGATTATTTCCTCTTCGATTCAAAAGTCGGCTATTGTGACAACTTTTCAACTTCTATGGTCGTCCTTCTTCGCACACTAGGCATCCCTGCTCGGTGGACAAAAGGTTTTACGGATGGGATTAGAACAGGTACAGATGAGCAAGGAAATGAGGAATACAGCATTCTCAATAGTCATGCTCATTCTTGGCCAGAGGTGTACTTTCCTGGGTTTGGCTGGCTTCCATTTGAACCAACCCCTTCATTTGCCAATCCAACTGTTTCACAACCAGCCGCTGAAACAACAGAAACCGTCCAATCTGCTGAAGAACAACCAAAAGAAAGCGAAAATATAGCAGAAACTATTACCAGTGAGAGACCTGCGACTATTTCGTCAGATAACACGACACTCACACCGTCTTATAAAATCGTCTTATTCAGCCTTGGGGTGTGTTTATCCGTCTTGTTGTTCTTTCTATTGTTATTTAGAAAATCTCTGCGCTGGACAAGTTATCTTATCTATCTTCATTTTTTTGCTTCTACTAATGCGGTTGCGTATCAAAAACTTCTCCACCATTTGGAAACACTGGTACCGCGCACCCCCGCAGAATCTTTGCAGGCATACAGCCAACGAATAGAACAAACATTCAATCTAGATCAACGTTTCATTCGATTAACTGCTCAATATGAAGCTGAAATATATGGGCGACAAGCAAATCCGGTAAAATTCGATAAAAAAACCTATTTAGAACTAACGCATATAATAAGAAAAATGGTATACAAAAAGGTTATGACAAAAGGGAGCAGCTTCAAAAAATAAGATAAAATTCCTGGAGAATCTACTTCTGGAATGCCGAGAACCAGCTGATTGAGCATCGATTATTCGTAAAAAAAGGTTGTGACACGTTTTTTGTCACAACCTTTTTTCATTATTATTTGATTTTCAATGTCAAAGCATTCAGCGCTACGACTACCGTACTTAACGACATCAAGACAGCACCAACTGCTGGACTTAATAGGATACCAATTGGTGCAAGTATTCCGGCTGCTAGTGGGATTGCGAGAATATTGTACCCTGCTCCCCACCAGAGGTTCTGGATCATTTTCTTTCGCGTTTGCTTAGCTAAATCAAGGAAATGCAAAATATCTTTTGGATCGCTGTTTGTCAAGACGACATCCGCAGAATCGATCGCGATATCTGTTCCTGCACCTATTGCCATCCCAATAGAAGCACGGGCTAAACTTGGCGCATCATTGATCCCATCACCCACCATGATTACTTTTTTCCCTTGGTCAAGATATTTCTGGACAACAGCTTCTTTATCATCTGGTAATAAACCGCCGTAATATTCTTCGATTCCTAAATAATCTGCTACTGCTTGAGCAGCATTTTTATTGTCGCCAGTAAGCATGACTGGAGTGATTTTTCTTTCCTTCAATGTTCGGATAAACTCTTTTGCTTCTGTTTTTACTACGTCACCTAAAGCAACGATTGCAGCTAGATGATTTTCTAAAATCAGGAAGCTGATGGTATTTCCTTGTTCTTGGTAAGGTTTCAATAATGCTTGTTCTACGTTTAATCCGAGACGCTCAACTTCTTTTTCATTAACTATTTTCACTTGTTGGTTTTTGACTGTTGCCTCTAGCCCAACTCCTGAAAGATTTTTTAGATTTTCGGCTTGATAAGGCTTGATTTCATGTTCTTTCAAATAATTCATAATGCCAACAGCCAATGGATGATTGGCATTCGCTTCCAATGCTCCTAAATATTGAAGGATTTCATTTTTATTGAACGCATCATCAAGAACTTCGACACCCGTTACCGTAAATTTTCCTTCTGTCAGTGTCCCGGTTTTGTCCAACATGATCACATCTAGATCATTGGCTTGCTCCAGTGCATTGCGGTTTTTCAATAGCAATCCGTTTTTAGCGGCGATCGATGTGGAACGAGCAACAACTAATGGGATAGCTAAACCTAGAGCATGAGGACAGGCGATGATAAAGACAGTGACCATACGTTCCAATGCATTAGGAAGATCTGTCAAGAACAGCCATGCGATAAATGCCAAGATACCGACAATTAAGGCAACATAAAACAGCCATTTTGCCACTTTGTCTGATAATGACTCTAGCTTGGATTTTTCTCCTTGTGCTTTTCGCACCATTTCCATAACCTTCGCTAGATACCCATTTTCACCAGTTCCAGTTACTTCGATTTCGATCGTTCCATCCCCATTGATAGAACCGCCGATTACTTTGTCATTGGCTCGTTTTTTGATTCCTTTTGATTCGCCAGTCACAGCTGATTCATCAACGATTGTTTCACCTTTCAAGATAACACCATCTGTTGGCATTTTGTCACCGGAACGGACGATCAAATGATCGCCTTCCTTTACTTCTTTTAGTGAGACTGTCTCTTCTTTTCCTTCTTTCGTCAAGCGTTTCACTGATTCTGGCAGTAATTCTGCTAGTTTTTGTAAAGCATTGCTGGCATTCGAAACAGCGTTCATTTCGATCCAGTGACCTAGCAACATAATGACGATCAATGTAGCTAATTCCCAGAAGAAATCCATGACGTGCGTATGAGGATTGATCAGATTTGCGATAAACGAATAGACACTATAAATATATGCAACTGTAATCCCCATCGCGATCAGCGTCATCATAGCAGGACTTTTTTGTTTCAATTCCATTTTTGCTCCGCTTAAAAATGGCTGTCCGCCATAGATAAACAGTATAGTTGCTAAGATCAGTACGAGCCAATCCGAACCAGGAAATGTTATTTGGAAGGGAAATTCCATTCCCATCATAGGTGAAAAAAGAATGATTGGGATAGCTAGGATAAGCGATAGCCAAAATTTTTGTTTGAAATTCCCCATGTGCATGGAATGATCCATACCCCCATGTTCGTGATCCATGTGCATCGAATGGTCCATACCGCCATGTTCGTGATCCATGTGCATCGAATGGTCCATTTCTTTGCTGTCCGCTATATCTCCATGGTTATGTCCCATATGCATTGAATGGTCCATCTGGCTATGGTCATGCTTCATCTCCATCTGTTTTTCGTTTGAATGAGCACTTTCTTTGTTTCCTGCTTCTTTTTTATGCTCCTGTTTTTTCTCCATATCGTTCCCGTTCATTTTTACTCCATCCCTTCTCTTACTTTTTCATGTGCCGATTTAAGCTCAGGGAGTTCAACAATACACTGACGGAACTAAACGCCATCGCTCCTCCTGCAATGATTGGATTCAAAAAGCCTAATGCAGCAAAAGGAATGCCAATCGTATTATAGACAAAAGCCCAGAAAAGATTTTGTTTGATTTTTCTCAATGTCATTCTAGACAACTCGATTGTTTGAGCAATGGACGCCAAACTACTATTCATCAGCGTTACATCTGCTGTTTCCATCGCGATGTCCGTTCCACTTCCCATTGCCATACCAACATCAGCTAATGCGAGAGCTGGCGCATCATTGATTCCATCGCCTGCCATACCGACTTTTTTGCCATCTTTCTGCAGTTTTTCCACATAGGCTGCTTTATCCTCTGGAAGTACTTCGGCAAAGATGTGCATTGGATCAATACCCACTTGTTTACCGATCGTTTCGGCTGCCAGTTTGTTGTCTCCTGTCAGCATAAAGACATCTAATCCTTTATCCTGTAACTGCTTGATTGCTTGTTTGGCTTCTTGTTTGATTTGATCTGCCACGGCAATCAGCCCGATCACTTGCTTTTCATCAGCTAAAAACATGACTGTTTTTCCCTGCTGTTCTAATTCTAACGCGTGTTCTTGGTATTCATCAAATGATAGGTTCAATTCAATTAATCGTTTACGTGTACCCGCAAAATAGCGTACTCCGTTAATCGTACCGCTGATTCCAGCACCTGGATGAGCTGTAAAATCAATCATATCGTATGTTGCTGCTTCTTGCAGTTTTCCGTATTCCACGATTGCTTTACCTAGTGGATGTTCAGAAGCTTGTTCTAAAGTATAAAAAATAGATAGGACTTCTTTAGAACCGACTAGATCTGTAACTTTGGGCTTTCCTTCTGTAATCGTTCCAGTTTTATCCAAAACAATGCTGTCTAAGTGAGCAGCTGCTTCTAATGCTTCTCCGCCTTTAATTAAGATTCCGTTTCGTGCGCCAACACCCGTTCCTACCATGATAGCTGTTGGAGTTGCTAAACCTAATGCACATGGACACGCAATGACTAATACAGAGACACTATGGATCAATGCAAGTTGCCAATCACCCGTGATCAATCCTGTCGCCACTAGCGTGATGAATGCAATGACTAAAACGATCGGAACAAAAATCCCTGAGATTCGATCCGCGATTTTTTGAATTGGTGCTTTGCTTCCTTGAGCGTCTTCCACCATTTGGATGATTTGAGCTAAAACTGTCTGCTTACCAACTTGTGTGACTGCCATATGAAGCAGACCATTCGTATTGATTGTTCCGCCAAAGAGTGTGTCATCTGGATTCTTTTCTACAGGAAGACTTTCGCCAGTAAGCATACTTTCATCGATCGCACTACTTCCTGAAATGATTCGACCATCTGCTGGGATCTGCTCACCAGGACGGATGACTAGCTGATCGCCAACGACGACTTCTTCAATCGCTAACGTTTCTTCTTTACCGTTTCTTATTACTTGAGCTGTTTTTGTTTGAAGAGACATCAATTGTTTGATTGCATTACCTGTTTTCGTTTTTGCTGTATGTTCCAAATATTTGCCGAGCAAAATCAACGTGATGATCATACTGCTGCTTTCAAAATAAAGATCTTGGGGATGTCCACGGAAAAATCCGTTGTAAATGCTCAATGCAAAAGCAGCTGATGTTCCGATTGCTACCAGTACATCCATATTTGGTGCTTTCGTCTTGATTGCATGATACGCCCCTTTATAAAAACGAGCACCAACATAAAATTGGACAGGTGTAGACAGAACTAACTGAACGATTGGCAGATGAAAAAAGTGAACAATTGCCGCATGGCTCCCCAACATCATGGCAATCATTGACAGCATCAATGGCAAAGTCAAAATCGTACTCAATACAAGATCGAATAGCATTTTTTTCAAATATGCTTGCTTTTCTTCCGCAATTTTTTGTTTATGGGCTTCATCGTACAAAATCGCACCATAGCCGATATTCTCTACACTTTGGATTAATTTTTCAGTGGTCGTCCCTTCATATTTGACACTTGCTTTTTCAGTGGCCAAGTTGACTGTGGCATTGACAACACCAGGTTGTCCGTTCAGCTCTTTTTCGATCCTAGCAGAACAATTTGCACAAGTCATACCTGTAATGACGAATGTGTCCATTTTGGTTTCTGCTGCTGCCATCAAATCACCTCTGCTTTATATCCCAATCCATTGATTGCTTGACAGATCTTTTCGGATTGGACTTTTGTTTCATCAAACTTGACTGTACCGTTTGCTTTTTTCAAGTTCACTTTTACTTTCTGTACGCCGTCAAGTGCGCTTACCGCTTCTTCGACTCTTGCAACACAATGATTGCAGCTCATACCTTCGATTGAAAATTGTTGTTTCATTTTTTCTTCCTCCTATTGATGTTGTTTACATTCACATTGACCTGGGATACAGTTGCATTCGATTGTTTCGACTGGTTGCTTTTGTTCTAATTGTTTCAAGATTTCATTGATATCTTCTTGAGTCAAAGTAGCTTCTTCTACTAGATCCGCAATCGTCTCTCCAATCCTTTTTGCACAGATATGGGAAAAAAGATTTTCCGTCGCACTACGAACTGTTTCCATCTCTGAGACAGCTGGATGATAAATGAATTTTTTTCCTTCTTGTTCTGTCCAGATCACTTCTTTTTTTACCAAACGTCCCAACAAAGTTTTGATCGTTGCTGGTTTCCAATCCATTGAATCAGCTAAGATCTGCGTGATTTCTTGAGCAGTCGTCTGTCCAAGTGTCCAAATAACTCGCATGATCTCCCATTCTGAATCGCTGATTTTTACCGGCGTTTTGACTTTCTCCATTTATTTCACACCTTTCGTTTACAAATGTAATCAATAACTTATGAATACAGATTACACTTGTAAACAAAAACTGTCAATTATTTTTGCTCTCTATTTTCAATTTAGTTAAAAATTCTTGTTTTTCCCCTCTTGTTTTAAGGATGATCAGTTTGTTTCGTGCATGGTTTTCTTGGATCAGCTGTTGTATTTTCGGTTCATTGTTTTCTTCAAAATGCCAGATAAAAGATAAAAATTCTACGTATTCCCTATTTAGTTTCTCTGTAAATGCTTCAGGCATATCTGGCCGTGATTTTTTGTTTATCTTTCTTTTTAGAGAACGCCAAACTACTCGGTAGATGGCGACATAACGCGGCACTTTAAGCCAAATGATTTTATCTGCTTCTTTGATTCTCTCTTCTAACGTAGAAGTATAATTTCCTTCAACGATCCATGACGGATTAGATACCATAAACGATTGCTGTTCTTGCAAAAACCACTTTTTTGCCTGAATACTGTAATCTGTTGTATGCCATAAAAGGTCTAGCGGCAGTAGCGGAAAGCCCGTGATTTCTTTGATCTTCCTTGCGAGGGTCGATTTTCCCGACCCACTTTGTCCAATCACGATGATCTTCATGTTCCTCCCTCACTTCTCTTTGGAATTTGGTTCGATCATACCATTTATAACGCCACAAAAAAACAAGAGTTGGCTCTACACGCCAACTCTTGCAAGAAGTAATTTTATTTTAAGGCTGAACCACAGTTTCTGGCTCAGTGATTTCTTTATTTTTGTCTCGACGAGCGATGGCCGGCAAGATCATGCCTAATAAGATCAAGACGATTGGTGTGATGATATTCGTGAATAGCTGGAACCACCATGCTTTAGGATCCGCAGTATAATCTACTTTTGGCACCATTCCTAAGATACAGGCGAACGCAGTGAAGGCAAAGCACCAAGCACCGAAGATAAACCCGATTTTTGGATTTTTGACAAATTTATATTCAGAATTGAATTTCTTATAAGCTTTATTCAACATCATATACGCCAAGAATACCCATAGGTAACGCATTGGCATAACAACTGAGTTCAAGTTCGTCAACCATTTAACTAATTCATTCATATCTTTGATACCGAAGATTGGCAGCAAAATAATGATTCCTACTAGGATACCTGTCAAAAGATAGCCGTTTACTAATGTACCTTTATGACTACGTTTACGTAGCCAGTTTGGTACGAATTCTGGATCTGCATCTGCTAACAAGATTTTTAACGGTGCATCGATTGAAAAGGCTAATGCGGAGATTTGCCCGATCATATTTGTCAATGCGTAAATAATCATCAATGAGTTACCGATACCATAGTAATTACCTAAAATTTGAAAAGCACTGTATGCCCCATTTGCCATCAAGTCTTTAGGGATATTATCGCTAGCAAACAGCATGCCCATTGCGACTGAACCTAATACAGCACAAATCCCTACCATTGCTGCTAAGAAAATCATCCCTTTAGGAAATTCTTTTGCAGGGTTTCTTGTAGAGTTGACATAAGGGGATATTTTTTCCGCTCCTCCAACTGCAAACACTAACATAGAGACGGTTGTGAAATAACTGAAGTCAAAGGTTGGAATATATGTTTTCACTTGATTCATATGCGGTGTGGCAAATTCCATCGTTGGGTTGATGAACGGTGCCGTTACTGCTAAAAGAATAAATAGGATCGACATAACGAACATCGCTGTTCCGGCTAATCCGCCGATCACTTTCAACGTAGAAAGTCCTTTTGTTGATAAATATAAAAAGGCAAGAAATATAATAAGTGAAATAACTGCTACCATTTGGACTGACATCGTATTTACGATATTTCCGTTTCCTTGGACCGCCCAACCCCCTGCAATCAGGATGGCTTGAGGTTTTTGTGCCAAATAAGGAATATGCACGACCCAGTAAGTCCAAGCAGCATAATATGCCAGCCGTTTATTGGATGTCGTATTTTCGACCCATGAACTGACGCCTCCTTTACTATCCTTGAAGGCTGATCCTAATTGTCCAACGATCAATGCGTATGGAATGAAATAAATGGCTAGAATCAATAGCCAAGAGGTGACAACTGATACTCCTTGCTGGGCATAGTTATTAACTACATTCCCCATGCCCCAAACCATGTTGAATGCAATTAACGCAACAGTGAACCAGCGTAATTGTTTATTGTTCATTCGTTCTCTCCTTTATAATAAAAATTTGTTAACCAAATGTAATCATATTCAATTTTTAACAAACTTACAAGACAGCGTTATTTTATGTGTGTATTCTTTTATTTAATACACATCATTTTTTCATATTTTTTCCATCAAAAAAAAGGAGTTGTTTTCTTTGATTTCATTGATTTTATTGTATTTAAAGCAATTTTGAATTTTCTGCAAAATTAAAAACATCAGTTATTTTATAATCTTAGCCATTTTCTTTGTATTCTTTTATTAAGAAAAAGGTATAAAAAAAGAGGACGTTCATTCGTCCTCTCTACTGGTCAATATTTATTTTTTACATGTAAGCTTCGCATGGCATTCAAAACAGCTAGGACTGTTACCCCGACATCTGCAAATACTGCATCTCCCATTGTTGCAAAACCAAAAGCACCTAAGGCAAGTACCAATATTTTTATCCCAATAGCAAAAACAATGTTCTGCTTGACGATCTTCAATGTTTTCTTTGCTAACCGGATCGCATCTGCAATCTTCGATGGTTGATCGTTCATGATGACTACATCTGCTGCTTCAATTGCAGCATCGCTTCCTAATCCACCCATTGCAATCCCTACATCTGCTCTTGCTAGCACCGGTGCATCGTTGATTCCATCTCCGACAAAGGAAGTCTTTTTATTGCTTCTTTGTAAGATTTCCTCTAACCGCTGTACTTTATCTTCTGGGAGTAGTTCACTGTATATCTTGTCCACGCCAACTTGCTTCCCGATATGATCAGCGATTTTTTTCGAATCACCTGTCAACATGACTGTGTGCTTGACACCAGCCTGTTTTAGTTGAACCAATGCGTCTACAGCATCTTCTTTCAAGGTATCCGCAATGACAAGATAACCACTATAACTTTGGTTGATTGCTATATAAAGCAATGTACCGATTTCTTGACTTGAAGGAAAAGAGGTTTCAAACCTTTCCATCAATTTGTGATTACCTACTAATATTTGTTTGCTGTCAACTTCAGCTAAGATCCCTTCACCTACAAATTCTTGGATATTTGTTGCCGGTAAAAGCGGACCTTCGTAACCTTCTAAAACGGATTGCGCAATCGGATGTGTAGAAAACTGTTCTGCACTTGCAACATATTGCATAAATTTCTTTGGATCAATTCCTGTTGGATCGATCGTCTGGATCGAAAAGTCGCCTTTCGTTAATGTGCCAGTTTTATCGAATACCACTGTCTCAGTTTGTGCAAGCAATTCCAAATAATTTGAACCTTTTATTAATACACCAATTTTACTTGCTCCGCCGATCCCACCAAAGAAACTAAGTGGTACGGAAATCACTAATGCACATGGACATGAGATCACTAAAAACGTCAACGCACGGTAGATCCATTCAGAAAACGCCGCTCCAGAAACTATTGGAGGTAAAACAGCCAATAAGACGGCCAGCCCTACAACGACTGGTGTATAATATCGCGCGAATTTGGTAATGAAATTTTCAGCTGGTGCTTTTTTGCTGCTGGCATTTTCTACTAATTCTAATAATTTACTGATGGTAGAATTTTCATAGGATTTTTCTACTTGAACTAAAAATGGTTTATTTTTATTGATAAATCCACTTAATACTGTTTCACCAACATATACAGATTTAGGAACGGATTCACCTGTAAGTGCTGATGTATCGACTAATGATTCTCCTTCAATGATCGTTCCATCTAACGGTACACGTTCACCAGGCTTAACAAGTACACACTGACCAATCCGCACGTCTTCAGGATTCACGGTCATCAATCCTTCTGCTGTCTGTATGTGCGCTGTTTCTGGACGGATAGCCATCAATTCACGAATCGATTTTCTTGAATGATTGACTGCCAATCCTTGGAAATATTCGCCGATTTGATAAAATAGCATCACTGCTACGGCTTCTGGATATTCACCGATCAACATAGCGCCGATTGTAGCAACAGACATGAGGAAATTTTCATCAAAGATTTGTCCTTTGACGATATTCATCACCGCTTTTTTCACTACATCATATCCTATCAGCAGATAAATCAATAAATACCCTATCAAACGAACTGGTTCATTAAAATCAAATAATAGCAAGACAGCGATACCTACAAGTGAAAATAAAATCCGGATCAGCGTGTTTCTCTCTTTTTCATTTCCATGTTCAGATACTTTTTCCTTGTCTATTTCTGTTACCTTGACATCTGGTTCTAATTCCCTCACTACTTTTTTTGTTTCCTGTTCAACCGTAGCTAATCGATCTTCCTCTACGTCAATCGTTAGTTTTCCAGAAGTGAAATTTACCGTTGCTTCCTTGACTCCATCGATTTGTTGGACTCCTTTTTCGATTTTCATCGCACAGTTCGCACAGTCTAAACCTTCTAATCTGTAACTTTTCATTTTAATGACCTCCTCGCTTTAACATATGAATATCTCTTCATAACTAATTATAAATGAATGGTTATTCATATGTCAAGGTATCCGAAAGAAAAAATGAGTTTTCAAAACATAAAAAGAACCAGATCAAACACGTGATAGTTGTGTTTCATCCAGTTCTCTCGTTCATAAAACATGTTTAGGACACTCTTTTAGAACATCCTGACTTATATAATCTCTGCACCAAATGGCATCAACGCCAATCGAGCAAGTTTGAAAGATTGCTTTGCAAATGGTATCCCTATAATCGTGATACATAGAAGGATGCCGCTGACGACATGTCCAAGAGCAATTGGGAGACCTGAAACGATCAGCCAGATGATGTTGACAATCAATGACATGCCGGACTGGTGGTAAATTACTTCTTTGCCAAAAGGCGCAAAAGAAAGGGAGGCGATTTTAAAACACTGCATACCGATAGGGATACCAATGATCGTGATACACCAAAGTACCCCTGCTGCTAACCAGCTAAGACCCCCAATTAGTCCGCCAAATATGAACCAGATGACATTTCCTAAACAACTCATTGTATTTCTCCTTTTATTACTGTTTTTAATTAGAACTGGACAAAAAACGATTTGATTTTTCGTTTTTTAGCTTCCAGCATCAAGTATTCCGCAAATCTTTTTTGGATTTCTTCCGTTTTTTCTTTTGTTACTAATGTGTGTTGGATTAGTTTTCCTGCTGGTCGCTGATCCACCCGTTCTTCTGATTGCTGTTCATCTGCTTGCGCAAAACCGATGATCCGGTTTTCTTTTGTTACAGCAACGATCAATAGTTTATTCCTATCATGTAGTTCAGCTGCCGTTTTTACTTTTACGAATGATTCTGGATGATCAGTAATCAGCTGATTGATTTGAGGGAGATCTTCTTTTACTGCCCTTCGTATTTCCATCATTTCTCCCTTTTCTTTCGTTCATTTTTATTTCCACTAAAAAAATCAACTGCGGAAATCGCATCTATCCAACTTTGTGCAATAATCTCGTGTCCGCCAATCGTTGGATGCACGCCATCTTCTTTTGTATATTTCGAAAAACCATAAGCGATTCCTAAAGCATTGAATATCCCATCTAAAGGAATCAGCAATGTGCCATATTCTTTTGCGAGTTTACGAACGGTTTGGATCTTAGGGTCTAAGTCTTTGCGCCACCCATAACGATCATTTGTCACAGGAAGTACAAAAGGCTCCATTAAGACGATATTGCAGATTCCAGCTGCTTGAAGTTCATTTAGTAACTCTCGATAAACGGATTCAAATTGCTGCACAGATTTCTCAGTGCCGAATATAGCTTGATCTCCAGTATTATGCCACGTATCATTGATTCCAATCAAAATCGATACATAATCAGGTTGCAGAGCTAAACAATCTTTTTGCCAGCGTGCTTGCAGATCTGCAATTTTGTCTCCTCCTATCCCACGGTTTATACATTCAAATTCCATCGTTGGATATTGTGAGATTAGTTTCCCGGCAATCAAAAGCGGATACCCTTTACCTAGATCCGTTGCTTCTGAACGGTCTCTTCCTGCGTCTGTAATGCTGTCACCAATAAATAACACACGTGTTTTCATTTGTCAAAAACTCCTTTTTGAATAAAACGACGATTTTCTTCCTTATATTATCCCATAAGCTCTACCAAGACGAAAGAGAAAATAGGTGTATAAAAAAGACACCCGCCTAGTCTCTTCAAACGATTGGATGAATACTCAGCAAGTGCCTAGTTTTTTATGCTTTTTCTTAACGTGCCGTATTTTTCTTGATTCCTTCGTTGTTTGATTCAGTGAAATCGATCAGACCTAAGTTTCCGTCAATCAGCCCACTGTCGCCCGTCAAACTCAAAATATGACGAGAAGCATCAAAACGTATATTCATATGCTCATCTAAGTCTGCCAACGAATATCCCTTTACTAATATCTCTCCTAGATTGCTTGGGATAGATTGGTCATAACTTTCTGTCGACATATCTGATCCGATGATTCCAAGGGTGAATTGAACTTGCATGTGGATCATTGCATGCTGAGAATACGGACCTACTCCATCTTCGAATGTTAATATTAGTTTGTTTCCAGGTGCTAGATACTGCTTTATTTCAGCAGCAGAAGCATCATCAAATCGAATTTCCATTTGAATCGCCTTCTTTGTATATGTTTGATTGATCGCGATTTCATTATAGAACCTTGTGAATCAAATAGCAATTTCTTTTGCTCTCTTCTCTTGTCTGCTGGAAACTTCCTTTATCCCATATTTTAAAAAAAGAACTGCGAGAGTTCGCAGTTCTTTTTTAGAATAAACGGTGT
Source organism: Enterococcus sp. HMSC061C05 (assembly GCF_001814765.1). Classification (NCBI taxonomy): domain Bacteria; kingdom Bacillati; phylum Bacillota; class Bacilli; order Lactobacillales; family Enterococcaceae; genus Enterococcus; species Enterococcus sp. HMSC061C05. The sequence goes on from NZ_KV817744.1 coordinate 126,414, forward strand.
TCAATCAGCTGACCCTC
>NZ_KV817744.1:126530-199085 GCF_001814765.1 Enterococcus sp. HMSC061C05
CACAAAATTTTTCTTACTACTCGAAACTAAACAGCTTTTTCATCACTTCTTATGGATAAATTCGGTTCAACAAACGTGGGAATGGAATAGCTTCACGCACATGGTCAATACCAGCAATCCAAGTGACTGTTCGTTCAAGACCTAGACCAAAGCCAGAGTGCGGAACAGAACCGTATTTACGTAAATCAAGGTACCATGAATATTCTTTTTCATCCAAACCGTGATTACGGATTTGTTCTAACAAGAAATCATAGTCCGTTGCCCGTTCGCTTCCGCCAATGATTTCACCGTAGCCTTCTGGTGCGATCATATCTGCACAGATCACCACGTCTTCTCTTGTTGGATGTGGTTTCATGTAGAATGGCTTGATGGCTTTTGGATAGTTTAGAATAAAGACAGGTTGTTCGAATGAATTTGCAATGAACGTTTCATGAGGTGAACCAAAATCTTCGCCCCATTCGATGTCATCAAATCCATTTTTCTTCAGTAATTCGATTGCATCATCGTAAGTAATACGAGGGAATGGCAATTTTGTATAAGTTTTTAAGACTTCTTTGTCTCGTCCTAGTACATCCAATGCGTATTCGCAATGATCTAAAACATTTTGTACTAAGAAGGCTACATATTGCTCCTGTACTTCTAAACTTTCTTCTTGGTGAGTGAAGGCCATTTCTGGTTCGATCATCCAGAATTCAATCAAGTGACGGCGTGTCTTTGATTTTTCAGCACGGAAAGTCGGACCGAATGAAAAGACTTTTCCGAAAGCCATAGCAGCAGCTTCCATATATAATTGGCCACTTTGAGATAAATAGGCTTTTTGATCAAAGTAGTTTGTTTCGAATAGATCCGTTGTGCCTTCTGGTGCTGAACCAGTCAAGATTGGCGGATCGATTTTGACAAAATGATGTTGATTAAAGAATTCATACGTTGCACGAATGATTTCATTTCTGATTTGCATGATCGCATGTTGTCTTGAAGAACGTAGCCATAAATGACGATGATCCATCAAGAAATCTGTTCCGTGTTCTTTTGGTGTGATCGGATAATCGTGGCTCTCGCTTACTACTTCCACATTTGTAATCCCGATTTCATAACCGAATTTTGAACGGCTGTCTTCACGGATTTCTCCAGTTACTAGCACAGATGTTTCTTGGTGCAGATTTTTAGCTGTTTGGAAAACTTCTTCTGGCACTTCGCTTTTTACCACTACCCCTTGGAAGAAGGCTGTTCCGTCCCTTAATTGTAAAAAGGCAATTTTTCCGCTTGATCGTTTATTTGCGACCCAAGCGCCGATTGTTACTGTTTCTCCCACATGGTTTTTCGAATCGATGATTTGAATTTGTTCCACGTATGACTCTCCTTTTATATTCCTTGAATTTCTTCAGGATTAATTTTGACTTTTACTCTCAATAAATTGCTTGATTCTGCGTACCGCTTCTTCTAACGTAGCACGATCAGTCGCATAACTCATGCGGACATTTTCTGGTGCCCCAAAGCCTTCGCCAGTCACAAGTGCTACCCCTGTTTCTTCTAAAAGATCTTCTACCCATTGTGTGACATTCTCATACTTACACATGCGTAGCGTTTCTTTTACATTAGGAAAAAGATAAAAAGCTCCTTGCGGCTTTTCAAGAGAAACACCTGGCAGTTCTGCCACAAGCGGATATAACGTATTCAGGCGTTCTTCAAAGGCGTTCCGCATTTCTTCCACTGTATCTTGCTCGCCTTTCAATGCTTCAACAGCTGCATATTGACTGACTGCTGTCGGATTGCTAGTTGATTGGGAAGCAACAGCGATCATTCCATTGATAATTTCAGGATTCCCAACCGCATAACCGATGCGCCAGCCTGTCATCGCATAGGTCTTAGACACGCCATTGATGATGATGGTCTGATTTTTGATTGCTTCTGAAATCGTTGCAATTGGAGTAAACTCATTGCCATTATAAACTAAACGACCATAAATATCATCAGCAACTATCAAAATATCATTTTTTACTGCCCATTCACCAATTGCCTGCAGTTCATTCTTGCTATAAATCATTCCAGTCGGATTCGATGGCGAATTGATGATCACGGCTTTTGTTTTTCCTGAACGTGCTTGTTCTAACTGTTCAACAGTAACTTTCCAGTTATTAGATTCTTTCCCTTTCACAAAGACAGGAAGACCTTCTGCCAGTTTCACTTGCTCGCCGTAACTGACCCAATAAGGCACAGGAATGATGACTTCATCTTGCGGGTCCAAGATTGTTTGAAAAAGTGTATACAAAGCAAATTTCGCGCCATCTGTTACGACCGTTTGTGAAGATTCATAGACAAGTCCATCATTTTTCTTCAGATAATCAACGATCGCCTGCCGAAGTTCTGGGATTCCTGCTGTTGGTGTATAATAGCTAGCTTTTCCGTTGCGGATTGCTTCGATTGCTGCTTCTTGGATGTTTTCTGGTGTCGCAAAATCCGGTTCTCCCACAGTCAAACTCAGCACATCTCTTCCTTTTGCTTTTAACGCCTTGGCTTTTGCCGCAGCTGCCAAAGTAACAGATGGTTCTAATCGTTTCGTTCTTTTTGATAACTCCATCCCATTCATTCCTTTATCTATTAAATTCCCTTGATTGTCTTGACTTCATCTCCTGATTCAAAACCAATCAGGTAATAATTCAATTTTCCATTTGTTTCTTTTCCTACTACTTCCCATACAGGCTGATCATCGTACATTCCTAAAGCTGCTTTTTCGATTTGGATTTCAGGATGAGCTGCAGCAATTGTTTGTTTCGCTTCGTTTTCAGTCAATCCCTTCGTTTGATCCAATACTTTTACTTTTTCACCAGATTTAGGAATGATAACGGCGATTTCTTTTCCTTTATCATTCGTACCCGTCAATGAAAAGTACGTTTTCTTTCGAGTAAACCAGTAAAAATGATCGGCTTCCTCGAGATTTGCATATTTCTTTGCGATTTCTACTGCTTCTTTTTTCGCCTGGACCGCCGGACGACTGGAACGCAAGTAAAAAATCGAGCTGATCACGATGACCGCTAATAAAAATACGATCAAGCCAAGCAATACGCGATTAATCGTTTTTTCCTTTGTCTGTTTTTTCTTCAAGGGTCGTCGCTCCTTTATCTTCATTCCTTTTCATTATAGCAGATTTTAATGATGAAAAAAGACGGCACCTTTAACTTCCTTCTTCATTTTTCTTTAAGAATTCATGGATATCCTGATAGATTTCATCCATAGCTAGCTCTTTTATCGGTACTTTTTTCGGTAATGCATGGATGATTCGTGCACCATATTTTGCAGTGACTAATCTCCGATCCAAAATAAGTAATACGCCACGATCTTTCTCCGTCCTTATCAAACGACCTAATGCTTGACGTAACTTCAAAGCTGCTTTAGGCACGGATTCCTGATAAAAAGGATTGATCCCCTCTGATTCCAGATAAGCATTCCTAGCTTTGACCATCGGACGTAACGGGTTGTCGAAGGGTAAACGTGTGACCACAACAATCTGTAAAGCATCTCCAGGTAAATCTACACCTTCCCAAAAGCTGTCAGCACCAAATAATACGCTTTTTTCTGACAAAATGAAGCGTTTCAAAAGTTTTTCCCGACTCCCGCCAAATCCTTGAGCAAGAATTTCACGTCCTTTTTCTAGCATAGACAAATGCATTTTCTGATATACCTTTTGCAAAACATCATGAGAAGTGAATAAAACAAGGATCGGCCGATCTTCTTGTTCAATCAATCCTGTGAGTGCTGCTTCTAAATAATCAATATATGCTTGATTGCTGACTTGATGGACTGCAGGTGCTTCTTTCGGCACATAGATTCTTGCCTGTTTCTCGTAATCATAAGGAGAAGCAATCACTTTAAGAGGTGCTGCTTCAATGCCAAGTCGTTTAGAGAGATACTGTCGATTAGGTCCGATCTTCAGCGTTCCTCCAATATAAAGAATATGGTCATATCGTGGATACCACACAGTGGACGGCAACATAGCTGCTTGAAAATCATGGAGATGAAAAATCATCTGCTGTGCTGTATTCCCGGGAACGAACCAATGGATCAAATGATCTCGCCAGTCTTCTAGCCATTGGTCCATCAGCAAGTATTGCTTGTCTAATTGATCAAATAAGCTATATAAACTTGCTAAATCGATCCGCATCTGGTTGGTCCAACTTTCTTGGATAATCTCAAAAGTCAAGCGCATCTGTGATTGTAGTTGTTGGATCTCTTGATAAAAAAGTTGCAGATGATCCATTGCTGTCCCAGATTCCAGTGGCAGCTGATCCAACATTTCTTTTGTCATCATGACTTCTTCTGGATATTGTCCGTTAGGCTGCTTGCTGCTTACTAAGTTCATTAATCCCTCTGCCACGCAAATCTGCGCTTCGCATAGTGCAGAGAGTTCTTCTCGATAAATCGACAACCAGCGCAAGGCTTCATGTTCCTTCGGCAAATAACTTTGTATGCGGTCAAATAACTGATTCGGCTCTTCCAGTTGCTGGATTTGTTTATGGAAGTAGTTAATACTTAGTCGTTTGTCATTTACTTTTTCAGCAATTTCCGGCAAATGATGAACTTCATCAATCAACAAATAAGGACTAGCTGGAAGCAATGGTTCTTTTCGCTGTGTTTCTTGTACTAAAAATGCATGGTTGACAATCAAAAAATTGCTTTGTTTGATTTTCTTTTGCAAGAAACGCACAAAGTCTTGTTTGTAAAACGACTGATTCCTTGCTAAAAACCCAGTGCCTCTGTGCGCGACATCTGCAAAGAATGCATGGTTCAGATTGGTTAAATGTAATTCATCCAAATCACCGGTCTTCGTTTGTGTTAGCCAAACTAAGACAGCCATTTGGTACAAAGCATATTGTTTTTGTCCCGGCGGTTCCACAAGTGTACCTTTAAAACGCTGTAAATCAATATAGTGGCGATAGCTTTTGATAATCACAGGTTGTATCGGCTGATCTAGCAATTGATTCAGTAATGGAATGTCTTTTTCCATGATCTGCTGCTGCAAAACAAGCGAAACGGTGCTGATGACAGCTGGTTTTTCAGGTGTAGCCAAATAACTCAAAGGCAACAGATAACCAATCGTTTTGCCCATTCCTGTAGCTGCTTCGATCATCAAATCTTTTGATTCATCTTTTGTGAAATGGTCGTAGACAGCATTCATCAGCCTGTTCTGTTCTTTTCGATACATCAGTGTTTTACCAAACATTTTTTCTTTTGCTTGTTTTTTTCTTGGATATGTCCGCTCGCCATAATGGACGGATGTGAATAGTTCCACTTCTTTTTTCTGCAAAGCTAGCCCATCGATGATTTCTAATGAGAGATCAAGGGGCTCCGGGTTTTCTTTCATTTCTTCAAGCACGTGGTAAATGAAACGACTCGTATCCATTCCTGTATGGCTACTTAATCGTGCAATCTGCTCTAATGTGATGATCGGCAATTTCCTCATTCGTTCTTCGATCAGTAAAAGAAGCTGGCCTGTCACTTCGGCATCACTATCCGCCTGATGAGGATTCTCATGAATAAAGCCAAGGCTTTCTGACAAATCAGCTAAGCGAAAACTTGGTTCCGTCGGCAAGAAAATTTGTGCAAGTTCTACGGTATCGATGCCCGGTATCTTCAAACTAGGAAGTCCGCATCGCATGAGTTCATGGTTCAAAAAATTATAATCAAAATAAATATTATGCGCGACAAATATGGTGTCTGCCAAAAGATTGTAAATCGTTTGGGCGACATCTTCAAAATAAGGCGCTTTTTGGACGCGTTGATTCGTGATCCCTGTTAAATGCTGGATTTGTTTTGAAATCTTCCGCCCTGGATGAATATCGATCGAAAAACGTGAAGTGATCCGACCAGCTTCAATCATGACGCAGCCAAATTGGATGATCCGATCTTCTTTTGGATTCGTCCCAGTCGTCTCGATATCAACGACTGCATAAGTTCTTGGTTTCAAAATATCTTCCTCTTCTCCTGCCTCTAATGTTCTTTTGAAATTATACTACAAAGTGCAGAAAAATACTCTCATCGCTTTTTAAGGAAAAAAAGACAAAAAAGCCCAGACACGTAAATGTCTGGACTTTTATTTTTAGTATAGGTAAATTAAGCTTTAGTAACGTTTGTTGCTTGAGGTCCGCGTTGACCTTCTTCAACGTCGAAAGTTACTGTTTGGCCTTCTTCTAAAGTTTTGAATCCGTCGCCTTGGATAGCTGAGAAATGAACGAATACATCGTTTCCGTTTTCTGCAGTGATGAATCCAAATCCTTTTTCTGAGTTAAACCATTTTACTGTACCTGTTTCCATAATAAAAATCCTCCTTGTGTTTCAACACATATTTTGCAATTACTTGAATGGTGTATATCTGGAAGATGTTTATTTGAAACAAGCTACCACAGATTACCGAACAAAAACTACTTCTACAGTATATCATACCGTTTACAAAAACGCTAGAGTTTTTCGATATTTTTTTATAAAAAAATGTTTTCTCAGCGATTACATCAAGTGAAAAACCGAACTTTCTTAATGACAAACGTTCTATTGTTCAGATACCCCTCTTTCGATCCATTGCACCCCTTTAAACTAAAAAATTATTCTATCTGACTATTTATTGTTTCTGTTTCAACGGTTGAGGATGGGGAAGACTCTTTAGTAGGTCTGATGTTCTCATGGTATTTCTGATAGCCTATGACAGTGATCAGAAGAACAAGACAAACCAATACGATCAACGAGATTAATTTTTCTTTTTTGTTCATACCTATACCTCATAAATGACAGGATGATGCCCATCATATTTCTGAGCATGGGTAACAGCAAAAGCTGCAGCTGTTGAATGGAAGAAATGCCAGCAACTTTCGTAATCACATGACGGACAATACCAAAAATAACCAAACCTTGGCTGCAAAGCCCGTTCTTCTGTTTCAGGGAACGCAGAATCAAACGCTGATGTCTGCGCATAAATATTTTTGTACATACGTGCGCCTGTGCTTAGAGAACGCTGTGTTTCTTCTGCAAAAACTGGTTGACTTGTTAAACTTAGGGATAGAGACAGCAAACACCATAACAGTCTTTTTTTCATAAAGACCTCCTTATCGATAAGTTTTTCCCAATTAAAATCATATCTCAAGAACGACCGTTATTTGCATTTCATTCATAAATGGTGTTTTTTGTATCATAATCGTCAAAAAAGAGGTCGTGACGATGTCACGACCTCTTGATAAACGATGTTCCAGAAGTAACTTCTTCGGAAATAAGCCGAAATTTCACAAAAATTTGAGAAGTAATTTTCGTAAATCTCTTCTTATTCTTGATGCAGAACAGCTTTTTCTCTCTAATACTCAGGTCAAAACACTGATTTCACAACCTCTTTAATAACGAAGAATCGCTGTCAGACTCTTTTCATCTGGTGCATCTTTTTGATCCAAAATAAACACTTTCCCACCATTAATAATCACATCGTCTGCCAAAGCATTCAGCACTTGACGCCGATCATATTCTGTTTCAGGATCTTCTCCGAAACCATCAGCTAAGTTTGACGTAGCGATAAACAAATGGGATACTTTTCCTTCTTTCGCAGCTGGAACGATATCAACTAACTGATCGATGAATTTCTTATCTAAAAGTTTATTGTACTCTTTTGATTCTTGGGCTGCTAGTTCACTTGACAGCTTCTTCGCTCCTTCTTCGATATCTCTAAAGGATAGTTGTGCTGGAGAAGCAGAAATCGCAACGTCTGCACAATAGTAAGGATTTTTGGCGATTTTTTTGAACATCGTCTGATTTTCTGGTAGAGCGAATAAATAAATCGGCCATTGTTCAGGATTTTCGAAAGAATCCTTCAAGTACGTATCAACTGCTTGGTAATAGTTGACCCAATCGATCTCTACTTCTTCATCTTTTGGATTCACGCCATGGAAAGTAACGCCATCTCGGGCACCGCCCCCTCCATTAGAAGAGAAGTTCAAACCGCCACCTGTCAGTTCAGATCCCAATGCAGTAACAACATCGACCGGTGCCCCTTCTGGTAGAGACACTTCTTTTACTTGTTTGTTGCTGACTTCATACAATTTCATGGAGTCGCGGTTCAATCCCAACAGATAATAGGAATAGTTGAACTGTCCATTTTTGATAATGGCCAGTAAATAAGGAAGATCACTTACATAATATTGATCGTCTACCGGGATACTCAAACGATGGATATAGGTTTGATCAGCAGTTATAATGACCGCTACACTCGTAGTTGCACTACGCCAAAACGAAGGATCTCCTAACAAATTTTCAATTTTTTCTTGGAACGGGGACCAGTCATGCTCGGAATATTTTTTTTCAAAACGTTTCTTTGCTTCTTTTGCAAAATTTTTGAATTTGATTTGATCTTTTTCCACATCTTGATGTGCGACATGCGTATTCAGCATGATCGTGACGAACGGTCCTTTAGCGCCTTCTGAAGTCAATTGTGACAGTAGTTCTTTATCCTTTTTTGCCATAAACGTACCCCTCCTAAAAAAATCATTCCTTTGTGTCTATCTAAAGTCTACCACAACACTATTTTTCCATACAATAAAACGTATCTAAAAAAATAAAACGGTTTCTTTATTTGGGTATTTTGCAATTTTTTTAAGTTATCTTCATAATTTCCTCAATTATTTGGGTATAGTCTTCAACTATTCTTCATGAAAGGCTGTTAGACTAAGAAAAAGAATAAAAGAGGTGGACCTTATGCATTTGATTATGATTTTTAGTTTATTAAGTATCATCAGCTTGTTTGCTTTCAGCGCTTCCCGCTTATTAGAGGCGGAAACACAGCCTGTTCCTATAAAAGTACGAAAAAATGACCGCTAACCTTTTCATAACGCGCGTTCTTATCCTAAAGTTTTTTTCAGAAACATTGAAACTCTCTTCCCTCTCTGATAAAATTTTAATTTGTAGCGAAACAAATTAAATACAAGGAGATCGGATATGTCCATAAAAAAAACACGTCTAGTCCTATTATTGGCTAGTCTCATTCTTTGCCTTGCTTCTTTTCTACCATCTGTTGCTGTGCAAGCTGAAGATACTTTCAAAGTAAATGCAAAAGCAGCCTTTGCTGTAGATGCGCAAAGCGGTAAGATTCTTTATGATCAAGATGGAGAAAAAACCATGGGGATCGCTTCAATCACAAAAATCATCGGTCTTTACATCGTCCTTGATCAAGTAAAAGAAGGGAAACTATCATGGGATGATAAAGTTTCAATTTCAGATTATGCAGAAAATTTGAGTGTCACCCCAGATTTATCAAATGTTCCTTTGCATAAAGAAAACACCTACACCGTTAAAGAATTATTCGACTCTGCAATCATCCAGTCAGCCAACGCTTCAATGGTTGCCTTGGCAGAAAAAATCTCTGGCAGCGAAGCAAAATTTACTGAACGAATGAAAGAACAATTGAAAGATTGGGGTATCAAAGATGCAACGATCGTTAATGCATCAGGACTGAATAACTCTTATCTTGGCGAAAACCGACCAGAAGGTACTGGAGAAAACGACGAAAATCAAATGTCTGCTCAAGATGTGGCTATCGTTGCCCGTCATTTGATCTTGGATTTTCCAGAAATACTGGATGTATCTAGCACTACGACACAAATGTTTGGCGAAAACACGCAATCACCAGTAGAAATGGTCAACTGGAACTGGATGCTCCCAGGATTCGTGAATTATAAAGAAGGCGTGGACGGATTAAAAACTGGTACGACTGAACTTGCAGGAGCCTGTTTCGTCGGTACGATCACTAAAAACGATCAACGAATCATCACTGTCGTATTGAATGCAGACGGCCATGCGGAAAACCCAAGTGCCCGTTTCAATGAAACAGCTCGCTTAATGGATTATTGCTACGACAATTGGTCAGAAAAAGAGCTTGGAAAAGCCAATGCAAGTATCCCTAGTCTAAAAACCATTGATGTAAAAGACGGGAAAGAATCAACAGTGCCCGTTGTGCTTAAAAGTCCTGTAAAAGTATGGGTACGGAACGATATGGATACTGGAAAATTAACAATCACACCAACTCTTGACAAAAAACAAGTCACTGACAATGAGATCCAAGCACCTATGGATAAAGGAACAAAAATCGGTACCGCAACGATCACCTTGGCAGAAGATAAATTAGGTTATCTAGAAGACAACAACGCGCCATCCACAGAAATCATCACGGATAAAACCGTAGAAAAAGCAAATATTTTCGTTATTGGCTGGCGACGCGTCGCAGAATTTTTCGGTAACTTGTTTTAATTGAACAAAAAGAAAAAAGCATCTTTCCATGTGGAAGATGTTTTTTTGCTTTTTCTAGTTTAAATAACAGCTTTTTTCATCTATTTTCGTTATACTGTATAAGAAAAAGGAGTTGAATTTATGAATCTAACTAGAGATCTGATTTTTTTGGTTCTCTATCTTATTGGGGTATTCTCCATCGTTTATTGGCGAAAACAGAAAAAGGATCCTTCCTTGTTCTTTTACAGCAGTACATGGACGTTTGCGGTAATCTTGACTTATTTTGTCGTGTTGGAAATTTTTTATTCGACCTTTTATTTTTTGATTCCCTTAGTGTTTTTCAGTATCTTTGCCTTTTCCTATTTTTCAGAAAAGCGAAGGCTGTTGAATGGTCTTTTATTCAATGTTTTCCTCATTAGTTTTGGTATCTACTTGTTTGTCTTGCTATACGAAACACAAAATATTTTTCTTGGCGGACTGATTGCCTTGATCACGATCCCGTTACTGCTTGTCTTTCTATTCGGCATTTATGGATTGATCGTTTTTCTTTTTTGGAACGGTGTCACAGTTTTACGTAGAGAATCGCATTCATTAGCTAATCTTTTAACCTTGATACTAGCCATTTTTCTTACATTGTTTCTTGTTTTTGACTTTTTCTTGTTAAAATATTTACCACAATGGATAAATGCTTTGTTTTTCTGCATCCCATTAATCTTGATCTATCTATTTATCGTATTCTACAACTTTTTGACTGTCTCATTCTTGTATCAGTTCAACCGCCCTCGATACAACCAAGACTTCATCGTTGTGTTAGGCGCCGGGTTGATCAATGGAGAAACAGTTTCTCCTCTTCTTGCCAAGCGAATCAATAAGGCGATTGCTTTTTATGGGGCACAAAGCCGTGCGACATTAAATCCGCCTATCCTATTAATGTCGGGTGGACAGGGAGCAGACGAAAAAGTACCAGAAGCAATTGCGATGAAACAATATGCTATGGAACAAGGAATTCCTGAAAGAGATATTCTTGTCGAAACCAATTCGACAACCACTTTGGAGAATATGCGCTATTCAAAGGAAATCATGGATCAGCAAATGAAAGGTCCCTATCGCGCGATCTTCAGTTCCAACAATTACCACATTTTCAGAGCTGGTCTCTATGCACGACAAGCGAAACTGAAGGCAAATGGCATTGGGGCAAAAACAGCTTTCTATTACTTGCCTAACGCGTTTTTAAGAGAATACATCGCCATCTTGATGATGAACAAAAAAAGACATATGATCATTTGCGGATTGCTTTTCGCAGGTTCCGCATTCTTATCACTGATCACTTTACTTTTCTAAAAAACCAAGGTGTGACAAAACATATGTCACACCTTGGTTTTTTCTTTTATTCTCTTGACGATTGGCAAGAATAGTATTCCTTTTTTGACGGCTACTTGCTGTGCAGAATAAATACCGCTGTTTCCTGAACACATAAAGCTGATCAAGCAGATCATAAAGAAGTAAACAGCAGCTTGTGAACCAAATAATTCGATTCCCATCACAAAACAGGCAATCGGTGTATTTGTCGCACCAGAAAATACCCCGATAAAACCTAATCCAGCAAGAAAAGGAACAGAAACATGGAGCAAAGGCGCTAGTACTGCGCCAAGCGTTGCACCAATCTCAAATAGTGGTGTCACTTCTCCCCCTTGGTACCCCGCACCTAAAGACAAGACCGTGAAGAATAATTTCCCAATAAAATCATAAGCATGTGCCTGTCCATTAAATGATTCCTGCAGTAACGGAAGACTCAACCCAAGGTAACGTTGTGTTTGCAAAATCAACGCTGCGGCTACAACTACTGCTCCACCTATCGTATTTCGCCAAACAGGATGAGGAATCCATTGCGCATACCGCGCTTTTAAAAAGACGATCGAACGGCTGAATACCCAACCAATCAAACCAAAAGCAATCCCAGCAACAAAAACTTTGAAGAACAGCAACATACTCCATTCAGGAATCACACCCATTTTGTAATGTAGATGAGAAACACCATAGCTTTCTGTCATGAAATTTGCAAAAAGCGCAGCAAAGAAGCTAGGAAATATTGCTTCTGTTCGGACTTTACCGATTGCCAACACTTCTAATCCAAATAATGTTCCAGCTAAAGGTGTGCCAAATACAGAACTAAAACCCGCACTGATTCCACTGATAACCAAAATCTCCCGTTCTGCTTTATCCAATCGGAATAAATGCGCTATATTATCAGCTAATGCTCCCCCCATTTGAACTGCTGTTCCTTCACGACCAACAGATCCCCCAAATAAATGGGTAGTGATGGTCCCAAACAAGGTCAATGGAATGAGCCGCAAAGGGATCTTCTCTTCTCCTCCATTCCCTTGATCGATCACTAAGTTATTCCCACGACTAGAAAGACCGCCATGATACGCATAAAGATAAGCAAAAAGCGCGCCGCTGACTGGCAATAGATAAAGTAGCCAAGGATGTGCTAGTCGGATATCTGTCACGAACGTCAGGCTATTTAAGAAAAAAGCAGACAAGCTCCCCATGAATACTCCGAGAATCGCTGTGACCACCAGCCACTTCAACATGTACATCAAAATACGCACTGGACTCGGTAATTGTTTTTCCATAAAAACTTCCTCCTCAAATAAAAAAACGCCTACTAAAGAAAGGGGCTGGCCCCAGACTTTAGTAGGCGTCATTAGCTATCTTACGTTAGCATTTAAAGGCGAACACCATCACCTATTCACTTCCATTAAAAGATAGCATATTTTTCTGTAAAAAACAATAAAATTATCGTTCTTTCTTTACACGTTCAGCAAATTCATAGAAAGGAGCCAATTTCGTTAACTGTTGATTACATTGATCACTATCATGACAAATATAATTCCCCTTTTTCGTATACGTGCCATCAGAACCGGCTTTCGTTGTAGAAAGAAAGAGCGAGACATTCGATGTTTTCTGACAGATCGCACAGATTCCCTTATTAATCGTTGGTGATAAAGTACCGCTGATCCCTTTTAATTTTCCATCTTCGTAATAAACCATGAATTTTTTTTGCGTCCCTGGATCATTCCAACCGATGTACGTATGTGCTTGCAAGTCGATTTCATTCCAAGCGGGTTGTTTGAGTTTTTTCACTTTTCGGAATAATTTCTCGATTTGTGGTTTGCTCGGCTGCATAAACGGCTGGACGATTTGCTTCAGCTCCTCCAATGCTCGTTCTGCTTGCGTTTTTGTCAGTTTTACATCTAAAACTGTCGTTAAAAACGTATCGATTTCTGGTGGTTCGTAACCTAATACATCGCGAATCTTTTCAGCTGCTAGAGCCTGAACCGTTTGTACCGTTTTTGAGTCATTGACAGATGAGTACGCATTTAATAACTGCTCTACTTCTCTTTTTATAAAAAAATATTGATATGGTTTCATTGTTTGTTCCATGATTTTAAAGTCCTTTCTTCTAACCAAAGTGCATACTTTGTAGAAAAAAGTGATCTTCTGCAAAGTATGTGTTACCTGAAGATCCCGGACTCTTTTAAATAAGATACGTTTTGCATCTTATCATCACCCCCTTTAATGTTCATTCTTCTATGTACATGATTCATTCGATAAATAAAAGTAAACCGTATCTTGAGCAGATAGTCAACTGCAAACAGAAAAAGGACTGTGACAAAAGTCGTGTCAAAGTCCCTTTCTACAAACAAACGGTGTTCCAGAAGTAGCTTCTTCGAAAAATAAGCCGAAATTTCACAAAAATTTGAGAAGCAATTTTCGTAAATTCCTTCTTATTTCTTGAAGCTGACCCACTTCTGTCACAACCTCAATATGGTCTATTATTGGTTTTACCTGTTAAATCGAGGATTCTTTTCCGAAGTAACGTTGCCATCTCTTACGCATACTTGCTGACATAGGCTGAGCGGCTTCTTTGACTGCGCAGTATTTGTCTACGAATGTTACGATATATCCTTCTTTGTACTTAGGCGGTGCAATCGTTGCGCCCCACATGTGCTTCAAAATGATATCTCGCTCAAGATCCGACAAATCGGTGATTTTTTCTGCATTCTTTACAGCGATTCTTGGATGGATATACGCATGTGTGCCTTCATCAAATTTCGTCGTACGCCAATCATAGTAGAACAGATCATGCAAAAGTCCAGCACGCGCTGTTGCTTTAGCATTGCCACCCCATTTTTTTGCGAGCAGATAACTATAGTAAGAAACACTGATGGAATGCTCCAAACGAGTGGAATGAACATGCTGTGTGTAATTCGCTAATTTTTTCACTGCTTCTGTTTCTAAAAGATCTTCTACATAAGACATATATTCTTCGTCTTCACGCCATTTTTCTGTCATAATTATCGATCTGCCACCTTTTTGAATTTCATTTTCTTCTAAAATTGATCTAAGTATACCACCAGTGTTCGGATTATTCTAGTCGCCTTGGATAAAATAGCCAAAGCTTAATAGTTCCTTAATCATAAAGAAAAATGATAAAGAACAATCCCTGCCGCAACCCCAACATTCAACGATTCCGCATTTCCTTTCATCGGGATATATACGTTCTGATCAGTCAAAGACAAGATTTCCTGACTTACCCCTTGACCTTCGTTCCCCATGATTATTGCGAAGTTATCTGATTTTTCTACTTTGTCTAATGCGTGTGCTTCTTCATTTAATTCTGTGCCATACACTGTAAACCCTTTGTCTTTCATTAAAGGAATCACTTCTGTCAAATCTTTTTGCAACACAGGCAAATGATAATTGCTTCCCTGCATGCTGCGCAGCACCTTTGTACTATAAATATCTGCCGTTCCTTTGCCTAATAAAACACCAGCCATATCAAATGCATCTGCCGTACGGATCATCGTCCCTACATTTCCAGGATCTTGTACATTATCTAATAACAGCCAACCTCCTGAAAAATCTGGCGTGCCTTCAGCCGTTAACGCCATCACTGCTAAGATTCCTTGTGGTGTAGGTAGATCCGATACAGCATCCATGACCTCATCCGAAACTAGAAAAGTAGAAATCTCTTTGTTTGCGGCCAGCCAGTCTCCCCATTCTTTCATGCCTCGCTGTGTCACAAAAAGTTCTTTTATTTCTGCATCAGACGACGCAGCTTCTTCAATCAGATGGAACCCTTCCAAAAGATATTCTTCCTTTTCTTCCCGATATTTCTTTTTATGTAGTTTTTTTAATTCTTTGATTCTTGGATTTTTTGCTGATTGGATCTCTTTCACATTCCTCACCTCCCCATGATTATATCATGGAATAGGTGCTTGAGCTTGTTTCATCCTAAAAAAATCGGTATCATTAATTTATAAAATAGGAAAGAAAGGTGACGAACATGCGCAAAGTTAAAATGAACGTCCAAGGACGCGTCCAAGGCGTAGGATTTCGCTACATGACCAAGATGGTCGCTGATCAACTAGGCGTGACTGGAACGGTAAAAAACGAAGATGACGGCTCAGTCACGATCGAAGCAATCGGCAATGACGACATCATCCAGAAATTTATTGAAGAAGTCAAGAAATCTCCGAGCCCAAGTGGACGAGTGCAGTATGTGGATGTCCAAGAAGACCCGATGATTGAGGAACGAAAGAAATTTGATGTGGTGGGATAAGGTTGTGAAAAAGCTGGTCTGCATCAAGCATTAAGGACAGGTTGTGAAAAATAGCTCTCCATATTTTTCAACAGGCTGGACTTAATGCCGTAGATGCAAGCTTTTGAACACCGTCGATAAGGTTATTCTTGAGGCGCTTTGCCTCAAGCATTAAGGACAGCAGTGAAAAAGCTGATCTATCACTTGCAGTGAGTTCATTTGTCTCCGCTTTTCGGGCAGAATAAAAAAAGTTTTTAGTTTATTATAATAAGAAAGAAACACTTGGAATCATTCTACTTTTTCCTAGTATTTCTTTCTTGATTTTTTGTCTTTTTTTCAAAATTTTTCGCTACGTAAAAGAACGAATATTTATATGAAATTTCTATGAAGTTGATTGAATTCCATGCGCTTTTTTAGTATAGTTAAGTTTGTGTAAAAATTATAGAAGAGGAAGTATTCTATGAATAAATGGAAAAACTGGTTATTGGGATCCGGACTTGTCAGTATCCTGCTCTTTTTATCTGGCTGTGTGCGGATGGATTCAAACGGAAACCCTGACACTTCGGGAATCGTTTATCGAGTACTCGTCCATCCTATGGGCCAAGCGATTACATATCTAGTTGAGAATTTCAATTGGTCTTATGGCTGGGCAGTTATTGCAATGACTGTGATCGTCCGTATCATCATCTTGCCACTAGGTATTAGTCAATCGAAAAAAACAATGATCCAATCTGAAAAAATGCAAGCGTTAAAACCACAAGTTGAAGCAGCCCAACAAAAATTGAAAGCTGCAACAACACGTGAAGAACAAATGGCGGCACAAGCAGAAATGCAGCAAGTATACCGCGAAAACGGATTGAGTATGACCGGCGGAATCGGCTGTCTGCCTCTATTGATCCAAATGCCGATTTTCTCTGCCTTGTACTTTACGGCACGTTATACAGAAGGTATTCGGGAATCATCTTTCTACGGCATCGATCTAGGCTCACCAAGTATGGTGCTTGTTGCCATTGCAGGGGTCGCTTATCTGCTTCAAGGATATATCTCAACGATCGGTATTCCTGAAGAACAGAAAAAGACGATGCGTACGATGCTGATCGTTTCTCCTGCTATGATCGTCTTCATGTCGATCAGTGCGCCAGCCGGTGTTACACTTTACTGGGTAGTCGGTGGTGTGTTCAGCTGTCTGCAAACATTCATCACAAACGTTATGATGAAACCACGTTTGAAAGCACAAGTGGCAGAAGAGTTGAAACAAAACCCACCAAAACAAGTCGTCACTCCAAGAAAAGATGTGACAGAATCAGCTAAACCAGCTGACAGCAAACAAGCAACCAAACAAATCAAGCAACCCAAAAACAGTACAAACAACAAAGGCCGCAACGCAGGAAAGCAGCAGAAGCGGAAATAAAAACATAGGACAAAAAAGATGAGAGCTAAGCCCTCATCTTTTTTGTTACTCTTCCTCTTCTGCTATTCCATTAATTAATTCGTTGACAGAGACAATGCTTTCACATCCTGCACGAACAAACTCGGGCTCTGAACCAATCATCTGTGAGTTGATAAATTCAATGACCATCGGAAGATTCATCCCAGCATAAAGAGTAATCTGTTGTCCTTCCATTATTAGTTTAGAAATGATATTTGCAGGTGTACCACCTAAAAGATCGCATAGTACCACAAAATCATTTAACGAATCTGTGACAGTGAGAAACTTTTGTTTGTATGTTTCAGTGCCATCTTCTGGTAATAAAGGTAACGTGTAGATATCCTCTTGAGGCCCCATGATCATTTCTGTACTTTTTTTCAATTCCTCACAAAATTTTCCGTGACTAATCAATACCAATTGTCTACTCATTTTTCGCTCTCCCTTATTTCGAAATCACACCCAATGCAGATAAAGCAACACACACAATTAATACGATAAAAATCGCTCGAGTAGGAGTCATGTTTTTCTTTCCTAATAACCAATAAACACCACCGACGATCCCAGCAGGTAAAATTTTAGGTAAGATCATATCGATATAGTTTTGCATATTCAATGTCACATCGCCAATCGTTGGTGCCCATGAAAATTTAACATTGATCATTGTCGCAACTAATGCCCCTACCATGAATACCCCTAATAAAGTGGCTGCGTCCGTTAATGCAGTTAAGCGAGATTGCATAGTAGTAACTAAGGAAATTCCTTCTTTGTATGCAAATTCAAGTTGCTTCCAACGAAAAACCATGACAACGATCTGAGCAAAAATCCATATAAACACACCTATCGGATTTCCATCAGTTGCCATATTCGCCGCCAAAGCCCCAAAAATCGTTGGAATCAAAGCAGCAAATACGGAATCTCCAATCGCTGCAAAGGAACCCATCAATCCAGCTTTCAGCCCCGATACGGTTTCCTTTGAAGCAATTCCCTCTTTTTCTTCCATTGCAAGATCAATCCCAGTAATGATTGTATTAAAAAAATTAGAAGTATTAAAAAATTGCGTATGTGTTTTCATCATCTCTTTTAATTCTGGTGTATTGTCTCCATATATTTTTCTTAGTTGTGGCAAGATAGTATATAAATAGCCAGAACCCTGCATTCTCTCATAGTTCCAACCTAATTGAAAAGTGAACAAACTTCTTCGATTGATTTGCTTAAAATCTTCTTTTGTTAATTTGTAATTAGATTTCGTCATCTTCGATTTCCCCCTCAACAGAATGTGATGGCTCACTAGCTAATGGTTGATGGTCTTTGTTTTGATCATTCTTATAACTGATCATTGCTAGTGCTAGACCAATCAATGCTACAGCAAGCATCGGCAGCGAATTGAAAGTTGCCGGAAGATCTTTAACAACGCTTGCCACACTTGTTCCTAATAATTGAACATTAGAGAATAACGTTGCTAATAATGCCGTGATCGTAAATCCTAAAATAAGATAAGAAAGATGTTTTTTTACTGGTAAATAGCGCAGAAGAATGGCAAACCCAACAGCTGGTAAAACAGCTCCTGCTACTGAGAGCCCATCGCCTAGCCATTTTAGATTCCCGTTTAAAACAGAAACAACATTTTCAACTAATCCACCACCAAATGCTAAAGCTAAAAATACAGGAATCATACGAGAGAGCGACCAAGGTAAAGCTCCCATTAAGAAATTGCGTTCGATTGCTTGATAATTCATGTCTTCTACGTGACGGTCAATACGATGGGCAAAGTATGTGTTAGCGAATCTAGCTAAAATATCCAATTGGATCATTAAGCTTGCTACAGGCACTGCAATAGCAGCAATCGCTTGTTCTGGATTCATTCCAAGAGAAATCGAGAAGGCAGTTGCTAAAATAGTCCCAGAGTTGGCATCTATTTTTGATGCGCCTCCAAACGTCCCCACTCCTAAAACTGTCAACTGCATGCTGCCACCAATAATCAAACCTGCGTTTAAATCACCCATTACTAAACCTGCATATAACCCTGCAAACACTGGCGCACTCATTGAAGAATAGATCTGTAATTCATCTAAAATTTGATAACCTGCATATAATGTTAATAATAAGATCTGCCACCATTGAATATCCATGGATCATTCCTCCTATTTGATTAAAAGATTCATAAAGTCTTCTGCTTTATCGTTTGGTACCATTTGAGCAATTAAATGTATACCAAGCTGATCTAATTTTTTAAATACTTCGATATCTGCATCTACCACATTGATTGATTTTGTAATGGACCGTGTTTCATTCGTTTGTGACATATTCCCCACATTTACTTCTTTGATAGGAACTCCTTTTTCTACTAAAGATAAGATTCGATCTGGCTTTTTTGCTACGATCAATACTCGTTGAGAGTCATATTTGCCAGCTAAAATATTTGTTGCTGCTTTTTCGATTGGCAAAATGCTTAATTTTACCCCTGCTGGAGTCGCTAACTTCAATCCACTTTTTTCAATTGTGTTTGTGGCTACCTCATCATCCACGACCATGATTCGACTAATATTCAGCTTCGTTGTCCAAAGATTTGCTACTTGTCCATGTATCAAACGTCCATCAATTCTTACACCAATAATTGCCATCATGCATTCTCCTCATCTATTTTTTCTATTGGTTGTTCAATTAAATCTGTGACATCATCAAATATCTCTTCTGTTTCAAAGATAACGTTTTCATTTTTTCTTTCTTATATTTCATTTTTAAGCCAAGAACAAATTCTCTCTCAGTCGAAGAAAACGCTTTCTTTTATATTTAAGTTCATTTGATTTTCTTAACTTGAATGTGTTTCATCAACATCGTAACTTTCATAGGGTCGATCCAGCCAGTTTTCTCTTGTTGCGCGTTTGCCATGCCGCAAGCCATAGAAAATGCGAGAATCTCTTCGATTGATTGCCTTTTTGATAACGCATTGGCCAATCCTGCAAGGGTCGCATCACCTGAACCAACAGGATTAACAACTGATATTTTAGGAATAATGACTTCGTAAAAACACTGAGCAACTTTTGCCACAGCACCTCTCTCTCCTAAAGAAACAACAACCCATGGCACTCCTTCAAATATTGGATGAGCTAATAAGGACTGAATTTTGTCTAACTGAATCGAAGAACAGATACGTTGGCCAATCAGTTCTCCTAATTCTTCCAGATTTGGCTTGATAAGTAGTGGCTTCTCCTTACCTTTCAGTACTTCAAGCAAAAATTTACCAGAAGTATCTAGTAATATGTCTTTCCCTTTTTTATCAGCTAAAGCAACCAATTGCTTATAGTAATCAAGAGGGCATCCTTGGGGTAAACTACCTGAGATCGTCATAATATCTGATATTTCGAGGAGCTGCTCAAAATGATCGGTAAATGTCTGTTGTTCTTTCTTTGTTATGAAGGGACCTCGTTCCAAAAGCTCTGTTTGTCTCGAACCATGCAGGATAGCAATAGAATCTCTTGTCTCTCCTTTAATTGGAACAAACTGATGCATGATCCCTAACTGATCTAGCTGGTTCTTTAGATATTCACCGTGCTGGCCACCTATTAAACCAGTAGCTATCACCTCTTCTCCTAATAAATTTAGAACTCTCGCCACATTCACTCCTTTTCCTCCCGCTGTTTTATTGACTGTTTCAACTCGATTGACTTTGTCGAGGTTTAATTCTTCAACTGTATAAGCGATATCGATGGAAGGATTCAAGGTAACTGTCGTAATCATTTCATCTTCACCTTTTTGCTTTTTGTTTTATTGAACCAAGGAGTAGCGGTTTCATTTATTACTTTATTTAAAGTCTCGATGTTTTCTCTCCCATTTGTTCTTAACCAATGAATAGCTCCGTCTTTTCCATTTTCGACGTATGCTTTGACCCCATCTTTCCATGTCGCACGTCCACACAATACACCATTGAAGGTGGAACCCGATTCATGAGCAAAAATCAGTGTTTGTTGAAATAATTCTGTTGAAACACCCCCGCTCAAAAAAATGAATGGTAATGGAGTCGCTTCACTTTGCTCCTTAAAGAAGGCGGCAGCCTCTTCTTTGCTGTGAATAAATTCACCTGTGGAATAGCCCTTCACATAATTCATATTGACAGGTACTTCTACTTTCAATACATCAACTTTATATTTTGGATCAGAAAATTCTTTCATCATCTCAATAACTTTGTGGGGCTTGACTTTCGCATACTCTGGAGAAGAACTATCGCTTATTTGTGCGTCATAAGAAACTAATTCCAAATAGAAGGGACGATTTTCTCCTTCACACTCACTACCTAAACGTTCGATGAACACATGCTTCAAATGATTGATTTCGGGTGCTTCATCAACATCGTAGTAAAGTAAGAATTTTACTGCATCCGCTTGCTGTTCTTTCAATCTGAGAGAAGACCAGTCCGCTAATAAATCAGGTAGACGACCAGGCGTAGTTGCGTCATAGCCGGTTTTCTCATAAGCTAACAATAACCCCGTCTCTTTTGCTCTGACTTTTGCTGCTGGCAATCCATATTCCGGATCCAATAAAATAGCAGAAGCATAGGGTGTCAGCTCAGCTGATACTAGTTCTTTGAATTCACTGATTTGGTCTTCACTTGGCTCTTTTCCCAACGATTTGATCATTTTTTTTAGAGCACCACGCTGATCGATCGCTAATGCACTAATAATCCCATCTTTTGTTGATAGTCTCTCCATTGCCCTATTTTTTTCTTCATTCATCTGTCATTTCCCCTTCGTTTTCATATTTATGAATGATGACGCCCTTGACTACTCGATTGACCGTGCCTGTTGGAGATGGTGTATCTGGTTTATTAGCTACTTTGATTGAAGTATAGAGTGCAATGATTTGTGCAGTCATAATCATCGCTAATGCAAGATAGGCATCGGGCAATTTACTCACCGAGTCTTCCAATAGCACAGTCATACCTGAGAAATCAATAGTACTTGGTTGCGCAATCGCAATGACATTAGCAGTGACCCGATCTTCTTTTATTTCCTCTAAAATATCTAAGTCATAATTTCGCGTATATGGTTGATTGCTCACAAAACCTACAACGAGTGTCTCGCTATTTAAAAAAGACTTTGGTCCATGACGGAACCCCATCGAAGAATCAAAAATTGTAGCAACTTTACCTGCTGTTAATTCTAAAATTTTTAATTGTGCTTCTCTTGTCGCACCTGCCAAACTTCCTGAACCCAGATAAGCGATCCGTTCAAAAAAATCAGGTAATAACTTTTGAATTTCTTGATCTCTTGAAAGAAGATCTTGACCGATTTTAACTAATTGTTCAAGATATCTTTCTTTTTTCTCCATTGCTGTTTGATCAAAGATCCATAAAGCACTCAATAACATACACGTAAAACTTCCTGTCATAGCAAAACCTGCATCGTTTGCTCTCTCTGGCATCAATAACAGATAATTCTGTTTATCATCCTGTGCGTTTTTTGCCAACATCCCCTCTTCAGCACAAGTAATCGTCAAATGAAACAATGTTTCAACTTGTTCATTTGCAATTTGCACAGCCGCTACACTTTCTGGACTGTTGCCGCTGCGAGCAAATGAAACTAATAAAGTCGGTTCATTCGGAAACAAAAATTCTTTTGGTGAAGCTACGATATCTGTCGTGCCAAAACTGTGGAAGATAAAAAATTGATTGTCTCCATGTTCATTTAGATAAGGTAAGAGCGTATCCCCAATATATTGAGACGTTCCTGCACCCGTAAAAATAACGCGTATTCTTCTTCCGTTTGCTTCTTTTTTTATTTGATCAAAAAATAGAGCTAAATTTTCTTGGCTTTGCATCAATCTATCGATTGTTTCTTTCCAGAGATCTGGTTGTTGTTGTATTTCTTGTGTCGTGATTGCTGCACCTATTTGTTTTAATTTGTTCTTCGATAGCTCAAACATGTTGTTCTCCCTCTCAATCATTTTCGGATATGCCGAATTTTATAATGAAACTGGTCCGCTCTTGCTACACTATCTGTATATTCGATAATCTCATTTTTCACGTTATAGGTTATCCTCGTCAGATGTAAGACGGGAGCGCCATCAGCGATTCGTAGCACAACAGCATCTTTTTTTTGCACGATACTTGCATAAAACTCTTCATCAGCTAATTGAACTTGTTGTTCATAATCCTGTGAAAACACATCATACAATGGTTTACTTTCAAGTAACGGCAAATCAAGTCCCATAAATAGTTTCGCCGGTAGATAAGAACGCTCAACCATCAATGGCTCTTCATCTGCCAAACGCAATCTTTTAAGTTTAAATACAGTTTCACCTAAATGGATGTTCAAATTCTTAGCAATTCTCTTATTAGCTTCCATTTGTCTAAATTCTAAAATGACCGTCTTAGGGACGCGCCCTATTTCGCGCATTTCTTCTGTAAAGCTATATGCTCCAGCTAAGTTCGATGACTTATCAGACAAATCAGAGACATAGGTACCTTTTCCATGTCTTCGGTAAATATAACCTTGATTTTCCAATTCCTGTAAAGCCAGACGTACGGTGGTACGACTCACCCCATAGTGTTGACAAAGTTCTCTTTCAGATAACAGCTTATCATGCGGAGTCATCTGTGTTTCGATACGATCCTTCAATAAATCAACTAGTTGATAATACAATGATTTTCCTTTATTTGAGCTCTCCATAAAAATTACCTCTTCTTTACTGGTTATAACCACAACACAAGAATAGTGAATTATTAATCATTTGTCAAAGGTTTTTTAGACCAAAAATGCTATTATAACAGCACTCTAAAGTTTTATAGTTTGAATAGGCAAAGATACCTTGAAAATACCAGTTACCAATAAAAGAACAGAAAAAAAGACGAACCACATAAGCGATCCGTCAAAATGGACTAACTTATCGAGCAGCGTAATCCACATTAATCTCTATGATATTCCTACCACTATCGTTTTATTACTTCTAATATCATTTACAACAACCTAAAATAGCTTATTAATGACGAATGTTATCAATAGTTTTAGATAACTTTTGCAGTTTTATACTTTTTTTCTATAAAATTTGACAAACATTTTTTTAAATAACTAATTATTTTTTCGAATCTATCACTCAGACAATCCTTTTTCTTACTTCTTAACATAAATAGAAGTTGCTGTTTCTTCTAATAGTGTACTTAATTCTTTAATATTTTGTTTTCCTTCTTCTAACATCCAACTACTCGCTTTTTCTTCGCCTTCGGTAACAAAAGGTGCTACTCCCTTCGCCCATGTTGCTCGTCCACATAAGACACCATTGAATGTCGAACCTGATTGTTTTGCAAAACGCAATGTATCTTGAAATAGTGCAGCGCTGACTCCCGCACTTAAAAAAATAAACGGTTGTTCAGTCACTTTCGATTGTTCATAGAAATACGCGGATGCCTCTGCTTGACTATAACAAGTCTCTTGCCCATATCCTTCCACAAATCTCATATTCACTGGTACTTCTACTTTCAATACATCCACTTGATAACGTTCTTTTGAAAATTCTCGCATGGCTTCAATCACTTTATGCGGTTTTACTTTTGCATAGTCAAGAGAAGACGGATCGCTAATAGTTGCATCATAAGAAAGGATCTCTAAAAAGAAAGGCATGCCTTCTGCTTCACATTCTGAACCAATCCGTTCTATAACTATTTGTTTTTGCACATTAATCTCTACTGGTTCATCAACGTCATAGTACAATAAAAATTTACAAGCATCTGCACCCACTTCTTTTAACCTTTTCGCTGACCAACTATTCAGTAAATCTGGTAGTCGGCCCGGCATTTTCGCATCATAGCCGGTTTTTTCATAAGCTAGCAACAAGCCACATTCTTTCTCTCGAAGCGCTGCTGCAGGCAGACCATATTCTGGATCGAGTAAAATAGCAGAAGCATACGGAGTCAGGTACTGAGAAACCATCTGTTTAAATTGGATGATATCTTCTGATGTAGCTTCTTTATATTGGTTGATCATTTTCTTCAAAGCACCACGCTGGTCGATTGCTAACGCGCTAATAATTCCAGCTTCATCCGTCAATCGCTTCAAACATTCCTGTTTTTCTATACTCATTTTCTTCATATATCTTCACCTATTTCTTTAGTTAATATTGTGGCTATTTCTGTTTTTGATTTTGCTGCTCTCAACTGTTCTGTAACCTCTTTTCGCATCAATGATCGTGCAACGAGAGACAATAATTTCAAATGAGTCGTTCCTGCTTCTGAATCTGGGATAAATAACGCAAAAATAAAATCAACTGACTGTCTATCTAAACTGTTCCATTCAATTCCTTTGTTCAGTGTGACGATAATCAAACTGGGTTCGTTGATTGTTTGAGACTTCGCATGAGGGATAGCAAAACCTGACATTATTCCTGTAGTACCTTCTTTTTCTCTTTCTAGAAGTTTTTGATATACTTCTTTTTCGTCATGAGCGATTCCTAAACAGAATGTTTGCTTTGCTAAAAACTTAAATGCTTCTTCTTGACTATCTAATGGCTGTTGTAAAAAAATGTTCTCTTCATGAATGATTGTCATGATAAGCCTCCTGCTCTTCCTTCTTCGATAACTGTACGATTTGCTGCTTTATTATCCATCTTCTTGTCTTTTTCAGTTACTCTTTTCTTTTGGATCAAACCTAGTATCACTCCACCAACGATCGAACCAATAAGAATCGCTGTAACCCATTGGATTTTTCCCGTCACTACAGGTAACACTAAAAAACCGCCATGTGGGGCCGGTACTTGGACACCAAACAGATAGGTCAAGACAGCAGCAATTGATGAGCCTAACATCATCGTTGGTAATACTCGGATCGGGTCTTTCGCAGCAAACGGAATGGCTCCCTCCGTAATATGAGTTGATCCTAAAATAAAATTAACCAAACCTGCATTACGATCATTGGTATCAAAATATTTACCAAACAATAAAGTTGCAAAACCAGTAATCAACGGTGGTGCAATGCAAGCTGCTGACACGCCAGCCATAAAAGTCGTGTTTCCTTGTGCCAAAAGAGCTGTACCTGTTACATATGCCGCCTTATTAATCGGTCCTCCCATATCAAACGCACACATGCAACCAACAATCACGCCAAGAACAAGTGGATTCGAATGTTCAAATCCAGCTAAAAAGCTCATCATCCCTTCATTTATAGCCTTCATTGGACCCGCCAACAAAGACATTACGATGCCAATAAACGCTACACCAATAACTGGATATAAGAAGATTGCCTTCAAGCCATCTAGTTGTTTAGGTAAAATTGTCAGTAGCTTTTGCAAAAATAAGATAAAATAACCTGCTAAGAAACCAGCTAAAATACCTCCTAAAAATCCAGTACCGCCACTCATGGCCACGATTCCACCAACAAATCCAACGACTAACCCTGGACGTTTCGCGATCCCTTCTGCAATATAAGCTGCTAAAACTGGAACCATCATCCCCATTGCTGCATCCCCAACCGTTTTTAACATCGCCGCTGTAGCATTGTATTGTGCATGGTCTGGATCAAAAGAATAGATTCCCCAAACGGCAAATGAAATAGCAATCAATACTCCGCCAGCTACCACGAAAGGCAACATATGAGAGACGCCATTCATTAAATTTTTATAGATGCTGCGACCCAAATTAGCACCACTTATCGTTTCTGATTCTAAAGTATCAACAGCTTCATTATCTGCTAAGATGGTCCCTTTTCCTGCCAATGCCTCGTCAATCAGCCGTTGTGCATCTTTGATTCCTGTACTGACAGAAACATCAATGACTCGTTTTCCCGCAAATCTTTCTGAATGGACATCTTTGTCTGCGGCAATAATGACAGCATCTGCCTGTTTGATTTCTTCAGCCGTTAATTCATTCTCGATCCCAATTTGTCCATGGGTCTCCACTTTGATCGTGATGCCTTTTTTCCTAGCTGCTTGCTCTAATGCCTCTTGCGCCATGTAGGTGTGCGCAATTCCTGTCGGACAACCGGTTGCTGCAATTAGTTGATATTTTCCCATCTTTCGAACCTCTCTTCCTTGATTTTGATTTGTTTACTTAATTCCTCCACATCCAAAAAATCAGTCAGTCCTTTACGAAAAGCAGTAGAGCTGCCTGCTGCTATGCTTTTACGTAACGTTTCATCAAGCGGTCGTCGATTCATGTATCCTGCTAAAAAAGTGCCTAACATGGCATCACCTGCACATGCTGTATTGACGACTTTTCCTTTTGGCGAGTTTCCCCGAATCACCCTGTCTTTCGTAAAAAGAATCGCTCCTTCCTCACCGAGGGATAACAAAACATTTTCTGCACCTGACTCTACTAGTCGTTGTCCATAAACAAAGTAATCTTCATCTATAACCATTTTTCGTCCGAACCAAGAAGAAAGTTCTTCCTCATTCGGTTTCAGCAAAAATGGTCGATAGGGCAAACAATCCATGACTTCTTGATCACTACTATCAATAATCAAATGAATCCCCTTTTCCTGACAAATCCGACTGATTTCTACTAAAACCTTTGGAGACAGCCCTCTTGGTAAACTCCCAGAAACACAAAGATAATCCTCTGCTTGTAATGCTCTTATTTGATTTAAAAAATTATGGACAGCTGCCTGCGGTATTTCAGGTCCTTGATTCACTAATTTGTATTCTTCTCTCGTTTGATTGACTTGTGTAAATACATTGATACGCGTCATACCAGGCACTTCAATAAACTCTGTTTGGATTTGTTTCTGCTGTAAATAGTCTTCTATATACTTTCCTGTGAAGCCAGCAGAAAAACCTAATGCCGTACTTGGGAAATCTAGCATCTTTAATACTAGTGACACATTCACCCCTTTTCCGTTTGCCTGAATGTCATCCTCTTTTGTGCGGTTTACCATAAAAGGACGCATCTCCTCTGTTTCAATAAATAGATCAATTGCCAAATTCATCGTGCATGTGTAGATAGACATAACCAATGACCTCCTTGACTCTATTATGAAATACGCGAAAGAGAAAATGTTTTCTTAATCGTTCCAACACAAAGAAAACCTTTACATTTATAAACACCTCGTGCTATTTTTTAACTAACTTTTGGTGAAAGAAGGAAAGAATATGGATCACAAATTAAGTGAAACAGAACAGTACCTCTGGAACTTTATCGAACACCACATCCTAGAGATCCCTAACTACTCCATCGTGAAACTAAGTGAACAAGCAAATGTCTCAACAGCCACCATTGTGCGAACAATGAAGAAGAAAGGCTATGAAGGATTTACTTCGTTTAAGCACCATCTAAAAGAAGGAGAAAACAAGAACATCAATTTTTCTTTCTTAGATAAAGTAGACAAAGGTATCCGTAGAGCCATTCTAAAAAATGAACAAGAAGTGGTACGTACGATCAATATGTTGGAAATCGGGAACATTGAAGATGCAATACAAAGAATCAAATTTGCTGACCGAGTTTTTGTCTTTGCCCGAGGATTTTCAGAAATGATTGGTCAAGAGATGCTCGTAAAACTTCAATTAACAGGGAAAAATTGTCAAATGCATACTGATCCAGAAATCATCAAAAGCATCAGTCGGAAACTAACTAAGAAAGACAGCGTTATTTTTGTTTCTTTGAACGGCGAGACAAAAGAACTCGTCACCGCCGCAAAGAATTGCTATGATGCAGAGATTGGTTCGATTCTAGTTACAGCCAATCATTCCTCTACACTCAAAGATTATTGCGAGATAAATCTCATAGGTTTCAAATCAGAAGGTTCGTATTTCCCTGATTATGAAGTACGTTCACGCTTGCCTCTCCAGATTATCGCGAGAATTCTGCTCGATGCCTATGTATTGCGTATGGGGGAGAATTGAGGGTATTTGATTTGCAGTTGATAACCGTTGCCCACCGTATACTTAGCAAAACTATCTAAAAATGTTTGTAAGAATTTTGATATCATAATTTATTAATCCCATTTTCCATTTTAGATAAAAGTTATATATACTTTAGCATGACTAAAAATACTACAAAATAAATAAACAAATGGGATAATAAAAAATCTGGAACAGAAGCTTACGCATTCTGTTCCAGATTTGGGTTGTTCTGATAGAAAGATAAAAAATAATTTTCTATATACATATTTTTAATATTTTTGAGAAACAAAGTAAGCTATTTTAACAATCAGCATACTCTTTTCATTCTACTTGATAAAAAAGCTTGGAAATTCATGAATATTAAATAAGGTACTTTTTTAATTTTTTATATAACAAATTAAAAATTGCTAGTTGCAAACTTAGATTTTATTCTTTATTCAACAAAGAAAGTATTTCTTTATATAATCTATAACAATTTTTGTCATCAAAATAAGTTATATATTTTTTGGCATTTTTTTCATATTTCTCATCCAAAACAAAATTAACTTTTGCTAACTTTACACATTCATTTATTAGTTGTTTTTCTGTATAAACAACTTTTGATAAAAAATTATTTGAATTATAATCAATTAAACTACCACCATGATATTCCAAGTATTTTTTTTGATCAAATTGATAAAAAATAACAGGTTTTTTTAAAAATAAAAATAACCAAGCTATACTAGAATAATCAGTAATAAGCAAGTTATAATTAGGTACTATCTCTTCTATATTGGTATTTTTTATAAATTTAATACCATATCTTTCTATGTCTTTATATGAATTATTGGCATAAAATTTATCTACGTAGAAATCGTGGATTATTACATCAATAGCTAAATTTTGTTTTTCTAAAAAAATTAGTAGATCCTCGTTTTTTAAAAATGACAATATTTTTTTATCTAGATTAGATTCGTATTCTCTCCAGGTCATCATCATTAATATTTTATTTTTATCTTTATTTTTATCTCTTAATTCTTGATCTTTTCTTATCAATGTATCAAATGTTGTAAAACCAGTGATTTTAACGTTTTTTTCATCTACACCCAAGTATCTGATTCTAGTATTTTTTTCAAATTCACTAATAGCATTAATAAGAAAATAATATTTATATTCAGTTAACTCTTTAGTTGGCAACCACATTTTTAACCCATCTATTCCATGTGAATTATATACCAACTTTACTCTTAAAAATTCAACAAGCCTATAATATATAGGTAATACATCAGCTGGAGAATGAGAAACTAGAGAAACCTCAGACTCAAAAACCATTAGATAATTACGAATGCTTCCCCAATCAATTAAATATTTAGAGTCAGGTACATTACCGTTGTTATAATTCTTTCTTATAACAAAATAACAATTTTTTTTTTGATTTAGCATATACTCAAAAAATACTTTATTGCTTCCAGCGTAGCTTTTCCCTAAGTTATATCCAAATATCCAATTTTTTTTTACTATAAAAGGTTTACGAATAAAATATAGTAACAATGCTATTAGACCATTAAAAACAAGCTTTCCCTTGTTCATTACATCCACCTTTTTTATTTTTTAGTTTTATTATAAAAAAAAGCAACAGCTTCTTTTAGTTTTGAAAAGCTTAGATAGAGGTACAATAAGTAAAACAATAAATAGATTACTGAACCCCACACATTTCCAATATATAGGTTTGATAAAGTAAATGTTAGTATCAATACATATAACCAGATCATTTCGTCTAAACTACCTTGATCAAACATATTTTTAAAGTATAATTCAGCTATTAAACTTCTAAATCCAATAGAGATTACTAATATTAAAATCATCAGATTCATATTTCGGGAAGAAAAAGCTACAATGATACCTAATATTCCACTAATAGTCAAAGCTAGTATATTAATTAAAAGCATTTCTTTTTCTTTTCTAAGCACTTTAAAAAAAGTGTTATTAATAATTTGCATCTTCCCATCAAAAATGAAAATAGGTAGTAAATAGCATAAATAATCTATTGATAATGTATAAGCAGGAAGCCAATGTTTAAGAAAAATCGAAACTGGTAAATAAAGAAGAAGCCCTCCTAACAAAATTCGATTCAAAATAATATTTCCAAAAGTAAAAATATTTTTTAATTTCTCCTTATTAATCCTCCTTAATGCAGGAAATATCACTATACTAACTTGACTAATAAAAAGAAGAAAGAAATTAGTAAGTGAAATTGCAAAGGAAAATCTACCAAAAGCTTCGATTCCCCAAAAAATATCGACAAGTTTGCGGTTCAATCCAAGTATAAGAGTTCCCATTATATTTGCAAACATTAATTTTATACCAGATGAAATTAGTATCTTTGTCTCTTTCCAATCTGAAAGATGAATATTAAAATTAAATCTAGTGACTTTTCTGCTTCTGTTATATAAATATAATGTAGAAATTAATTTAGAAAATACATACACATATATGTATATAGCAAAGTCTCTATAGTTAAAGAATATAAGACTAAGAACACCAACTATTATTATAATTTTATCTATAATAACAGAAATGGAATACAGGTATATTTCATTAATTGATTGTAACAAATAGCCAATAAAACCATTAATATTAACTAATGGTAAGTATAATGCCACAGCTATCCAAATAGTTTTTCTCTGCGCATTTTCTATAAAAAAGGATAACAACAGTACTATAATCATAATAAAAAATTGACTAATGGTAAGTATTGTAAATTGTTTCGCCAATTGTTGCAAAGGAAGTTCTTCTCTTCTCTGCCCCCCATACTTTAAATATATTCCATCATTTAACCCAAAATGTAATAAACCTAAATAATTAACATAAAATAGAAAAAGTTGCCAATAACTAAATTCTATAACGCCTAAAAACTTTGGTATTATCAATGCTATAAAGAAGCTTAAAAAAAGACCACTTAGTTGGGAGCTTATAGCATATATACTATTTTTTTTAAAATTTTCCAAGGTCCTACTCACTTTCAGGAAATTCTTTGTTCTCTTCTAAGGTTTGTTTTATAGCTGATAAATAACCATAGCCATTCTTTTCATCTGGTTCTAAATAACCTCCTTCTCCCCATTCATTCCAAGCAAATATAAAAATCATATCCTCCTCATATTCATATTTTGTCTTTTTAATTAATTCAGAAAAATATCTTTGGAATTTTTCTACAGTCACTCCGTCATAAACACTTCCTCTTTGACCTTTTCTAGGTGTATTATCCCAATCAACAAATGCACCTGGTACCATGTTTTTATCTGGTTTATGTTCTAATATATCTTTCCAAACAGAATCATAGTTATTATGTTGTAACTTACTTTCTTTGTTTATAGATAGAGGACTAATTTTAAATTTTCTTTTAATATAAGTTGAAATTGAGAACTTTAATCTTTCTTTTTTTCTTTGTTTTTCAGTTTTTTGACTTTCTAAAGTAAACCCAGGTTGAAACTCTATACCTGCATCAAATAAACTTTTGTCAAAATTAGGATCAAAATGACTTGCTGCTTTTTGATACATAAGATATATACCATCAAATCCATCTTTTTTTGCTAGTTCATTCCAACATTCACACATTTCTTTTAAATGACTCAGAATAGTAGGGAAATATAGGACTAAAACAGGTTTATTGTCAATCTTTATATATCTAGAATCTTTAAAAAAATTAGAAAAATATTGGTAATGCTCTACCCAGTCATTAGGATCGCTGTTATCATGATAAATTAGTAATTTATTATCGTCAGATACCCATCCATTAGTCCAAGGTTCATTAGCCCAACTAAAACAAAATGGAAGATCTAAATCCTTGTTATTTAAAAACATCTCAACTGGTTTTTCTAGAAGAAGTTTACCATTAAACCAGTAATGATACATACAAAAACCATATATACCATACTCTTTTGCTAAGGAAACTTGCCATTTTAAACTTTGGATTTCTGATAAGTCATAAAAATTATTATTAAGTGGGATTCTTGGCTGATTATGTTCTTCAAAAAGTTTCTTTGCCTTCTTCACATTTGTCCATTCTGTAAATCCCTTTCCCCACCATTCGTTATTCTCTTTTACCTCATGAAACTGTGGAAGGTAGTATGCTAATATTTTCATTTTAATATTCTCCTTTATATTTATAGTAATAACCAATAAGAAATAGAAACACTAGTCTTGGTTGAACTTGAAAAATTCCAGTTGAAAAATACGTAAAGACTAATATTGCTAAAAAAGATGATAAGACAAGTTTATAATATGCATTTTTTTGATATACAACTAACCTCACATAATAATAAATATTGCTTAGTAAAAAAAATAGGTAAGCTAGAAGCCCTGAAATTCCTACTTTGATCAATAATGATAAATAGCCATTATGTAGAACAGGTATTGTTGTCCCGGTTCCTCCTACTAATTCGGCAAAATATCCAACTTCTATTTCAGCACCAAACCCATTTCCAATTATTTTAGTTAAGCTATTTAATCTATGGAATTCATTTAATGCACTAAAAGTTTCATAACCTCGCCAATTAGCAACAATATTCATTTTATTAGACCAATCTTCATCCTTACTCATTTCAACAAACGATGTAACTATTTTATTTATATACTGATTTAACAATCCATTTGTAGAAAAAATTTTTATACCTTCATATAAAAACGGTAAAATAATTAATATAGTGAAGAAAAATAGAAGTGTTTTTTTCAAATTTCTTTTAGGAAATAGAATGAAGAAAAATATAATAAAAATAATCATAACAGTCCTAGAAAAAGATAAAATGACATGACTTGATAATAAACATATCAAACATATTTTTTTCCATTTATTTATAGTAAAAAAAGAAAATTGTTTAGAAAATAGTAGTATTGATAAAGCTACAGGCACAATAAAGTAGCCTGTTCCTGTTTCCTTTCTATATGCCCAAATATTAGATTGATTCATTACACTATTCTTGTTCAATAAAAAATTAATTAAGTATATAACAGATAAAACAGCAGCAGCAAAAATAATCGACTTTAGTAACTCATTATTTTTTCCAAATATCATACTTAATAAAGATATATATATAAGTATAATGATTGGAAAACTAAAATAGAATATATCCCTAGCAAAAGACAATGTATTTAAGTGAACTAAATTTAACATTCCTATACATATTCCTAGAATCAAAAGCCACACAAGAAAGCTTTGTTTTCTAACAATTTCCTTAGGAATTCTCCCATTATTCAATTTGAGCAATACTATAATACCAACAACTAGTAACATATATATAAATTCACCAGCAATTATTTCTTCTGCTATTAAAGGGATAGTAGTAAGCATAAACGCAAAATTTTTTCTGAGCCTCATGACTCCACCTTTCTATGCATGGTTATAGCATCGAGATATAAATTATTTATTTTTGTTACATGATTACTTAAACTTAATGAACTTAAATCTATAGTTTTACCAGTTCCATTCTTAAGTTCAGCAAGAAGTAAATTTATTTTTTCCGTTAACGAATCATTATTTAAGCTAAATATTAGATTTTCTTCAAGAAGATCCTTTGCACCTACATTTTCACTTACTAAAACTGGAGTGCCTAATGATAAAGCTTCTAAAACTACTAAACCAAATGTTTCTTTACATTTAGAAGGAACAATTAAAATATCAATATTATTAAAAACTTCTTTTTTTTGGATTGGTGAATACTTGCCTAAGACTTCCACATTAGAATTATATACTTTTTTTTCATTCCCATATATCTTTAATTTAAACTCGTTTTTTTGAGTATTAAACCAATTCAAAAGAAACTTATAACCTTTAAAATTTTTTTCAGATCCTATAAATCCCAATCTTACACTATGTTTGTTATTTATAAAATTTGTATCCAACGTTTGTTTAGAAAAACTTATATCACTACTGGTTATACTATGAACCACGATTTTACTATTAGGTAAATAACGTTTATATATTTTTTTAGACTGTTCACTATTAGCATGAATAATATCTATCATGCTTAACATTTTGTAATAATATTCTCTTAATTCTATAAATTTTTCTTTTTTTTCATTACTTAAAGAACATTTTCTTGGTTTTTTTTTTCTTTTACTTATTATAGAAAGATTATTTTTTTTAATTATCTTTCTAATTTGAGGATAAAACCTACATTGAAATAGCAACATTTTTTTTAGTGATAATGCTTCTTGGGAACTTTTTATCCATTCTTCAACTGTATTATTACTATCAAATGAATAATCATCAATTTCATTATAAAAATTCGGAACTGGAGCTAAACCAAAATAATCATGTGTAGTAAACACTAACGGTATTGCATTATTCTTAGCAGCTAAAATAAATTCGATTGGTAACCCCATGAAGGTGTGAATATGAACTATATCCGGTTTATATTTTTTAAAAAAGCTAGAAAAATAATCTATTTTTTTTAAAGAGATTTCTTTAAAAAAAACATTTGGATCACTTATACCTCCAAAAAGAGGTAATGGAAATGAATTCACTAAATCAAACACCTGCATATTTTTCTTATTAACTGAAATTTTTTTTAAATAACTATCCCGAAAAAAATAATTTCTAGATCCAGGATAAATTAAAAAAACGCTATTATCATCTACTTGTTTTGAAATTAAATCTTCTACATATTTGATTAAGCCCCCAGTTCGATATGGTTGTATTCCTAGCGAGTAGTGTATAATTTTCATTTCTATTTAATTCTCCTAAAACTTAATTCGTAACTTTTAATAATACATTCCCATGAAAATTTGTTTTCTATTATTCGAATAGCTTTATTCCCTACAATATCATAATTAGTAAAATCATTCATATCTACTTTATTAATCAGTTTAGATAAACTACCGACTTCTTTTTCCCAATATAAAGTACTATCTTCCCCTACTTCTCGATTAAATCCTACATTTAATAGTAAATTTAATTTAGTACTAGATAGCGCTTCGAGTAATGAGGGGTTCGTTCCTCCCACTTCATGACCATGTATATAGGCAAAAGCATTTTCTCGAATATATTTTAATAAAGCTTGGTTATAGACTGTTCCTACAAATTTTATACGTGTATCTTTTTCAAATCCTGTTGCACGTTTTAAATTTTCATAAAATTTATTCTTTTCTACATTAGTAACTAACACAAGATCTTTGTTAGTAGATGATTTCATAAATTCACGTATCATTACCTCATAATTATTTTCTGGGACAAATCGTCCTACTATTAAAAAATAATTTTTTTCTTTTATATCCTTTTCTTCATACCAGTTTCTCACAACACTATAGTTTTCTTTCAAATTTGAAGGCTCTAAATCAGTTCCATAAGCTATATATGTTGTTTTTGGTTTGTATTTGCTATACTGTTTATGAATATATTTCTCAATGTTTTGGCTATCACATATCAATAGATCTGCATGTTTAACCATAAGCCTTTCTGAAAGTTTCCAATATTTTCTTACTGGGTAACTCCATTTTGCTCTTAACCACTCGTGTCCATCAGGGTTAACAAAAAGTTTTCCGTTTATTTTATTTATTCTATTTTTAAAACGACTGATAAAGGGACCGATACGACAAGCCAAAACATAAAAAATAGGATCTATATCTTTATTTTTTTCTGCCTTTTTAATAGACATTTCTAAAGCTTTTAAATCATAATAAATAGCTCTTGCAGGACCAATGTTTGGCACATCTACATTAAAGCATTTAGCTCCATTATAA
The DNA here is from genome assembly GCF_001814765.1 of Enterococcus sp. HMSC061C05. Lineage (NCBI taxonomy): Bacteria > Bacillati > Bacillota > Bacilli > Lactobacillales > Enterococcaceae > Enterococcus > Enterococcus sp. HMSC061C05. Next base: position 163,352 of record NZ_KV817744.1, read on the forward strand.
ATAAACTCTTTTTCTTTAATATCCGATTTCAAAGAATTTTCAGCCATACACGCAATATGGTACTGAATCGTTTTATCAGTCTGTCTTTTAGTTAGATTTTCTACAAATGATTCAAATCCACCATACTTTGCAGGAATCCCCTTTGATCCTATTATATATACATGTTTAATCTTTGTTTTTTCCAACTTATATTCCCCTTACTAATATGCCCCATTCGGTTTTATAACGATCCAGATTGTCTTGATGATTAGTTTAAAATCATTCAATAAACTTTGATTAGTTATATATTCTAAATCTAAATCAACCATTGCATGAAAACTAACATCATTTCTACCACTAACTTGCCACAAACCTGAACATCCAGGTTTTACATACAAGCGTTGAAGATCATATCTCGTGTACTCAGCTACTTCCCTCTCCAAAGGTGGGCGTGGACCAATTAAACTCATATCTCCTTTTAAAACATTCCATAGCTGTGGTAATTCATCAATGCTTTTGGCACGGATAGCTTTACCTATTTTGGTGACGCGGGGATCTTCTTTCATCTTGAACATTGCCCCTTCTATTTCATTTTGATCCAGTAACTCTTCCAATTTTTCTTCAGCATCTAAACACATCGAACGGAATTTATACATTTTGAATGTTTTTCCATTTTTACCAACCCGTGTATGACTAAAAATTATCGGACTTTTTGGTTCTTCTTTTCTTATTCGATAAGCTACATAAATCATCAAAGGAGAAGCTAGAATCAAACCAATAATGCTCCCCACGATATCAATCATTCTTTTAAAAAACAAGTAGACATACCGTTTTTCTACTTTTTCTTTATTCAACCAAACCTGATTTGGATGTACTTCACTAATGCGAGACAATAAATCTTCACTTTCCATACTTTCAGTCCTTTTCACTATTTCACTCTCTCCTCATTTCCATTTTATCTATGAATGAAGAACTAAAATAAACCAAACTTCTTCTTTTTTACCTCTTCATAGACTGGATAACTGATCTCATCCCCGTTGATCAGGTCCTTTGCGACTTGTTTCATCTGTGCTACTTTTTCCTTACCAAAGTCCTTGGCGATTTGCTCATAACATTCTTTTAAGTAAAAGGTACGTTTAGAGACCCCATGGGCATCGGAAGCAGCCATTTGCACGAGGTTATGTTTGACCATCGTTTTGGCTGTTTTCTGGATGTCTTTACCAAATACACCGACATAACTTGGTGCGGTGAGTTGGGCCAAGCATCCCATATCTAGGAATGGGAGCAAATGATTCGGGTCTTTACGAAAATGCGCGTTGCGTTCTGGATGGACGATCACTGGTGTCTTTCCTAGTTGTAACAACTCAAAAAAGAGCCGTTCTGCATATAATGGCACTTCCAGTGTCGGAAATTCGATTAGAAGATATGTATCATCTAAATCTGTAAATAAAATTTCATCTCGGTGGATGTCTTCAATCAGTGTTCCGGTAATACGTACTTCTTGTCCTTCCAATAACGTCAAAGGCAATTGTCTTTTCTCTAATTCTGCTTGTAACGAAGCGACTAGAGAAATGACTTGTGATTTTTCATTGCTGTATTTTCCATTATTGTGATGGGGTGTGCATAAAATATGTGTGATCCCTTGTTGAATCGCTTTTTCAGCCATAGCGATACTGGCATCTAAGTTTTCTGCTCCGTCATCGATTCCTGGCAGGATATGGCAATGTAGATCGATCATTTCTCTTGTCTCCTCTCTTTTTATTTCTTAATTCCCGTAGTAATAGCCAGCATCTTTGCTGTGTTCTGCCCCATTGTATACAACACCAAGGACTCGCGCTTGTACCATATCCAGCAATTCTTTTGCTTTAGTCAATGATTCTTTACGTGACGTATTTTCCCGTACAACCAATAAGGTGCCATCCGTTTTGGAAGACATGATCTGTGCATCTGTTACGGCAACGACTGGCGGCATGTCGAAAATCACTACATCAAATAGTTGTCTTGCTTCTGCTAAAATCTGATCCATTCTTGGCGAACTTAGTAGTTCTGATGGATTTGGTGGTTTAGGTCCACTTGGCAGAATCGACAAATTGTCGACTGGTGTTCGTTGGATCTCATCTGCTACACTTCCTGATGAACTAAGAACAGTACTTAATCCGCTTGCGTTGTTCAACTTGAACGTTTCATAGATGACGGGCTTACGTAAGTCTGCATCGACTAGCAGCACCCGTTGACCAGATTTGGCAAAAACAACGGCAATGTTTGCTGCAGTGGTCGATTTCCCTTCTCCAGGTCCTGATGAAGTCACAACAATCGTTTTGATTTGCTGACCAGCTGCGGAGGCAAACTGGATATTCGTCCGAATCGTACGATATTGTTCAGCAATTGGTGAAGAGGGGTTTGTTAGTGTGACCAAACTGACTGCATGAGTTTGGGCTGCTTTTTGTTTCTGTGTTCGTGCCATTTTTCTTTCCTCCTAGACTCTTGAGCGGCTTCTGCGTGATGGCGCTGTTTTATCGTTTGTAGCTTTTGGTTGTGTCGGAGCTGGTCCTTTTTTACGGATACCAGCATTCAATTCTTTCGCTGACATTTCTGGTACAGTCCCTAAGATTGGGAAGCCTAATGTATCCGTCACATATTTTTCATCTTTTACTGTCCGGTCAAGTAATTCAAATAAGAAAGCTAGACCTACACCTACCATCATTCCTAACACTAAGCCAATCACTAGATTCAATTTATTATTTGGCGAAACAGGTGTCGTATTGGCAACTGCACCTGAGATGATCGAGATTTTATCGACATTCATCACATCTTTGGCGTTCTCTTGGAATACTTGTGACGTTGTATTAGCGATTTGTTGAGCCGTCACTGCATTTGTGCTTGTTGCTTGGATCGAGAACATTTGTGAATTTTGTGACTGATTGACGGAGATGGCATTTTTGATTTGTCCAGCAGTCATTTTCACATTGTCTTCTGTTTCTAAACGATCTTTGACTTCATTTAGTACTAGATCACTGACGATCATATCTTTATACGTATTGATCATTTGCAGGTTCGTATTGACATCATTGACATTTGCAGTATCTGATTGCGGCAGTGTCACGATCAATTGGGCTTGTGAGCTGTATTTTGGCGTCAAGATGAAAAACGTCACGATGCCTGAGATGGCCAAGCCAGCAAACATTGAGATGAGGATTGTTATCACGTGTTTGCGTAATGTTTCAAAAATTTCTTTCAAGCTGATTGTCTCTTCCATTTTTTCTCCACTTTCCTATTTATTCTCTAGATTCATTTGATCTTTTAATTCTTTTTTCACACGGTCAAGTTCTTGATCGCTGACTTTTTGGTATGAGATATTGTCTTGCATGAAGCCCTCTCCTTGCAGCTGATCTTGCTTGATCGTACCAAATGCATCCCGATAATCTAAAGCAATCTTTTTCATTTCATCAAAGCTCATGTCTGTTTTCATATTCGACTCTAGAGCATTCAAAACAGATTGATAGTTGCTTACACCGTTCAGACTCAATACTTTTTTCGCTACACCTTCTACGATCTTTCTTTGACGTTCTTGTCTGCCGTAGTCACCGTTTGGATCTTCATAACGCATACGAGAATAAGACAATGCCTGATCCCCGTTCAATGTGATTTTACCTATCGTAAAATCATAGCCATCTTGTGAGAAGGTGAGGTCATTATTGACTTCGATACCACCAACTGCATCAACGAGTTCTTTTAGACCTTTCATATTGATTGAAACATAGTGGTCGATTGGGATGTCCACATATTTTTGTACGGTATCCATTGCCATAGCAGCTCCACCGAATGCGTAAGCGTGGTTGATCTTGTCTTTTGTATCATGTCCAACGATGTCGACATACGTATCCCGAGGAATGCTGACAATCGTTGTCTGTTTGTCTTCTGGACTGACTGTGGCAACCATCATCGTATCTGATCGTCCTTGATCGACCCGACCTAAATCTCCCGTATCGATCCCCATCAATAGAACAGAGAAAGATTCTTGTTTGTCCAGATCAACTGGTTTTGTTCGTTCTCCTTGGGTTCGTTCCACTGATTCGTAAGTTTTTTCAATAGAATGTGAGAGATCTAGATATAATTTTGCTCCTACTCCTACGATTGCTAATACTAATACGACAAGAATTGCTAAAATAATTAGAAATATCTTTTTCCCTCTTGATTTTCTTCTTCGTTTTGCCATAGTTTCCTCCGTTTGCTAGCTTTGCTTGAATCCTCGCTTTTACTATTAATAGCTCGTATTGCTATAGCCCATTTGCTGAGCGACTGTTTCTGCTTTTGACGCGTATGCGGCTCTTATTTTTTCATTCCGGATCTGTTCGATGAGACTGAGTGCGGTCAAATATTGATCGTAAGTAGCAGTAGCTGTTACTTGACCATCTTTCAGCATCGTATCGAATAGCTGATCTAGTTGCGTGACTTGTGCAATTTGGGTATCAGCGAATCCTAGATATTGCATAACGACCGTTTTCCAAGCACTATCCTTAAAAAAGCTCATATTTTCACGTATATGGGCGACATCTGCACTTGCTAACTTTTCTTTGATGATGACATCATCCACAGCTTGCTGCCAGTTTGATACGTTTTTAGTAAATAATTTATTGACAGCCGTCTGGATCTTCAGTTTTGATTCTGCATCCTCTAACTGCGTTAAGATTGCTTTCTTTTCTTCTTGGATCGCAGCAGCTTCTTTAGGTAATTCTGATTCCTTGATGTCATAATCATCTGCCGAAAGTTTGATAGAAGATAGTTTATGTGACAAATTTGAAACTGTTTCTTCTGTTATTTCAGGATTTAGGAAAATTTTTTCTTTTGTACTGTACAGCTTATCTACTTCTTTTGATAAAGAGGTCACGGTGTCTTTTTGATTGGTGATGGCAGATTCTGCGTAATTGATCCGTTGATGATGTTGCCGCTGATTATTGAGATGGTATCCAAACAAGCAAATCACAGTAGCGCCTGTGCCTACCGCCACAGTAGCCAATAACTTGACGAACGGCTTTTCCATAGATTCACTCCTAAATATTGATGATAGATAAATAAAGATGTGATTCATTCACATCAGAATGAGCGCTTTTTATTTTAAAAGCATAATTAAACTAATATATTCATAGAAATATTTATAAACGGGTTTTCCCTATATAATCATACCACAAACAGTTTTCTTGACTAGGGAAATTTCTAATTTAAAAGTAAATAAAACAATAACAAGATTGTTGTTAATCGTTTTCATTTTTATTTCCTCACTTTTCATGAGCGTTTTGAAAATTCGAACAAATAATAAAATAACAAAAATTATTAAAATAGAATTAATAACAGCTATTTATATTTATAACAAAAAAACAGAGACACAGCACGTTTCGTGCATGCTCTCTGTTTTTCAAACAAAAGACTATTTTGTGATGATTTGATCCAAGCTTGCTAATGACAAAGCCATGGCAGCTATTTGACTAAGTTGTGTTAGTCGGTTCTTACGTACTGCTGGTTCATCAGCCATGACCATCGTTTGATCAAAATAATTTTCGATCAGTGGACGAAGAGCGACAAGCTGGTCGTAGTTTTCGTGGATCGTTTGGTCAGCAAAACTTGCTTTCATTGCTTCTACTGCTTTGTGTAATTCTTTCTCTGCGTCGTTTTCGAACAGCTCAGGGTCTACTTCTGATTGTTTTTCAAGCTGCGCTTTTTTCGCTAAGTTCACGACACGTGTCAAAGCTTCCATTGAAGGTTTGAAGTCTTCATCTGCAAGATGTTGTTTGAACAATTGTGCTGCTGCAAATACTTTTGTCAGATCTTTTTGTTCCGCATTCAAAACAGCATCAATGACATCATGACGGATGTTCTTCGTGGTCAATAATTGGCGTAGACGCCCTTTGATAAAGTCGATCACTTGTTGTTGTCCTTCTGATAGACCAATGCCGAAACGATCCGTATCTTTACTGATAACATCACTAATCGTTTCTTGCAGAACAGACAAAGGAAAGGCCCATTTTTTCGACTCGATGATCCGAACGACACCGTATGCTTGGCGACGTAAGGCATACGGATCGTTTGAACCGCTTGGAATCATCCCAACAGCAAAGAAAGAAAAGATGCTATCTAATTTATCTGCAATCGCTAAAACAGAACCTACTGTAGACTGAGGTAGCTCTCCTTCACTGGATATAGGCATGTAATGCTCACGAATCGCTGTCGCTACAGCAGGTTTCTCGCCTTTCAGCAGAGCATATTTTTCGCCCATGATCCCTTGTAGTTCAGGAAATTCCCCTACCATGTTGGTTACTAGATCAAATTTATAGATTTCAGCAGCTCGTTGCAGATCCATCAATTCTTCCTCAGATAGTCCTACTTGTTCGCCAATGATACGGGCAATGACTTGTACCCGCTGCATTTTCTCATAGATACTACCGATTTTTTCATGGAAAGTAACAGTTTTTAGTTTTTCAACGTATTGGTCGATTGAAGCTTTCTTGTCTTCATTATAAAAGAATTCCGCATCTTCTAAACGAGCCGTCAATACTTTTTGATTGCCTCGAACCACATTTTCCAATTTTACCCGATCACCATTACGAGCAGAAATAAAATGAGGAAGCAGCATACCTTGATCATTCCGTACCTCGAAATAACGTTGATGTTCTTTCATAGAAGTGACTAGTACTTCTTCAGGAACAGAAAGATATTTTTCTTCGAAGTCGCCAGAAAAGACAGTTGGATATTCGACTAAATTGTTGACTTCTTCTAATAAATCTTCGTCTAGATCAATAACCCAATGATTTTTTTCGGCTAATTCATTGGCTTGTGTAACGATCATTTCTTGTCTTTTTTGCGGAGACGCAATGACGAATTGTTCATTCAATTTTTCTTCATATTCTTTTGCATGCGCAAATGTCACATCTTCGCCTAAGAAACGATGACCTCGAGAGGCTCTGCCTGTTTTGACATCCAAGATTTCGAATGGGATTACTTCGTCATCTAACAATGCCACGATCCAGTGAATAGGGCGGATATATTCAAAATCGTATTCTGCCCAATGCATCGTTACAGGGAAAGTCAGGCTTTTAATGACATCTGCTAAACCTGTCAATACTTCTTTGGATTCCTTACCATGAGTGTATTTCGTTACATAGACATATTCCACACCTTTTAATTCTCTAAATGTGATAGCGTCTGTCGTCAGACCTTGTCCGCGGACAAATCCTTCCGCTGCTTTCGTCCAGTTTCCATCTGCGTCCAAAGCAATTTTTTTGGCTGGTCCTTTGACTTCTTCTTCACTGTCCGCTTGTCGTTCTGGAATATTTGTTACTTTGATTGCTAAACGGCGCGGTGTGGAAAATGTTTCGATCGTATCATAAGTCAATTGGTTTTCATCTAAAAATTTTGCTGTTTTTTCTTCTAATTGTTTCATGCTTGGTGTGACAACATGGGCAGGCATTTCTTCCAGCCCGATTTCAAGTAATAAGTCTTTTGCCATCTTATTCAGCCTCCTTCACGGTTTCTGGATTTGCTGTGTTTTTATTCAACAAAGGGAATCCTAATTTTTCGCGTTCTGCCACAAAGATTTTGGCTACAGCACGAGCCATGTTGCGGATGCGAGAAAGATAACCGGCACGCTCTGTTACGGATACTGCACCGCGGGCATCTAATAAGTTGAATGTATGGCTACATTTCAAGATATAATCATACGCCGGATGAACAAGATTTTCATCGATACAGCGTTTAGCTTCTTTTTCAAAACGATCAAAGTTGCTTAGTAGCAAGTCTTGGTCGCTTACTTCAAAAGAATATTTGGAATGTTCATATTCTGGTTGTTTGAAGATCTCGCCATATTTCACGCCATCAGCCCATTCTAAATCATAGACACTTTCAACTTCTTGGATATAAGAAGCAAGACGTTCTAATCCATAAGTGATCTCAGAAGTGACTGGTTTACAAGGCAGTCCACCAACTTGTTGGAAGTACGTGAACTGTGTGATTTCCATTCCGTCAAGCCATACTTCCCAACCCACACCGGCACAGCCCATGGATGGGTTCTCCCAGTTGTCTTCAACAAAACGGATGTCGTGTTCTAATGGATCGATTCCTAAAAGGCGCAAGCTTTCTAAATAAAGCTCTTGGATATTCTCAGGTGAAGGTTTCATCACGACTTGGAATTGATGATGCTGATACAAACGGTTTGGGTTTTCGCCATAACGTCCATCAGCTGGTCGGCGAGATGGCTCTACGTAAGCAGCATTCCATGGTTCTGGTCCGATTGCCCGTAAAAAGGTATATGGGCTCATCGTACCTGCTCCTTTTTCTGTGTCATACGCTTGCATCAGCATGCAGCCGTTTGATGACCAAAATTTTTGTAATGTTAAAATCATATCTTGGACGGTCAATTTTTTACTCATCTGTTTTGCCCCTTTCAATTTTAAAGCGTTGCTGTCAAATAAGAATACAGGAAAGAAAACGACAAAAAATCCCTATGTCTGATTACAGACATAGGGACGAATAATTCGCGGTTCCACCCTACTTCCGAATAAAGATTCGGCAGCTTCATTTATCGTACTCGCAAGTGCCTCTTCAAAAATCGTTTGGGTCCGGCTCCCACTCTCCCGAACTCGCTAAACCACGTGTTTTTTACTGATCTTGGTCAATGTACGTATTCATTTTGCAGTTTTCTTGTTTCTATAATAGATCCTCTAAGTGAACGATCTATTTGATCTACGGTTAATAATAGACGGAACTCCCTGTGTTTGTCAAATGGTTTTGATTTTTTGTTGTATCTTTCATTTACTATTCTTCTTTTTCAGGTGTCTCTTTTTCTTTTTCAGACATGTCTTTCTCTGGCGTCTTTAATACGTGTGCCCAAGACTTCATTTGATCGATGAACTTTTTGCTTTTCAAATGGATACCGACATATTCATCATACAGCTGGTCGATGAGTTCACGGATTGCTTGTTTGGTTTCTTCTTTCAGATGGATTCCACTGATTTTATCATAAGAAATAGCTGAAAACATCCGAACGAAATAAACAGCTCGAGGATCTGCATGATAACGGTGATCGTCCATCGACCAATGTCTTTCGCATATCACACCACCATATTTGGAAGAATAGTCAAATTTTCCTTTTGTTTCCCCACATACGACGCAGTGTGTCCAGATTGGTGCAATTCCGAAGCGTTGCAGTATTTGGACTTCAAAAATATTCGTGATGATTTCTGCATCGTCTCCTTGGTCCATCCGTTGCAGTGCTTGTTGCGTAAACTGGAACAAATGCGGGTCGTACTGATGATCTTCGATTGCCGCATCTACTAGATTCAATAAATATGTGCCATAGCCGCTCAAAAAGATGTCTTCTTGGATGTGTCGAAACGCATGGACATCTTTGACACTGCTTAAAAATGACAAACCTTCACTTCGAAAATTCCCGATATAAACTGCTTCAGTAAAAGGGAGCAAAGCCGGAGCTAAGGGCTGATTTTGCCGATGGATCCCTTTGATATAAAACATCATTTTGCCAGAAGATTCCGTAAAGATTTTGACTAATTTATCTTTTTCTTTGTAGTTACGGCTAGATAAAATCAAGCCTTTTGATTCTGCAAGCTGGCTCATATTCTCCCTCCTAAAAAATAAATCTGGAAAAGCAGATTCTGCCGATCCAGATTATTTATGTTGCGATCTTCCGCAGCTTTTCTCAACACGCGGATTTTTATCCAGTTTATTTCTATACCTAATTTACAAGAAGCTCAGAATATCAGTATTCGTCTTTTCGGTAGCCGAAGTCTTGCAGATAGACTTTTTTGTCTCGCCAGTCTTTTTGAACTTTGACCCAAAGTTCTAGAAAGACTTTGTCTCCTAAAAGATTTTCGATATCTTTTCTTGCTTTCGTTCCTACTTGCTTCAGCATTTTTCCGCCTTTACCGATAATGATCCCTTTTTGGCTATCTCTTTCGACGATGATCGTAGCCTGGATATGGATTTTATCATTCTCGTTTCGCTTCATCGAATCAACAACGACTGCGACAGAATGAGGCACTTCGTCTCGTGTTAAAAACAAGACTTTCTCACGGATCAATTCAGAAACGATGAAGTATTCAGGATGATCAGTCACTTGATCATCTGGAAAATATTGTGGGCCCTCTGGCATTTCACTGACTAATACATCCATCAAACGTTCGACGTTGTTTCCTTCTGTAGCAGAAATTGGAATCACTTGTGCAAACGGCATCTGCGTTGAATAATCTTCGATGATTCCCAACAACTCGTCTGGATGGATTTTATCGATTTTATTGATAATCAGATAAACAGGAGAATGCACGTTTTTTAGACGTTCAATAATAAAATCGTCTCCCCGGCCGCGTTTTTGATCAGCGCTGATCATAAATAAGACCGCGTCCACTTCTTTCAACGCACTGTAAGCTGCTTCTACCATAAAATCTCCTAAACGATGCTTTGGTTTATGGATTCCTGGTGTGTCAATAAAAATTAACTGAGCTTCTGGTGTAGTATATACTCCTTGGATTTTATTTCTAGTTGTCTGTGCCTTATCACTCATGATGGCAATTTTTTGACCCACGATTCGATTCAATAACGTGGATTTTCCTACATTCGGGCGGCCGACGATTGCGACAAACCCTGATTTATGTTCTGGCATATATGTTCTCCTTTTTAATTAAACAACAAATGATATATTTTAGGGACAAATAAAATCAACCCAACGATGACGGCAAAACAAGCGGTCACTAAAACTGCTCCAGCTGCCATATCTTTGATTTTTTTCCCAATCGGATGAAAATGAAAATCCGTAAACATGTCTACGACATTTTCAAAAACAGTATTGATGATCTCTACTATCCATACGAGAAAAACAGCTAAAAGCAGCCATAACCATTCTATCCGATCAAGCTGGAAAATCACGCCCATAAACAAAGCGAGGATTCCGAACGCAACATGTTTCCTCATGTTGCGTTCTTCCTCAAAAACAGTTTTGACTCCTTGGACGGCAAATTCCACGGACATCAGGAAATGTTTGTTTTTCTCTACGTTTTTATCTTTTAAGTCCATAGGCATCTAAGATCTCTTTCTGTAAACCAAACATTTCTTTCTCATCCTCTGGTGTCATATGGTCATACCCGTTGATATGCAAGAATCCATGAACCGCTAAAAAGCCAAGTTCCCGATCATACGAATGGCCGTAAGCTTCTGCTTGCTCTGCAGCACGTTCAGTAGAGATCATGATGTCTCCCAGTACACGAGGTAATGGATTCTCTCCATCTTCAAAAATCACTGGGATTTCGTCTTCGCCCTCTTCTTCCAAGGCAAAACTGATGACGTCTGTCGGTGCATCTTTTCCACGGTAATCACGATTGATTACTTGGATCGCTGCATTGTCCATGAAAGTAACAGACATTTCTGTTTCTTCTGGCAACTCTAAATATGATGCTGCAAATTGCAACAAGTCGTCGATTTCTTTCATTTTCTCTTCTGAGACTTGGTTTGTTTCATCCATGAAGGTAATATCCATTATACATCGCTTCTTTCTATTCTTCTTGCTATTCTTCTTGTTCTTCTTTTATCTTCTCAACTTCCGATTTCATTTTAGGATATTTGATCCGAGAATGGAAGGTACTGCTTAAACCGCTGATCAATGATTTTTCTACTTTACGGATTTCTTTTAACGTCAATCCACTGTCGTCCAATTGTCCATCGGAAATACGCTCTTCAATAAGATTATGGACAAAACTTTCGATTTTTTCGCTCGTTGGATGGTCCATTGCCCGTACTGCCGCTTCACAACTGTCAGCTATATTGACGATTCCTGCTTCACGGCTTTGAGGTTTTGGTCCAGGATAACGGAATTGCTCTTCCGTGACTTCCGGGTTGCGTTCCTTTGCCTTAACGTAGAAATAACGCATCAGCGTGGTTCCATGATGCTGTCTGCAAATATCGATCACCATTTGCGGCATATTATAATCTTCCAATATTTTGGCACCATCTGTCACATGTCCAAAGATAATATGTTTACTGTCTTCTGGCAATAAGAAATTGTGCGGATTTTCCGCTCCTGAAGGCAAGTTCTCAACGAAAAAACTGGCGTGTTTGATCTTGCCGATATCATGATAATAGCAAGCTACTCGAGTTAGTAAAGAACGTCCACCGATTTCTGCTACCGCATTAGCACTTAGATTGGCTACCATCATGCTATGGTGATACGTACCTGGTGCTTCTTCCAGCAACTGTTTCAATAAAGGATGATTAGGATTGCTGAGTTCATTTAATACGATCACACTATCATCATTGACCATCAATTCAATATAGGGGTGCAGACCTATCGTCAGCAAGAATGAGAACAATGCACCTGTGAATCCGCAGACTAGTGTTAACCAAGTCGTTGCATCCCCAAAGCTCATTCCTTGGTAGATAATCAAAATGACATCCATCATCACAGGGAAAATAATGACCCACATAGCAGCGGATAACCCTTGTTCTGAGATCCGTTTGCGTCTGACGATCGTTGCCATGAGACCAGAAAATACATAGGACATCAAAATAACTGTCAGAAAGTTCGTGCCAATCGAATCATAAAAAATGAAAAGTGCGGATACTGCTTGGAAAATACCAGCCATGATCCCTGCTCTTCGATTCAAGAAAAAGCTTAAAACAAGTGGAGCAAAAGCCGCGGGGTAAAACAGCGGAATATAAGCAGCTTGTTCTGTTTGGAAGAGTTGGAAAAATTTCATTAGTACTACGCTGACTGACATTGCTGTCACGTAGAAAAGTACGTATTTTGTTCTTTCTCCTGCGTTTTGGAATTGAAGTGAATTATAAATCAGTACACCGATTTGAAGCAAAACAGCTAAAACCATGGCAATGAGTGGGAAAATCGAAGTCGTTTGATTCGTCAATCCTAGTAATTCCAATTTTTTCATCGCTGAAGCATCAATTTGATTTCCTTCGCGAACAATGATTTCTCCTTGGAAGATCATCACTGGTTGTACAGCTTCTCGTGCAGATTGTTTTAATTCTTCTGTCTTTTTCTCATTCAATACATCATTGACTACAATGCCTTGATCCACTAAGTAGCGAATCATTTGTTGCTGCTCTGTTGTGACATTCAAATACTGAATCTGATCTTCTGCTTCTTGTTTAAAAGCTTCCAATTCGCTTTCACGAACTTGTTTACTCATCTGTTCGTCAATGAGCTTCAAACTTTCATCCCTAACCGTGTGAATTTCCGTTTCAGTCATTTCAAATATCGTCGAATAAAAATTGTTCGGCAGTTTTTGGTAAAACGCAACGTTTTCTGCATTCACGTTTTCAAAATTTTTCTTCAGTGTAGCAATCCGCTCTTCTGTAGTAGGTTTCGGGATATTTTCATCTTCCTTCGCCTTATCTACCTTGTCATTATAAGATTTGTTGATGGTATCATTCGTCTTATCGATCAATTCGAATAATTGCTTGATCCGATTGTTCTGGTCATCTGCCAGATCTTTTTGATAAGTATATTCTGGAGTCACTGCTTCTGCTGCCAGTTTTCTTCTTTGTTCGGTTTCTTCCGTGTTCTCGATCGTTTTATTCGCACGGATACTCTCTTCTGCTACTTGGCCTTCTCTAAAATCATTGGCCTTTTGTTTGACACTACTAAATGTAACGCCGCAGACAATGATAAAAAACAAGAACAGAAGGAAAGGCAATGCTGCCTTTCCGAGTTTTTCTTGTAGTTTCTGCAGTGTTTTATTCAACATGTGCTTATCCTCCTAAGCAAAGCTTATTCTTGATGAAGATCCGCCTTTTCATAAGCTTTGATGATTTCGGCAACTACAGGGTGCCGAACAACGTCACTTGCTTCAAAATTAACAAAATCGATTTTTTTGATTTGCTTTAGTGTTCGTTCTGCATGAACAAGACCACTTGTCGTCCCTCGAGGCAAGTCTATCTGACTTGTATCCCCATTGACAATCATTTTTGATTGATAACCGAGACGGGTCAAGAACATTTTCATCTGAGCGACTGTCGTGTTTTGTGCTTCGTCCAAGATAACGAATGCATCATCCAATGTCCGCCCCCGCATGTAAGCTAAAGGTGCGATTTCGATCACGCCTCGTTCCATCAATCGGTTCGTATGATCCAATCCAAAAATTTGGTATAAAGCATCATAAACAGGCCGCAGATAAGGATCCACTTTTTCTTTCAGATCCCCTGGTAGAAAGCCTAGGTTTTCCCCTGCCTCCACAGCGGGCCGTGTCAAAATGATTTTTTGCACTTCGCCTTTTTTTAAGGCAGCAATTGCTAATACTACGGCAAGAAACGTTTTCCCTGTTCCGGCTGGCCCTACACCAAATACGATGTCATGTTTGGCTACCGATTCAACATATTTCTTTTGACCGCTGTTTTTTACCCGTATAGGTTTTCCATTACGGTCTTTGACGATCTCTTCCTCATACATCTCAACAAAATAATCTAATGTACCTTTTTGCCCCATTTTCAATGCCGTCACAACATCGGGCGTACTTACGTGGATTCCTCGTTTGATCAATTCCTGTAATGTCCGAATGACTGAGGCAGCCAAGGAAATCTGGGATTGTTCACCAATGATCTGAATGATTTCTCCACGTGTATGGATGGTTGTTTCCGTTGTTTCCTCGATCAATTTTATATGCTTGTCGTGTGCACCTAAAAGCATGCTGACATCATCAGCAGCTGTCAATCTAATCTCTAAAGAACTAGACTCTTCCGTCAAAAATAGACATCCCCTTTTTTTCGATTCATTCTTTCCTATTTTACCATACTCAGAAGAAACTATATAGCAAATAAGAAAAGGTTGTAAAAGAGTCGTTTAACCATACGTACCAAGAAACGTTAAAAAATAGCCGTTTCCATTCGCTAAAGGTCTCGTTTTGATAAAAAGAATCTGAGAATGTAAGTTATATGAAAGTGGAGAACAAAATATTCCGTTTCATTCAGCAAGTATTCTCTAGGTATTTTTCTTGTTTCAAAAAAAGAAAACAAAATAGTTAAAATATTCTTGCATTTCAAAAAAAACAGGTGTATTATTACGTCAACAAATAAACATACAGCAAAGCGTCGAGGAAAACAGTAGGCTATTCAACGATTTATTCCCAGTGAGTCATGTAAGTGAGAAATGACAATAAATCGAATAGACGAACATCATTTCCGAGTCAATGTCGAAAACGTAGATCATTGTGGCTGCCTCCATTATCAGGCTAGCGGATAACTTTATCAAAAAGCGTCCGTGAATGAAGAAGCTTTTTTAAGCGAAAAAAGGTGGTACCGTTCTAGAATCTAGAGCCCTTTTCCCAAGTGGAAAAGGGCTTTTTTTTATATTTTAAGGTGGTGGTTTTCATGGAATCTGATATTAGTGGCATTACTAATTGCTGCAACGTTTATATCGTCAATCAAAATGATAATTATTGGAGGAAAAATTTATGGAAGAAACAAAAACTTATTCATGGAAACAACTATTGATGGTCAGTTCACTTATCTTCGGGATGTTCTTCGGGTCAGGTAATCTAATCTTTCCTGTCCACTTAGGTCAAATGGCTGGCGCAAACTGGGTCAGTGCTGGCGTAGGATTTGCCATCTCAGGCGCTCTTTTCCCATTACTAGCTATCTTAGCTGTAGTAGTGACAAAAAGTGATGGTCTGTATGACTTAGCTAAACCTGTCGGAAAATGGTATGCTGCCTTGTTCTTAATCCTTGTTCATTTGACGATCGGACCATTTTTCGGTACACCACGGACAGCTGCTACTGCTTTTGAAATGGCTGCTAAACCATTTTTGCCTGAAAAATATAATTCATTAGGTATGTTTTTATTCTCTGCTCTTTTCTTTTTACTTGCTTATTTCCTTACTGTCCATCCCACACGGTTGGTCAAATACGTCGGAAAGTATCTAAACTCCTTGTTTCTTGCATTATTAGCAATCATTTTTGTCGTTTCTTTATTCCACCCAATGGGAAATCTAAATCAATCTGCTGCAGATACTTACCAAACAAACGCTTTAACAAATGGTGTCCTAGAAGGTTATAACACGGTTGATGCAGTAGCCTTGCTTGCCTTAAGTGTCACTTTTGTCCATGCAGTCCGTGACCTTGGTTTCAAAGATAAAAAAGTCACAGAATTAACAGCAAAAGCTGGTAGCCTGAGCGTTGCGCTAGAAGTCATGATCTATTTTGGTCTTGTTCTTCTCGGTGCGATGAGTTTGAATAAGATGTCTTTATCAGAAAATGGCGGAACTGCACTTTCTCAGATTACTAATTTTTATTTAGGTAACTTCGGCGCTAGCTTCTTAGGAGTGATGGTCACATTAGGTGTCTTCACTACCGCTATGGGACTCGTTGTTTCTTTTGCACAAGATTTCCATAAACTGTTCCCTAAAGTCAGTTATATGACATGGCTGCGGTTAACGACTTTCGTCTCTTTTGTCGTTGCAAATGCTGGTTTGGACAATATCATCCAATGGTCTTTACCAGTATTGATGCTTTTGTACCCATTGTCGCTTGCGTTGATCTTGCTTTCCTTAACAGCAAAATTTTTCCAAAAGACACCATTTGTCTATCAAGTAACGATGTTGTTTGCTGCTGTTCCCGCCGTATTGGATATGCTGGCAAATTCGCCTGCTTTAGTGAGTCAACAAAGAGTTGTAGCAAGCATGCTCGAATTTTATCATCATCACGTTCCTTTTGCTGCATTAGGACTTGGCTGGATGGTCCCAACGTTACTTGGTTACGCTGGCAGCTTACTCTTCTATTACGCCTATCGCCTATCAGGGTACAAACAAGAAGCGAATGAACTACCAGAAGAATAACCAAATCAAACACAATTTAACATAAGAAATATTAAACAGGAAAAAACCAGCTAGATGAAAGAATCCTATTCTTTCGTCTAGCTATTTTTTAGATTTCTTTTTTACGAGCACAAAAAAACTGCGGACAATGATTGTCCGCAGTTTAAATGATAAAATTAAGATTGTAATAGTTCTTTCACAATGGCATTTACTTGGTTTCCATCTGCTTTTCCTTTGACTTTAGGCATGATCGCACCCATGACTTTGCCAAATTCTTTCATTGATGAAGCACCAGTTTGTGTGATTGCTTCTTGAACAAGTTGTCGAATTTCTTCGTCGGAAAGTTGTTCCGGCATGTATTTTTCGACTATCACAATTTCACTTTTTACTTTTTCAGCTAAATCGTCACGTCCTGCTTCTTCAAACTCATGCAAAGAATCACGTCGCTGTTTCATTTCGCGAGACAACACCGTTAATTCTTCTTCTTCTGTCAAGTCGTGACCTTCTTTAATCTGCTCGTTTTGTATAGATGACTTGATCATTCGGATGACTTGTAAAGATTCCTTATCTTTCGCTTTCATCGCTGTTTTCATGTCATCGTTTAATCTACTTAGTAGTGACACACTACCAACTCCAATTCATCACAGAACTAGAATTTTTTGCGTTTTCTAGCTGCTTCAGATTTTTTCTTGCGTCTTACACTTGGTTTTTCGTAGAATTCACGTTTACGAGATTCTTGTAAAGTACCCGCTTTTGACACGGAACGTTTGAAGCGACGAAGAGCATCGTCAAGTGATTCGTTTTTGCGAACGACTGTTTTTGACATGTTAATTCCCTCCCTCCGAGCTTAAAAAGTAACCGTAATTGTTATTGAAATATATCTCAAAAAACAAGACTGTCCTGTGAATATTATATCTAATGCTGTTTTGACCGTCAAGGAAATCTTGCTTTTTTTTAAAATTATCAAATGTTATTTTATTTAAATCCTTATTGACAATTTTCACATCTTCCGAAAATCTCGAATCTATGCCCTTCGATCGTACATCCACCGAGCTGTTCTTCGAAATAATTCATTGGACACATATGGATTTCTTTCGTTGTTCCGCACACCGTACAGATAAAGTGATGGTGATGGCCGATTTCCCCTTGACAGCAATGAAAACGGAACTTCATCTCTCCATTTAAATCGGTTTCTTCCAGTAAATCGATTTCTGCAAAATCATGGAGATTTCGATAAATCGTATCGTAACTTACTCCTTTGAATTCCTGATTCATATAGTCAAAAACTTCTTTAGCGGATACGTAGCGATTGCGCTTCACTAAATAAGTTAACAATGCTTCTCTTTTTTTAGTATATTTAAAACCGTTATTTTTCAATGTTTCTAGTGATTGTTCGATCAATGTCTGTTTTTTCATGACTTATTCCTCCAAATCAAAATGATTACGAAGTACACATTCTAGAGTATGGTATAATAAACATAAAAAAAATGCAAGTGAGGTTTTATCCATGTCTTCCGATTCTACAGAAATCGTTACTTTTTTTGTCATCTCCGACTCTGCTGGAGAAACTGCGACAAAACTAGCGCAAGCCACTATGGCCCAATATCCTACCGTTGAGTTCAATTTATTCCGCAGAACATTTGTGACAGATGAGAAAACATTGATGCAGGCACTGCAAGATGCACTAGAAGAAAAAGCTCTTGTCCTGCACACATTGATCAATCAAGAATTGATCGAGATGACGCGTTCTTTTTGTGAAGAACATCAATTATTTAGTTTTGATGTGATGACTCCGCCGATATCAGAAATCGAGCGCTTAACTGGTATCAAGCCCATTCGGCAACCTGGCGCCCTTCATTTATTGAATGAAAACTATTTCAAACGGATCAAAGCAATGGAATTTGCTGTAAAATACGATGACGGGAAAGATCCTCGTGGGTTTCTAGAAGCAGATGTCGTTTTGCTAGGCGTATCCCGAACTTCCAAAACGCCTTTGAGCTTGTTTTTAGCTAACAAAAATTTAAAAGTTGCCAATCTTCCTTTGATCCCACAAGCACATATTCCCAAACAGCTTTGGGAGATCGATCCTAAAAAAATCGTGGGACTGACGAATAACCCAGATATTTTAAACAATATCCGTAAAGAACGGATGCGCTCTTACGGATTAAATCCTGATACTGCTTATTCCGATATCGAAAAAATACGAGCTGAACTCGATTTTGCGAATGATCTTTATGAAAAATTGGGCTGCGTAGTAATCAATGTCGCTTCTTTATCTATTGAAGAAACAGCTTCGCTTATTTTGAATGCTTTAGACCTAGAAGACCATAGTTATTATGGAACTGAAACCACCGAAGAAACAGACTAACAATTTTTCTTTAAAAAAACTGGACTGTGTCAGCGAAGAAGATTCGTTGACACAGTCCAGTTTGTCTCTATTTGCACCTATCGTTATTGATGTTCCACATGTTTGAGTGTCTGGTTCAAAATATCCAGTACGTGAGAATCATCAAGACTATACAAAATCGCTTTTCCCTCACGATGGGACTTGACGACATGGTTTTCTCTTAATAAACGCAGTTGATGCGATACAGCAGATTGTTCCATTTCCACTGCTTGGGTGATTGCTGTCACATTTTGTTCCCCGTCTTTCAGATACAGCAGAATTTTGAGACGAGTGGGGTCACTCAACATTTTGAATAGTTGGCTGACTTTCTCTACTTTTGTTTTTTGCGTGTCTGGCAATCCATTCACCTCCAACTTGAAAAAAGACTGACTTCTAAAGTTTACCACTTTTTCCATCAGTCTCAAGTTTTTTTATTCTTCTGTCATCTTTTGGATAATCGCTTCATAAGCGGCTACTTTTTCAGCTGCGTCTTCTGAAGAGTTTCCTTTTACACCGATATAAAATTTGATTTTCGGCTCAGTTCCTGAAGGACGGATAGCGATCCAGCCATTTTCTTCCAGCGTATACTTCAATACATCAGATGGCGGTGTCGTTAGTTTTTCTACGTTTCCTTCACGGTCTGTTCTCGTCAACTCTTTGAAGTCTTCTGTTTGGATGACTTTTGCTCCGGCAAATTCTGTTGGTGCTTCTTCACGGAATTTTTCCATCAAAGCAGAGATTTTCGCAGAGCCTTCTTGTCCGCTCATTGTCACAGAAATCGTTTTTTCTGCGTAGTAGCCATAGGTTTCAAAAATCGTTTGCAAGCCATCATACAACGTTTTGCCTTGTTTTTTATAGTAAGCTGCTACTTCTGCTAATAAGAGCAATGCTTGGATCGCGTCTTTGTCGCGAACGAAAGGTTTAACTAAATAACCGTAACTTTCTTCGAATCCGAACATAAAAGTATGGGAATGATCTTCTTCAAATTGTTGAATTTTTTCAGCAATGAATTTGAATCCTGTCAATACATTGAACATGGTAGCACCATAGTGTTCCGCAATTGCTGTAGGCAATTCGCTAGAAACGATCGATTTCAATACCGCTGCGTTTTCAGGTAAAGTGCCTCGCGATTGGTGTGCTTCCAAAATATATTGAGCAAACAGTGCTCCGATTTGGTTTCCGGTCAATACTTCATAGGAGCCATTTGGCAAACGAACGGCTGCACCTAAACGGTCTGCATCAGGATCTGTTGCAATCAGCAAGTCAGCGCCTTCTTTCTCGCCAAGTCGCATCGCATACTCAAAAGCAGAGTGTTCTTCTGGATTTGGTGATTTGACCGTAGTGAAATCTGGGTCTGCGATAGCTTGTTCTGGAACTAGTACGAATTGTTCGAATCCAGCTTGTTTCAACGCACGTTCGCCCAACATTTTTCCTGTTCCGTGAAGTGGTGTGTACACAAGTTTCAAATCTTTCCCCATTGTTTCCACCAATTCATGATCAATCGTTACTGCTTTGATTTCTTCTAGATAAGCGGCATCCACTTCTTCTCCGATGATCGTGATCAATCCGCTATGTTCAGCTTCTTCGTCAGATAATACTTCAACTTTTAACGGATTGCTGACTTCACGGACATATTTCGTCAATGCATCTGCGTCTGCAGGAGGCATTTGTCCCCCATCTTCTCCGTAGACTTTATATCCGTTGTAAGCTGCTGGATTGTGGGATGCGGTTACCATGATTCCCGCAAACGTCTTCAAATGACGGACTGCAAAAGAAAGCTCTGGTGTTGGACGTAGACTTTCGAATACATAAGATGGGATATTGTGATGTGCTAATGTTTTGGCTGCTTCCATGGCAAATTCTGGTGATTGATGGCGTGAGTCATAAGCGATAGCGACACCTCGGCGTTTTGTTTCTTCGCCTTGTGTATCCATGAAACGTGCAAGTCCTTCTGTTGCTTGTCTTACCGTATAGATGTTCATTCGATTGATCCCAGGCCCTAAGATTCCCCGCATGCCTGCAGTACCGAATTCCAACGGTGCATAAAAAGCATCTTCAAGTTTTTCAGGATCTTCACCCAGATCATTTAATTGTTTTTTTAAGTTTTCTTCTAAATTTTCTTCATGTACCCATTGTTCATACACTTGTTCCCAAGACATGAAAATAACACCTCTTTCTGAAATATGGTTCTTAATAAGTATAGCATTCACTTATTAGATATGAAAGTACGAGGTCCAAAAAACGCTTAAATCAAGAAAGGATTCTTTTATCAAGCACGGTTGCAAGTATTCGCATAAATCGGATTCAGTGGATTTCACGCGAAAAAAAAGAGTAAAAGAACAATTGTAACCGTTCTTCCACTCTTTTTAAACTTATGCAGTTGTTTCTTCTAAAGATTCCAAGTATTTATACACTTGTTGTCCAGCGATCCCACCATCACCAACAGCAGTAGTGATTTGTCGCAAATCTTTTTCACGAACATCTCCGATGGCAAAAACGCCTGGTATACTCGTCTTCATTTCGTTGTCTGTTGGAATCCAGCCAGCTTCGTTCGTCAACCCTGCTTCTCTAAATGGTGCAGTTAATGGATCCAGTCCAACATAGATGAATACTCCGTCTGCTGCCAAATCAAACTCATTGCCGGTTTTGACATTACGTGCTTTCACACCTGTCACTACCATTTCATTCCCAACGATTTCGTCAACGACTGTATCCCACATAAAGGAAATTTTTTCATTCGCAAATGCACGGTCTTGGATGATCTTTTGTGCACGTAATTCATCTCTACGGTGGACGATGACTACTTCAGAAGCAAATTGTGTCAAATAGATGGCTTCTTCTACTGCTGAGTCTCCTCCTCCGATCACTACTAGACGTTTGTTACGGAAAAACGCACCATCACAAACTGCACAGTAAGAAACGCCACGTCCAGCAAATTCTTCCTCGCCAGGTACGCCTAATTTACGGTGGATACAGCCTGTTGCGATAATGACTGTTTTTCCTTCGTAAGTTTTATCTTCACAAATAACTTCTTTGTGGCTGCCGTGATCCTTGATATCTTGCACGATTCCATAAGCATTTTCTGTCCCAAATCTTGAAACACCTTCATACATCTTATAAGCTAGATCAGGACCCATGATTGAATCGAAACCAGGATAGTTTTCGATTTCTGCCGTATTGTTCATTTGGCCGCCAGGGGCGCCTTGTTCGATCATCAATACGGATAAGTTTGAACGTGAAGCATATAAAGCAGCAGTCATCCCAGCAGGACCTGCGCCAATAACGATTACATCATACATATGTAGATTCTCCTTTACTTAATCAAGTAAGCATACTTTACAGCCAATGCGAAAAAAAGTCTATTGTTCTGCTTGCGTTTCTCGAATAGCTTTATTATACTCGAAAAATCTGCTGAAAAACAATAGACTTTTATAAATCATTGATCAATCATTCGAAAGATTTTCTCCGTTTGAATCAATTACTTTTTTATACCAGTTGAATGATTTCTTCTTCGAACGGGCTAATGTGCCATTTCCTTCGTTGTCACGATCGACATAAATGAATCCGTACCTTTTCTTCATCTCACCTGTACCAGCTGATACTAAATCAATACATCCCCAAGTCGTATAGCCTAATAGATCGACTCCATCTAATTCTACTGCATCTTTCATTGCCTGGATATGTGCTGCCAGATAGTCGATTCGATAATCATCTTCCACATAACCATTCTCATCGGGCGTATCGACTGCACCTAAGCCGTTTTCTACAATAAATAGTGGTTTTTGATAACGATCATAAATATCATTCATCGTTATTCTCAAGCCTAATGGATCAATTTGCCAACCCCATTCACTTGCTTCCAGATATGGATTTTTGACAGAAGCAAAGATATTTCCTGCAGTCTGTTCCAAGAGTTCGTTGTCAGTAGTCGAAACTCGAGAAGAATAGTAAGAAAAGGAGATAAAATCAACAGTATGTTCTTTCAGCAATGCGGCATCCCCAGGTTCCATTTTGATCTGAATGCCATTTCGTTCCATTTCTTTCAATGCATAAGCGGGATATTCTCCTCGTGACTGGACATCAATGAAGAAATAATTTTCTCGATCTGATTTTCTAGAAGCCCAAACATCTTCAGGATTGCAAGTGTATGGATAATATGCTCCTGCTGCCAGCATACAGCCTACTTTGTTCTCCGGATCTACTTCATGAGCAATCTTCGTTGCGATGGCACTTGCAACCAACTCATGATGTGCCGCTTGATATTTGATTTGTTCTTCATTTTCTCCTTCTTCAAAATACAGCCCTGCGCCCATGAATGGTGCATGAAGGATCATATTGATCTCATTGAATGTCAACCAATATTTGACAAGTCCTTTATAGCGATTGAAGATGACTCGGCACAGATTTTCATAAAAACCAACGAGTTCTCTGGAACGCCACGCACCATATTCTTTGATCAAATGCATCGGACAATCAAAATGTGTAATCGTCACAAGCGGCTCGATCCCGTACTTTTGACATTCTTTAAAGACATCCTCATAAAATTTCAAACCAGATTCATTTGGCTCTTTTTCATCGCCCATTGGAAAAATACGACTCCAAGCAATGGACATCCGATAAGTCTTGAACCCCATTTCTGCAAATAAAGCAATATCTTCCTTATAATGATGATACATATCGATCGCAATTTTTGCTGGATAAAAATGATCCTCATCAAATTCAAACATTTTCTTTTTTCCAGTAATGACAGGAAAACGGTCTTCTCCGATTGGCACAACATCTACGTTCGCTAACCCACGTCCGCCTTCATCATAACCGCCCTCGCATTGATTGGCTGCTGTAGCTCCGCCCCATAAAAAATCTTTTCTGAATCCCATCATACTTCCTCCATTACATGTGTATTGCTTGATAATTCTCTTGCCAGTTCATCTTGGACTTCGATTCCTTCTGCTTTTAACCGGCTGATTGTTTCCTTGAATTGCGGTAAATACTGCTGATGTGCAATAAACAACTCATCCATGATCCGTTTTGCTGTCTTTCCTGATCGTATAAGCGGATTGATCGTAAACGCTTGTAAAGCTGTTCCATAATCACCAGTCACGGCTGCTTCGATCGTCAGCAATTCCATATTCTTCATTACTTGCAACCAGCCTCTTTCAGCAGCAGGAAGGGAACCAAACGCTACATTTCGTGCGCCTTGTGCGCCAACATAGGCAGTGACTTCTACTACACAATCTGCCGGCAGATCAGGAACAGCTCCATCATTCTTTGTAGATACCACGATCTGTGTTTCTTTATTTCCATAGATCGAAGCAATCGTTTCACAGGCAGCATCTGAATAATAAGCACCACCTCGTTTTTGCAATTGTTCAGGTTTATGATCCAACTCTGGATCTTTGTATAATTCAAACAGCTCTGCTTCTGTTTCTTTCACTTGCTGCGCTCTTGTACCAATCGTTTGATATTCTTCTAAAGCATGTTCCAGCATTTCTTCTTCACGGTAGTAATAGCGGTGGTAGCCACAAGGGATCATGTTCATTTGTTTTAATTGTTCTTTGAAAAACGGGATATCAAAGATATTTTTCGGCAATCCATTGTCTTCATCGTATAAACGATCAATCAATTCTGTCGTGCGGTCATTTCCTTTATTATCTGCTACTTTGTGCCAATGGAAGTGATTTAGACCGGCAAACTTGTAGATCAGCTCTTCTTTTTTCTTGCCAAGCATTGTTGGTTCTGTCATCATCGCCATTACTGGCACATTGCATAATCCGATCACTTTATCCCATTTGCCATATCTGATAACTGCTTCTGTCACCATCCCGCTTGGGTTCGCGAAATTGATCAGCCAAGCATTTGGACATAAACGCTTCATGTCTTCAACGATTGCCAAAACCACTGGAACGGTACGAAAAGCTTTGAATATCCCGCCAGCACCATTTGTTTCTTGCCCAATCATCCCATAATAACTAGGGATCCGCTCGTCTTTGATTCGTGCATCTAATTGACCGACACGAAACTGAGTCGTAACAAAATCCGCATCTTTCAATGCTTCTTCCCGATCCAGAGTTGCATAGATTTTGACTTCATACGGAGAAGCATCCCACATACGCTGAGACATCTGACTGACGATCTCAAGCTTTTCTTTTCCTTCTTCTACATCTACGAGCCAGATTTCTCGTATCGGTAATTCCTCATATCTTTTGATAAATCCTTCCATCAACTCGGGGGTGTAACTACTACCTCCACCAATCGTAGCGATTTTGATTCCTTTTGCCATGTTCTCACTCCTTTACTTTTTACACTTTTATTATCTTTTTTGTAAACAAAACAAACAATAGAAATTCGTTTCTTTCCAGTAACATTTACAAAAGTTAGTGTTTTCTTCTGGATTTTTGTAAATATCTTGTCAAAAAAAGGCTTTATTAAGCTATATAACATAAATCCGTTTACAAATCATTTTCAAAAAAGTTATAATTTACGTAAAAAAACAAGAAGAAGGTATCTTCATGTTATTACGTGAAAAAATCAAAGAAATCTCCTTTTCTCCTTCAGAAAATGAAGTGATTCAGTTTCTCTTAAGCGATTCTCCAGCACTTGGCGAAATGACCATCCAAGAGATTGCTGAGCGATGTTATGTCCACCCGTCCACACTCATCCGTGTAGCAAAAAAAATGGGTTTTGATGGCTGGGTCAGTTTTCGTAATGCTTTTTTAGCTGAAACAGCCTATCTTGAAGGGAATTTTCAAGACGTAGATGCGAATCTTCCTTTTTCCACCACAGACGGTATTATGACGATCGCAAATAAAATGGCTTCTTTAGAACAGATGACGATTCAAGATACACTTTCTCTCATTCATCATGACCAATTGCAAAAAGCCAAACAACTAATGCTTCAAGCAAAAAAAATCGTGATTTTCGCCAGTAACTCGAATACTTTGATTTCTCAAGATTTCATGCTGAAAATGAAGCGCATCAAAATGGATGTCACGATTGTCACCACTTTTGGTGAATCGTTCTATGAAGCGTACAATTGCACGAGTGATATGTGCGGGATTCTGATTTCTTATACGGGTGAAAACAATGTGATCCTTCGTACCGCAGAAATATTGAAACAAAATCATGTTCCAATTTTAGCTTTGACCAGTATCGGTGATTCAACGCTATCTTCAATGAGTACAGCCGCTTTGCGACTTACGACACGCGAGCGACTGTATTCAAAAATTGGTAATTTTACGATCAATACATCGATTTGTTATCTTCTAGACGTGTTATATAGTTGTGTTTTTGCAGAAAATTATCAACAGAATTTAATCCATCTAATCTCTGTAGGACAAAAATTTGATAAACGCCCTATCAGCTCAGCCATCATGAAAGAGCCTTTCAATTTTGAAAATAAAGAAGTGGACTAAAAAGAATAGTTAAGCCTAGTCCATTCTTTCACCTAACCGTTCAGGTCAGTGCGGTGATAAGTGCATCGTCTGGCCCGACCGTCTCCCCTTGATTTTCCAAAATATCCAAATAATCCATGTAATTGGTGACAATCACAGGTGTTTCTAAACTGTATCCTTCCGCTTCGATTTTCTTTTTGTCGAAGCGGAGCAACAGATCGCCTTGTTTCACTCTTTCTCCTTGCTGCACCAAGCTTTCAAAATATTTCCCTTCCAACTGAACAGTATCCAATCCGACATGAATCAGCAATTCCAGACCTGCTTCAGAAACCATTCCGATTGCATGTTTCGTCGGGAACAGGGTCATGACTGTTCCGTCAAAAGGGGCACGTACTTCTCCTTTTTCAGGGTAGATCAAGATTCCTCGACCTAGTGTTCCTTGTGCAAAAGCTGCATCCTTTGCTGCATTCAGTGGAGCGATTTGTCCTTGTATCGGTGTTTTTACAATTTCTTTACCTGATCTTTTCTGTCTATCATCTGTTTCACCTGCTTCCTCCTTCCAAAAGAAAAAAGTCAGCGCAAAGGATACCACCATCGCAATGGCGATTCCAATCAATACATTAATCACATCCGTTAAATCACCATCTGGTCTAATATAGTTGGGAATTGTAAAGATGCCTAATCCACCTTGATTCCAAGAAGTTAAATTCATTAACCCACTATACGCGCCTCCTAACGCACCACCGACACAGGTAAAAATAAATATTTTTTTACGTGGCAATGTAAACCCATAAATAGCTGGCTCTGTAATCCCCACAATACCAGAAACAATGGCTGGTATTGCAATTGCTTTGTCTTTTGGGTTTCTAAGCTTAAAGTAGAGTGCAGTAAGTGCTGCAGTTTGTCCAAAAGACACTACTGCAACAGGTGTCATGATATTTTGCCAGCCATTCACAGAAAATTGCATCAATCCCATTGGTACGATTGCCCAATGGAGACCAAACATCACCAGAATTTGCCAGAAGAAGCCTACGATTGCTCCATAAATAACTGGCGAAAGTGCTAAAAGTGTTTCAAATCCAGCCATTAAAATATCAGTTGCGAATGTGAATGCTGGTCCAACGAGTAAAAAACCTAAGGGCATTGTAATAAGAACGGTGAAGAATGGAACGAAGAAATTCGCGATCATCTCAGGTACTAACTTTTTAATTGGTTTCTGAATTTGGCTAGCTAACAACACAATAAAGATAATGGGAATGACAGAAGAAGCGTAGTTACGCGCAATCCAGGGAATGCCGAATACTGTTTGATAAATAGGTGCTTCAAAAATAGTGCCAGAAAATATGGTCGTCAGTGGTGCTTCTGCTGCACCACTCAAAGCTTCCAGCGACAAGCTAGGATTCATTAATGCTGCGCCAAGCAACATCCCTACGAATTCATTTACTTTAAATTTACGGGCAGCTGTTAAACCGATAATAACAGGCATAAATTGGAATACAGAATCACCGATATTATCAAACATAACAAATGTGCCAGAACCGCGGTCAAATGCGCCTAAGAAGACAAGTAATGCTGTCAGTCCACGAATCATCCCACCAGCAGCTAGAATAGCAAGGAATGGCTGGAAACAGCCCGATATTCCATCAATAAGCATATCAAACGGTCTCATTTTTTCTGTTGAAACAGCCTCATCAAAAGTAAGATTTCCTGCTTTTATAACCTCTTCAAACACGACTGGCACATGATTCCCGATGACAACTTGGTACTGTCCTCCCGCTCGCATTACCGTCACAACACCGTCCATATTTTTCAAGATCTCATCATTTGCTTTTTCTTCGTTTTTTAATTTGAAACGAAGCCTTGTGATACAATGTGTCAAACCATTGATATTTTCCTTCCCGCCGACATTTTCTACAATTTTGCTCGCTAATTCTTGATATTTTCCCATTTCTATTCCCTCCAATTTATTAGTGGAAGGTTTAGCCAACTGAATGTCACTACCCTTATTTCATGCGTTCTTGTTAATTTATCCTCCTTTTTTTATTTATTTACAACGATTCTCATGCACTAAACGCGCAGTATGGATCGTTAAATACATTTTTTCGTCCGTGGACATCTGGTAGTTGAATGCCTCGGCTAAAAAGTCTGCTATTTTCTCAACGCAACTAAACGTGTCCTTATATTTTTTTTGAATAACCTGGAACAATTCCTCAGAAACTTCTCCCACTTCTGTTTTTTCTCCATCTAGGACGCGTGTTAGAAAAAAACGTAGGTGTGTGACGAATCGAAAAAAATGGACTGAATCTTCATCAAATGTAATCTTATAGTAATAGCGGACGATATTTAGAATATCCTGTATTGTTGTAGTAAACAGGTAGGTATTGTCTTGTTGGCTTTGAATGCCTTGTGCATTGACTAAATGCAATGCGATAAATCCGGCTTCATCTTCTGATAACTTGATGTGGTATTTATCCGAGATTTTCTTTACTGTTTTTTTCCCGATGGCATACTCTTTAGGAAACAGTTGCTTGATATCATACAGCAATACATTTGGTACAAATATTCCCATTTTGTGACGTTCGATAGCCGTATACAAATGATCCGTCAATGCAATATACACTGAATCATTCAACTGGACTTGTAGAGCCTCTTTTGTATATTCAATGATTTCACAAGAAATTTCTAAGTACTCAAGAGGAATCGCTTGTGCCAATTCTTGGAACTGTTGTGAAAGTCCGTCATTTGTCAACTGAAATTTTTTGTCGATGCATGAGTCAAAAATCGGGTCACCCACTTTCTTTTTGAATGCCAAACCTTTTCCCATCACGATCATTTCCTGATTTCTTTCATCTCTGGTTATTACGACGTTGTTATTCAGTACTTTCTCAATCAGCATGTTTTACTCCTTTCCATGATATATAGGGCTGTATCCAAAACAAAAAGAAAAACCCAAAAAGCCGTCCATGAAACCATGGGAGACTCATCAGGTTTAGCTTGCATCAGGCAATCACTATCCAAGTTGTATCGTTTTCTTTATATTATCGAAAGCAAGCGCTTTTGTCAACGCTTTCTTAGCGGCTATTGGGCACTTCTGACTAGCTGTCGTGATTTTTTTTAAATCTGGTAATTACGACACTAACGCTCACAGATGAAGAATCTGGGAAGCTCTGTTTTATTTTCACTCTAGCGCTTAGGTCAAAATGCTACTATGCTACTGTCCCAACTTCTAATATACGGTGTTCCAGTACCAGCTTATCGGTGATAAGCCAAATTTATGCAAAAATCTGGAAAGCCTTTTTTACAATTTTTTTCTTATCACCTAAAGCTGAACGGAGCCCTGTCACAACCACTTTTTACACACCACTGCTTTGCAGTTTGTACATATCTGCATACAAACCATTTTGCGCTAGAAGTGTTTCATGATTCCCGCGTTCTACTATATGACCTTTGTCTAAAACTAAAATCAATTCTGCATCCCGAATCGTGGACAGCCGATGGGCAATCGCAATCGTTGTCCGTCCTTGTCGCATTTTTGTCAATCCTTCTTGGATCAATCCTTCTGTTTCAGTATCGATATTTGCTGTCGCTTCATCCAATACTAGTATTTTAGGATCTGTCACGATTGTTCGCGCAAAAGTGATCAGCTGTCGTTGTCCGCTAGAATAGCTGGCACCGTGTTCGATCACTTTTGAGTGATATCCTTTTGGTAATTCATCGATGAACTTGTTTGCTTGAACAAACTCAGCTGCATGGCGAATCTGTTCGTCTGTGATAGTTGGATTCATCATCCGGATATTTCCTGCGATGTCTCCATAAAACAAGAAGGCATCTTGCAAGACCAATCCCATTTTCTTACGTAACTCTTCCATTGGATATTCTCGAATGTCATGATCATCAATCAAGATCTGGCCTTCATAAAATTCGTAAAACCGCATCAATACGTTGATGATCGAGCTTTTTCCGCTTCCGGTGTGCCCCACTAATGCAACGGTCTCTCCCGGATTAGCGACAAAAGAGATATTGTTCAATACATTGTGCTCTCCATCATAAGAAAAGCTTACATTGCGAAACTCGATCTTACCTGAAGTAATCGCTTGATCTGCTCCAGGATTTTGTTGCGGTGCATATTCTTCTGTATCCATGATTTTCAAAATACGACTACCGGCAACCATTCCATCTGTAAAGGTGCTCAAAAAGTCCATCATTTGAGACATTGGATTAAAAAATCCCTGGACATAGGTCGTAAATGCATAGATCAGTCCAACTTCTACGGGAGAATGCAGCGCATCGATCCCAAACAAAGTCAACGCCAACGCAATCGCCAATGCATATAGAAAATTGATGATCGGACTTAACAGAATCGAATTTGTTTTGATCATCGCATAGCGCGTGTCTAAATACTCGTTGTTCACTTGTTCAAATTCTTTAGCTAAACGAGCTTCTTGGCGAAACTGCTGGATAATACGCATGCCGGAAATCGATTCATTCAATTTCGTGTTCAGCTGACTTAATTTTTCCCGCATATTCCGGTAAATACGAGAACTGAATTTCTGGTAATACCAGATGACGATTCCTAAAATCGGCAAGAACACCAAAGTCCACAAGGCAATTTCTCCATTGATTTGAAACATGGCAATGAAGGAAGAAACGACTGCAAAGATCCCAGTCAATACCATCAAAAAGACATACCAAAATTCAAATAGCGTTTCTGTGTCATTTGTCACTCGAGAAACAGTCGATCCTGCCGGTGTCTGATCAAAATAACGCATACCTAGTGTATGCAGCTTTTCAAATAATCTTACCCGAACATACTGATAGGTCTTCAATGAAGCCATGGAATACAAATACCATTGGAAAAACCAAATGATACTTTTGACTATGACTCCAAACAAGTACATACCAGCAAAAAACAAAATAACTTGTGTCGTAGCCGACTGTTTAGCCAGATGATCATCCATAAAAGTTTGGATGATCCTTGGCAATAGGACATTGATCACAGACAGGGCAAACGCAAATAAGATAGCAACGATGAACGTTCTTCTAAAAGGTTTGGCGAACTTCATCAGTCGTTTGATGATCTTCTTCTGTTTTTTAAGTGGAATCGATTTTGTCCATTCCGATTGATAATTTTCATCCATCAGGCCTCGCCTCCTTCTATCTTCGCTTCTAATTGCTGTTTCTCCCACATTCGTTCATACCAGCCGCCTAATGCAAGCAGCTCATGATGGGTTCCTCGTTCAATGATTTTCCCTTGATCGACAACAATGATTTCTTTTGCATGCATCACGCTGCTTAAACGGTGAGCTGCAATGATGGTTGTTTTCTCTTTTCTTATTTCTTTTAAATTATGCAAGATAGCTTCTTCTGTTTTGGCATCTACTGCAGAAAGTGCATCATCTAAGATCAGCAATTCAGGATTTTTGATCAATGCTCGAGCAATCGAAATCCTTTGTTTCTGTCCGCCAGATAAAGAGACTCCACGTTCTCCAACTAAGGTATCATAACCTTTTGGCAATTCCTTGATTTCATTGTTGATAAATGCTAAAGAAGCCGCATGCTCTACTTCTTCTTCTGAAAGTTTTGGATTAGAAAAACGGATATTATCTCGAATGGTCATCGAAAACAAGAAGTGATCTTGAGGCACATAGCCGATTGATCCTAATAAAGCATTCAATGAATATTCTTTGATCGAACGTCCGCCAAATTGGATTTTTCCTTGATAATCATCGTATTCACGCATCAGTAATTTGATGATTGTCGTTTTTCCCGCACCAGTTTTCCCAACAATACCTAATGTTTCTCCTTCTTGGATCGCAAATTTGATTTGTTCTAATGCTGGTGATTCTTCTTTCGGATAGTTAAAAGAGGAAATAGCTACATTCAGCTCGCCTTTTGCCGGGGTCTGCACTGCACCCAGTTGTTCCACGATATGCGTCTTTTCATGCAAAAGTTCATTGACGCGATCATAAGAAGCATTTCCTCTTTCCAATACGTTGAACAATCGACCAATCGCAAACATCGGCCAAACAAGCATACCGATATAGCTAATAAATGAGACCATCTGCCCGATCGAGATCGTGCCTTCCAAGACATACTTTCCACCTAAAATAATTGTTGCAACATAAGACAGACCGATAATCAAGGTAATGAATGGATCAAATAAGGAGTCTAAAAAATTGACTCGTTTGTTTTTAATAATTGCATCTTCAATCTTTTCTTCAAAATCCGCGAGATCTTCTTTTTCTTGTCCAAATGTTTTAATGACTTTGATTCCAGTAATACTTTCTTGTGTCTTATCATTGATACTAGAAAAAGCTTCTTGCGAATCACGAAAAGCATCGTGGAGTTTTGACCCCAGTACTCGTGAAGTAACGGCTAGTAAAGGCAGAGGAATCAGCGCAATCAGTGTTAAGCGCCAATCAATAAACAAAATCATCGCAATGATCGTTGTTCCGCCCGTGATCACTGAATCTGCAAAGGTCAAGATACCAGCTCCTGCTACATTTTGGATTGCATTCAAATCATTCGTTGCATGAGCCATCAAATCTCCAGTCCGATATTTTTGGTAAAAGAGATTGTCCATTTCTGTAAAATGTTTGAATAGCTGCTGCCGAAGTTCTTTCTCCAACCGAGCTGCACTTCCCCAAATATTCGTCCGCCAGATATAACGAAAAAGATATTGTAAGAGAGCTGCAAGGATCAATAATAAGATCCACCAGGAAATGATCTTTATTGATAAATTTTTATCGGCGATCTCATCAATGATGATCCCAATCACTTTTGGAGGAACTAACTGTACCAAGGCCACTGCGAATAGGGAGAAAATCCCAATTAAATAATGTTTCTTTTCCTGTCGAAAAAACCAACCTAATTTTCTAAAAATCGACATTTTACTCCTCCTTTGTCTTTATCAAGAGCATAGGATTGTCTGTGCTTGTCTTTTTTGCTGAATAGTCTGAATAGTCTAACAAATTACGAAATAAAAAACGGACTGAAAAAATCAGCCCGCAAAAAGTCTTTGGGTCAGAACCTATTTTTTCCCTTGGTTCTTCATTTGCTGCATCATCTGGCGAATTTTCTTCTCAGATGGTTTTTGCCCCATTGACATCATCATTGATCGCAACATGTCCTCATTAACGGGAGGATTTTTTTCTAAATAGTCTTTCATATATTTACGCGCTAGGAAAAAGCCACCTACTGCGCCGATTAGCAAAGCAATAATAGCAATAAGTACGACAATACCTGTTGATACCATATAAATCTCTCCTTTCTATTTCCGAATTGCTCTCAATGATTTATTTTACTAAAGTTTATTGAAAAAAGAAAGGCGTATTCTTTAGTTTCATGCAAAAAATAGTGTTTTTTTTAGAGAAGAACAAAATTTCTTTCATTAACCAGCAAGACGCGCCACGAAAAAAAATTAGGCATACCGAATCTTTTTCTTTAATTTTTTCTTTCTGAGGTGTAGAATGTAATCGTAGATAAATAGGAAAGGTGGTTTTTTCTTGAATAATCAATCCAACAAACAATTTCATAAGCATCGACTTATTGAACATACAAATGGTTTATCTTTAGCTGAAGTAAATGGAACAGTGGATGTACCCAAGGGAAAAAGTTTTTTTAAAACACTTCTTGCTTACTCTGGACCAGGTGCATTAGTAGCAGTTGGTTATATGGATCCAGGTAACTGGTCCACTTCAATCACTGGTGGACAAAATTTCCAATATTTATTGATGTCAGTTATTTTGATGTCTAGTCTGATTGCTATGCTTTTACAATATATGGCAGCAAAATTAGGAATCGTGACCCAAATGGATTTGGCCCAAGCAATCCGAGCACGGACAAGTAAGACATTGGGTGTCATTTTATGGATCTTGACTGAATTAGCCATTATGGCAACAGACATCGCAGAAGTCATTGGTGCAGCAATCGCCCTCTACCTGCTTTTTGATATTCCATTGGTAATTGCCGTATTTATCACTGTGTTAGATGTTTTCGTCCTTTTATTGCTGACAAAAGTCGGATTTCGTAAAATCGAAGCTTTGGTTGTCTGCTTGATTTTCGTCATTTTATTCGTTTTCGTCTATCAAGTTGGCTTGTCTAACCCTGATTGGCACAGTTTGTTTGCCGGCTTTATCCCTAACAGTCATACATTCTCAGACTCACCAGTCATCGGCGGTGAAACTCCGCTGACTGGAGCTTTAGGGATTATTGGTGCAACAGTCATGCCGCATAACTTATATCTTCATTCAGCAGTTTCTCAAACTCGGAAGATCGATCACCAAGACGAAGAAGATGTAGCACAAGCGGTACGCTTTTCTACTTGGGATTCTAATATCCAGTTGTCAATGGCTTTTCTAGTCAATGCACTGCTATTGATCATGGGTGTTGCTGTATTCAAAACCGGTTCTGTCCAAGATCCTTCCTTTTTTGGTCTGTATGAAGCTTTATCTGATCCATCAGCTATGAGCAATGGTATCTTGATTGCTGTGGCAAAATCTGGTATCTTGTCTACTTTATTTGCTGTAGCACTTCTTGCTTCTGGCCAGAACTCTACTATTACTGGTACGTTGACCGGTCAAGTCATCATGGAGGGCTTCATCCATATGCGTATCCCAATTTGGCTAAGAAGACTAGTCACACGATTGCTTTCTGTGATTCCTGTATTGATTTGTGTTTTGTTTACAAGTACAAAAGGAACGATCGAAGAACATACCGCTTTGAATAACTTGATGAATGAATCCCAAGTTTTTCTGGCTTTTGCATTGCCATTCTCGATGATTCCTTTACTGATGATGACCAATAGCCAAGCGGAGATGGGGAGCCGATTCAAAAATTCATTTGTTGTAAAACTACTTGGCTGGTTCTCTGTGATTAGTCTGACTTACTTGAACTTACGAGGATTACCAGGTCAAATCGAAAGTTTCTTCGGCGAGCAAGCCACCTCAGCTCAACTAGCATTGGCTGATCAAATCGCTTATGTAATCATTGTTCTTGTCCTTCTCCTGTTGGCATGGACGATTGGTGATTTATATAAAGGAAACAAAAAATATGAACAGCGTTTGCAAGAAACGATAGAAGAAATCGAATAGAAACTGATTCTTTTACACAAAGGAGGTTGTGACAGAAGTGGGCAGCTTCAAGAAATAAGAAGGAATTTA
>NZ_KV817745.1:0-8904 GCF_001814765.1 Enterococcus sp. HMSC061C05
AGTCCTCTTAAAGAAATCGTACTTCCCCATTTGACCTCATACGGTACAGTTGTTCTCAGGATGCCTAATCCGTCCGTCGTGCGTATTTCGACTTCTATTTCACGCGTACCAATCAATGACGTATCAAGTTCTGAACGTAAGGTGACTTCATACTCACTTGCGTCTACGACTGTGCCATTTACTCGTACATTTCTAACCAATTCCTTTAGATTGCGTCCATCGGCACTTTCACCTAAGTTGAACGTTTGTGGAGCCGCTTCAGCTTCCAACTGTTTGATTGGAACTAAGCCATTGTCAGTCACTCGATAATAAGAGAAAAGGGTGCCAAAGGAATAGTTTTCCGCAACTTCATTTACCATCAGTCTGCTTCGGGTGTTGGATTCCGCATGGTAAACTTTAATGATATTCCCAGCGGAAACCTCTAACGGATTGCCTTGATTGAATCCATTGATTGCATTCCTGTTACTTATATTACCAGGCACTTCATATTGATAGGTGCTTGTTTCTCCGTCTAGTACTTCGATCGAATAATAGACACTACTTCCATAATAAGGATGAACTTGTGTATCTAAGTTCGCTCGGTTATCCCCAAAAGTTGAATGGAGACGCAGTGTACCATCAACGCTTCTCGTCAAACTGTATGCTCCTGCTGTACGATCGTTGAGTCCTCTTAAAGAAATCGTACTTCCCCATTTGACCTCATACGGTACAGTTGTTCTCAGGATGCCTAATCCGTCCGTCGTGCGTATTTCGACTTCTACTTCACGCGTATCGATCAACGTCGTGTTGACTTCGGAACGCAACGAGATTTCATATTCACTTGCATCCACTGCTACACCATTTACCTGCACATCCTTAACGAATTCTTTTAGGTCACGTCCGTCAACGCTTTCACCTAAGTTAAATGTCTGAGGGACTGCTTCAGCTTCCAAGTGTTTGATCGGAACTAAGCCATTGTCCGTTACTCGGTAGTAAGAAAAAGGTGTACCGAAGGAGTAGTTTTCCGCGACTTCATTTACCATCAATCGACTTCGACTGTGGGACTCCCCATGAAAGACTTTGATGATATTCCCCGCAGAAACTTCTAGCGGATTGCCTTGATTGAATCCATTGATTGCATTTCGGATAATCGCATTCCCTGTGACTTCATACTGATATGTGCTTGTTTCTCCGTCGAACACTTCGATGGAATAATAGACGCTACTTCCATAATAAGAATGGACTTGCATACCTTGATTCGTTCTATTGTCACCAAATGTCGAATGCAGACGCAGTGTGCCATCTGCGCTTCTCGTCAAACTATAGGCGCCAACTGTACGATCACTAAGTCCTCTTAAAGAAATCGTACTTCCCCATTTCACTTCATATGGTATTTCTACTTCCAATGAAATATTAGCTACAGTAGATGTTATCTTTACTTTAGCATTACGAGTACCTACCAAGGAAGTATCAAAACCTATGAGTTGTTCGACTTCGTATTTATCAGAAGAAATTACGCAGTTGTTTAACCCAACGTATTCAAATAAATCGTGGGGATTTAACTCCGTGATATTTTCACCAAGGACAAAGTCTTGCTTCAGTGATTTCGCTGCTAGAACAGGTGCTGGTTCCAGTCCCTCTTCTGTCACTCTATAGTAAGCATAATCTGTTTCGTAAGTGTGATTTTTTTCTATTTCGTTTACCATTAAGTTGTTTCGATCGATATCAGAATCTCTACAAAAAACTCTGATCGTGTTACCCACAGAAACCTCCAAAGGATTACCGTGATTGAATCCATTGATTGCATCTCCAATGAGTTGGTCTCCTCTGACAGCATATTTATATATGCTGGTTTCTCCGTCGAACACTTCCAAATGATAAAAATCACTACTTCCATAATCAGGATGGACTTGACGATCTCGATACACGCTGTTGTCCCCAAATGTCGAATGAAGATGTAGTGTGCCATCTCCATTTTTCGTCAAACTGTATGCTCCAACAGTAATATTACTGTTTCCTCTTAAAGAAATCGTACTTCCCCACTTGACAGTAATCGGCACTTCGATGACTGAAACAGCTCCCACTGAATCTTCCAGTTGAACGCTAGCGGTCATCTCTCCAACGCGGTCGATGTTTGGTCGGTTTAGATAAGTGGCTTTCAGCTCTGACGGATCGTCTCTGTCATCTGATACATTTTCTAGCAGATCCATTGGCGAATCTGGCAATGATTCTCCTAAATACAATTCTTGCGCAATTGGATCAGCTGTTGGAGGGGCGTTTTCAACTGTAAAGGTGATCTCATAGTCATAGGAGACTGTTTTTCCTGTAGATAAAGTCTCTGTTACTCGGATCGTTCCACTTGTCGTACCGATGACAGAAGTATCTGGATACTGGACAAATCTATCCAAGTTGATGTTCTCTACACTTGATACATCTAAGAACTCGGCTAATCGGCTGTCTAATTCACTCTCTGTCATCCCTTGTAAAATCATATGACTTGATGTAGTCAATTTATTGATATTCAACGCGCGGTAACCGTTTGCTGTGATCTCGTAGTAGACTTCTCCGCCGTTAGAGACAAATTGCTCGTTTTCTGTCACTGCATTTTTTGTTGGATCTGCTACCCAAGCACGGACGACATCACCATAGTTGACCGTTTGTGTCCTCCAGCGGTTTAAAACATCATTCTGTCGTTCTCCTCCTTCCGCTGTTACTGCTTGATTAGCAGAATCGTTCGTTAGATCTACATTGTTTTTTTGACTCACGTCATACCAAGAAAAATTATAGTAATCTCTCCCATAGTAACCCGAATTTATAATGAAGTTGCCTTCGTTAGGTCTTATTCCTCTACTTGCAGTAATTGATGGACGAGTCCCCCGATGATGTAAGGTGAAAGCAGCAACTGTCCTCATAGCTATTGGATCACTACCACCAAACGCAATACTGTCTCCCCATATAACACCTATATTGATAGATGTATCTTGAGAAAGAGTTGTCCCATTCACAGTGACTCGAATCGATTGTGCTCTTCCAACGCTCACGGTATCTGTAGCAATAGGCGCAGCAGTCATTTCTACTTCATATTTGTCGTCATCAAGTTGCTCTCCATCTACCTCGACATCTAAAAACTGACGTAGATCAACTGTATTCATATCTGTTCCTAGCAATACCTTACTATCAGGCTTAGCCGTTACTTCAAGTTTAGGAGTCACGACAAATGGTACTGTGTAGTCGTATGTCACTGTTTTTCCTGTCGATAAGGTTTCTTCGACTTGGATTGCTCCAGTCTTTTCTCCTAAAGTAGAAGTATCTGGATAATCCAGGAATCTCACTACTCGAAGGTTCTCCTTGCCAGAAGTGTCTAGAAATCGACTGACTTGACTATCTAAAGATGCTTGCGAAGCGCCACGTTCAATCGATTGTTCTGTCGGTGTCAATGTGTTGATGTCCAATTTACGGTAGCCGTTCGTAGTGATTTCATAGTAGACTTCTCCACCATTAAAGACAAATGGCGCATCTATTGTCATTGAATTTGTCACTGCGTTCTTTTCTGGGTCTGCCACCCATGAACGGACGACATCACCATAGTTGACATAGTTGATTTGTGTATTCCAGCTATTCAAGATATCTTGGTTTCTAGCATTTCCTCTTGCTGAGACTGCTCGATCCGCGGAATCATTTGTCAAATCAAGAATATTTTTTTGACTCAAGTTGTACCAAGAAAAATTATAGTAATTTTGACCTAAATAATTTTCATTTATCACAAAATTAGTTAAACCCGAATTGTTTCTTCCTGTAACTGCAGTAATCACTGGACTTGTTCCACGATGATGTAAGGTGAAAGCAGCCACTGTCCTCATAGCTATTGGATCACTTCCACCAAACACGATACTGTCTCCCCATACGACAGGCATTTGGAAATGTATTCTTTCACTCTCATGAACGGTTCCATCCATCGTATAACGGATTCTCACCCATGCACTTTTTGATCCTACTGTCCCTACCACGTCCAAGCTACCTAAGTTAGTCTCAATGATCTCGTAACTATCTGGGTCAGAAGAAGGCAACAGGCTCCCATTAACCCTTACTATCAGACTATCTTTGTGTTCCTGAGGAAGCACACCCAAAATAAAAGGATTGGCAGGATTGGCGGTGATCTCTACAGTAGGTTCTGGTTCCCTAGTATTGACCGTGAAGTTCCCAATCGACAGATAATTGATCGGCACATCTTCTATAGGCGTAGGAGGGACCTCACCACCAGAAGCTACGGCAGTAGAACCTAATACAAGATTATGGATCCCAGCTGTTAACTGATAATCGGTACGGTTGCTAGCTCTTGTTCTAGTGATCGTCCCTGACATCGTCATCGTGAAATCATTATTGTTTATCGTGTGATTCGACGTAATACTAAGATCACCAGAAGCGCCCCCGACTTCGACGACTTCCGTGCGACCGATCTGATAAGTCGTTGAATAATCACTTGTATGATTTGGCGATCGACCATAGTACATCCTATCAACAAATCTAACACCGATATTACCATTACCAACAATATACGCGATCCAGTCAGTGCCATTCCCATATACGAGAGAATGAGTCGGAATCGTAAAGCTGTAGGAAATACTGTCACCTACATTGGGACCCAGTTCCGATAAGTTGCTGACTCCCGCATTGAATCCAGGCTGGGCTGCTGCCTGATAGGAACTTTCTCCATTCCTTCTCAAATCTCCGCGATATTGGGGAAGATTGGGAAGATCAATCTGCGGACTTGGCACAGCCGTTTCTGGTACGGGAACTGCTGGCTCTGTTTGCGGTTCGACGGTTGACGGTTCGGGTGTGGTTGGTTCCGTGGATGATTCTTCTGCTACAGGATCGACTACTGCAGGAGCTTCTTCCACTTGCGGTTCGGCTATTGGTTCTGTCGGTGTTTCTTCATTTGCTGTCTCGCTACTTTCAGGCGTCAAAGATGAGACTGCGTAGACAAGGGTAGTCGGGCTGATGCTGGAAAACAGTAAGGTAAAAACTGCTAGTATTTTGAATAGTTTCATTTTTCTCTCCTCTCTCTTTTGTATTTGCACGCTTGTCTAAACATCTGTGTCTCCAGGCAAGGCTTTTTTACTTAATAAAGAAAGAGAACCGAGGAGAAGCAGCACACCTGCTGCCGTTACCCACCTGCTTGTTCTTACAGCATTCGTCTGAGGCAGATTGCCTTTAGTGTCGCTAGAACCGGATGTTCCTGACGTATCTCCACCGGTACTTTTTCCCGAATCAGTTGCGGAATCCGCAGTTGAGCCTGTATCAGGCCCAGCACTTGATCCTGTTCCAGGATCTGTACTTGGACCTGTTCCAGGTTCCGTTGGTTTTTCTGAATAGATCAGTCCGCTAACTTCGATCGTGCTTTCTTTTTCTGCTGCATCTGCCAAACCGCTTATTGATAGACAGATAAACCCCAGAAGGAAAAACAGCGGAAGGATCCCTGTTTTTTTCATTTTTTTATACCCCTATTGCTTCAAATTGCAAGACAAGCTCATATTTAGGGTTGATGGCTTCCCCAAATTGGAAATTCGCTCCGACGCTACCAGAGAAAGTAAACTCTGTGACATCGTTTTGGTTCGGCAATGTCACTAACTCGCGTGGAAATTGCGGAGCAGTCGTTGGGTTGACTAAAGAGATAGATGTACTGCTGCTGACACTATCCATGTTCAACACTAATTCCGGCACTTTGTCTGCATCTTGCCCTTTGACGAAATTGCCCACAGAGACTTTCACGCCTTTTGTCGAATTGTTTCTGATTTGATAGATTGGTGCCACGACCTTACCCTCTGTCGCATCTGTTTGTCCGAACAAGACTTTTGTCGGGATCGATACATCGATCCAATCGACTGGATCCGTTGGCCCAGGTCCTGGTCCTGGATCAGTTGGGTCCCACTCTTTAAAAGTGCCTTCTGCTGGGATCGTTGCGTTATCTTGTTTTTGGACTGATTCGTAAACCGTATTCGGATCAGGTTCGCCACCCACCCATGTATAAGCGCTTACCGTTTGCCCGATTGCCGCACTGCTTACTAATGCAAGTGCCGGCAACAACATTTTTCTTGAGACTCTCATTTCTTTTCCTCCTAAAAAATATATATTTGCTATCAGTTAACTTTCAACTGTTAACTTTCCAACGACAGAAGATGTTCCGACTACATTCTTTTCGGAATCCAAAAATTGGACCGTACTGATCG
This sequence comes from Enterococcus sp. HMSC061C05, assembly GCF_001814765.1. NCBI lineage: Bacteria > Bacillati > Bacillota > Bacilli > Lactobacillales > Enterococcaceae > Enterococcus > Enterococcus sp. HMSC061C05. The sequence goes on from NZ_KV817745.1 coordinate 6,207, forward strand.
TTTTGTATGTTCCTTTAGCTACTTTACGCAACAGTTTGCCTTCACTTACATATTGTTCTGGCTGGATCACTCCAGAAATGTAGATTTCATCGTCTTCTCCTTCGATATAAGTTGTCACTTCGATGGCGTATTCATTACTGGGCGGGTTTTGGATATTGACTGACCCAGGTTTGTCAGAGGTATCAAAATGCATCGTCGTATCCAACTTCAGCCGAACATAATCTTCGTCTGCTTGATCTTGCAGAAAATCACGCAACTCTTCTTCTGACATGTCCTTGATAAATGATTGATCGCCGCTATTCAAATTCATGATCACTTCCGGCTCTTTCCAGAAATGGTCATAGACAAAAAAGCCACCGAGTGCAACTACCAGTACTACTAGGGAAGCGATGATCTTTTTTTTGTGTCGTTTGACCAGAATATCTTCCTCCTTTGCCGTTTTTTATCGATAGAACTTTTCTGTTTTTTCTATAAAAACAAATGGCTCTGTTTTTGTTTTTCCATAATGTTTTTATCGATAAAACTGCCTACCTGCTAATACTTTATCAGACTAAGAACACACCCTCAGAACAGTTTTTTCCTTTTATAGAAATATGTGGATGACCAGAAAAGTTAAATAAACTTCCTTCTTATTGGATTATTTATTAGGACGAAATAGTAACCGATTACAATGAAAAATGGAAGGATTTGAAATGAAAAATAGAAAATCACGTTTACTGACGGCTTCACTATTATTTAGTACATTCCTTACTACTATACAGATCGTGGTTGCCAATCAACTGAAATCAAAAAAGAACTTGCGACTTGTTTTTGTCGTAAGTTCTTTTTTATTTAGTGTCTTAGTCTTTCAATCCCAATAAACGTCTCGCATAAATCACTTGACCAGAGTGCATGGCAGCGTCATCAATAATAGAAACGAGACGCATCCCTCGCGTGACTGGTGGTGTCCAGCTCTTGTCAATTACTTCATCTAGTTCGGAAGGTTCTAACCCTCTTAAATAAGAAATAGCAGAATCAGAAGCAGCCCGCAAGTATCCAAGCAAGTCTTCTACTTGATTAGCTTGGATTTGTTTTGCTTGTTCCAGACTGTGCTTCCAATCTTGTTCGTCATCTGCTATCGTCATCGGAAATCGGCTTTCCCAGTCTTGGCTGTGCCAAATTGGAGAGGTACTGGCTAAATCAGCAATCTGGAAATCCAATTCTCGAGCGGTATGCCAAGCCAGCCAAGTCATTGATTTGATTTGCGGAGCTCTGTCTTCCACTGGAAATCGGTTGGCCTCCTCAATAGAGACGCCTTCAAACAAGCGTTCAAATCGCTCGTATGCTCGGTCCACACTCTCGCATAACATATCTAAATAATTCATCTGTTTTCCTCCTTTTTATTTATCCTACTTGCTTTTTCCTAACTCTAGGATTTCTACTTATATGTTACTACACCCCCTCACTTTTTACACTTTCCAGTCACTAGCATGATCGTTTGGAGATTGAAAGAGAAAGATATTCTCTATTTTCCACTTGAACAAAAATCAACAAAATGAATGATTCATTAATATTGTTTAAATAAATAATGATTTTTTAAACGAACAGTTTAAGCCTAGGAAAAAAAGAGTATAATAGGAAAATGTTTGAAATGAAAGGAAGGGAAAAGATGAAAAAAAGGGTAAGTTTATTAGTATTAGTTACTTTATTGTTCAACATCTTTTCGTATGGTGTGGCCGTTTCAGCGGAGACATTTCCTAAAGATCCTGGGAATGTCTATAATGATTTAACTGGTAACTATGGTTTGCTGGGAATTGCTGGTCAATTCCATGTATTTGCCAAAAACAAGACAACGGTTAATGCCCATACAGACGGAAATATAGCAACACATGAACTGGATGCAAATAATAATTTTGGGACAGAGCTTCATGAAGGCTTATTGAACCAAGAGATCAATTATATACAAAAAACTGATTCTTTCATTAATTCTTCTGGAATCCCTACTGGCGACACAAGAATGAATAAATTTGTCGTTGGTAGTAATGTGGATGTAGCATTACAAGATGGACATCCTACGGTTAATGGAGCAAGGCTTGATCACTTAACTCCAGATGATTTCTATAAAGACCGTGATGGAAACGAATATATTGATTTCGAGCAAGAGTTTGCTAGATTGAATGTAGCAGCAAATGACCTTGCAACTGCCACCCCAGCTAAAACATATACTGCTGCGGATTTTCCAGACATGAATAATCGAACCATTGATTTGACTGGTCTATCAGATTCTCGATTTTTATTGGTAAATATCGACGCAGAAGTGTTAACGATGAATACGCCACTTCAAATCATTAATCCAAGTGATCAAGTAGTCGTATTCAATGTCATCAACAGTTCTTCTGCATTGAACGTACAGTCGCCAATCAAATACAACGATCGTTCCAATCATGAAACAGAAGATTTTTCGGATGCGAATATCTCTTGGAATTTCGGAAATGAGATGACTGATTTGACAATCAGTGCTCCTTTTCAAGGTACGATACTTGCGCCTAATGCCACTATTCATATTACTCAAAACCAAGACGGTACGATTATAGGGACAAATGTGATTTTAGATGCGGCTACCAATCGTTGGGATCCTAACGAAATATTTATCAGCGACAATGGTACAGGCGGTACAGATACCACGACCACAAGTGATAGTACCGACACAACGACTACA
>NZ_KV817745.1:9004-44085 GCF_001814765.1 Enterococcus sp. HMSC061C05
CAAGTGATAGTACCGACACAACGACTACAAGCGATAGTACAGATACAACTACCACTTCAAACGATAGCACAGACACAACGACTACAAGTGACAGCACAGATACAACTACAACAAGTGATAGTACCGACACAACGACTACAACCGATAGTACAGATACAACTCGAACAACAAGTGATAGTACTGATACAACGACTTCAAGCGATAGCACAGATACTACTACCACAAGTGATAGTACCGACACAACTGCTTCAAGCGATAGCACAGATCCAACTACCACAAGTAATAGTACTGACACAACAACTTCAAGTGATAGCACGGATACAACTCGAACAACAAGTGATAGTACTGATACAACGACTTCAAGCGATAGCACGGATTCTACTACCACTTCAAGTGACAGTACCGATACGGCAGATTCAAGCGACAATACAGATACGACAACTACCACATCAAGTGATGGTACAGGTACAACGACTACAAGCGATAGCTCAGATACTACTCGAACAATAAGTGACAGTACCGATACGGCAGATACAACATTTATCACAAGTGATAGTCGTCATGCAAGTGTCTCTTTCCCAAGAACAAGTTCGGATAACAAGACGAACGTCAACTTAACTAATAAAACAAGCGATGATCATTTAAACAAATCAAAAAAAGTACTTCCTAAAACTGGAAGTCAATCAAATAATTGGATAACAGTCGCAGGCGTTATATTACTTGTAATCGGTTTAAGAATCACTTTCATGAGTCATAAGAAGTCGAAAAGATAAAAAAATGATCCGAGATAAAAAATAAAGGGCAACGTCAGTTAGCGACGTTGCTCTTTATTTTTGCTTGTTAACATCAAAAAATCCATTTCAAGTGATCCAAAACACGCAGATTTCATCCTTAGGAATTTATCCACGTGTTGCACCAAATTCTATTCAGTCTTTGCGGTCTAGAATCAATTGAGTAAGGGAAAAAAGGTTTTCTCTCGTTCGAAGAGAGGTGTCAGGTAATTTCTTGATTTCTTTCAACGCCTTTTCGGTGTAGGCTGCTGCTAATTTCTTAGCTTCTCCCACACCTCCTGTACGTTCAACGATTTTGCGTACGGCTTCAACATCTTTTTCTGTCATTTCCGTTTTCTTCTCTAAATAAGGCAGTAAACTCTGTTTGTTTTTTTGCAAAGAATAGATCAATGGCAAAGAATAGACTCCTTGACGCATGTCTTCTAGTACAGGTTTCCCGATTTCCTGACTCTCTTTTGTATAATCCAAAATATCATCGATAATCTGGAAGGCCATCCCGATAGAAAGTCCGATATCTCCTGCTTTTTTTGCGAAACGCTCGCTTGTTCCACTTTCAAAAGCGCCAACAGAACAACTTAGTTGGAACAATTCAGCTGTCTTACCTGAGATATTCTCCAAATATTCTTTTACAGAAAGTTCATAATTATAGCGATCATCCATCTGCCCTAATTCGCCGTTCAATACTTTTTCCATACTGCGAGAATTCAATTGAAGACTTTTCAGGGAAGTCGAGTAATCAGACAATAGTTTAAAACAGCAGACGAATAAATAATCTCCTGCATAGACAGAAACGACATTCCCAAACTGACTACGGATATTAGGCTGACCACGCCGCAGATCTGCTTCATCAACGATATCATCATGAATCAGTGTGGCCGTATGGAGCATTTCGATGGAAGCTGCCAAAGCGATGGCTTTGTCCCGGTCTTGCTCTGGTCCAAATTGTGAGAACAGTAACTGATAGGCAGGTCGCAACAGTTTTCCGCCGGCATGGATCGTTTCTTTGATTGCTTGTTCGACAGGTTTGTTTTTCAGACGGACAGTTTCTTCCATCCGTTTTAGTGTTTCTGTCAATTCTTTACTTAAAGCAGGATAGTTTTCCCACATTGGATGTAGCTTCATAAAAAAACTCCTTGTGTGACGATTATTTTTTAGTAAACATCGGGCTCCATTGTTGTTTGGTTCCCTGCTCATAATCTTTTTGGAATCGTTGCAGTGTCTGCACATGTCGTAAAAGATAATTCGCCGCGATCCCGATAGCGATTCCTGACAAGATTCCTAAAACGGAAAGGACTGGCAAGTACAGCATGACTGTCCATGATTGCGCAATGAAAGAGGCCATCAAAAGCTGACCGACATTATGCATGAACCCGCCGGCCGCACTGATTCCGATGATACTGACACGTTTGGGACCTAATTGCTTGACCAATAACATCCCAAAATAACTAAGCAGCGCACCGCTCATACTATAAAGGAACGTAGAAATCGTTCCACCTAGCAAGGTAGTCAGAAATAGTCGCAGCCACAATAACAAGAAGCTGTCCCGTTTTTTCATGGTAAAAATCGCAACGATCGTGATCAGGTTGGCTAATCCCAGTTTTGCCCCAGGCGCAAAAGCAAAAGGATAAGGGATCATATTTTCCAGTAAGCCAATGATCACTCCTTGTGCAACAAGTAGCGAAATATAAATCATTTTTTGTAATTTGCTCATGGTGTGTGAAGGTCTAATAAATCAGACTGTCTTCGTCACCCCCATCTGTTGATCGGACCTCGATCACTAATTTATGTGGTAAACAAACAATGGTTTCGCCATTTTTCGTTGCCCAGCCTCGACGTACGCAGATCTGGTCATCGCAATCTGCTTCTTTTATCCGTACTCGATCGCCATCTATCTCGATCAAGTTATAATCTCCGTGTTTATCTTTGTAAGTATATGTGTAGCTCTTTTCTCCAGCCATCAAAGGGAATGTTTTGATTTCTGTGCCATCCACACGCAGTACCGCTTCTTTTTCTGCTGTTGCGGTGTTTTGCTGAAGACCAAAAATCATGACTGGTAAAAAAGAAAGAACAGTCAAAAGAAAAATTATAAAAACATCCCAAGGTTTGAGCAGACTTTTTTCAGCAAATTCTTTAAGGCTCATTTTTGTTCTCCTTTTTCCAGATTAACTCACCCAATTTTAGCATAAAAACAAGAGGTTGTGACACCTGTGACTTGCTTTGAGTAATAAGAACGAAGAGTAGGAAACAGCTTTCCATGTTTTCTGATTCTTTGGACTTATTACCGAGAAGCAGCAGGTGGAACACCGTTTATATCAAGAGGTTGTGTCAGAAGTGGGCAGCTTCAAGAAATAAGAAGGAATTTATGAAAATTGCTTCTCAAATTTTTGTGAAATTTCGTCTTATTTCCGAAGAAGCTACTTCTGGAATACCGTTTATCAGAGGTTGTGACACCTGCGTCTTGCTTTAAGCGTGGTGGCTTATCTCGGGCATCTTATTCCTTTATTTTACATAAAAAGGAGGCTGCGACGGTTTGCCTCAGCCCCTTTCTATTGAAATCTTGCATTCAAGTAACGTTGTTCATTTATTTTTATCTATTTATTTCTTGCCGTATTGGGCACTTGGTCTACCGTACCACCAATTGCCTAGTGTACGTTGTAGCCATGGAATCACCCAGCGATCCAAACCAATCGCACGACCGGAACCGTTCATCAATGCGAAAGCAACAAAAATGAACCAAATGTTTACCCAGTAAAACATACCTGATAAACAGAACGTGATCACTAATACGATCGTTGTCGCACTGCATAGCCATGTGAATAATCCAGCAATCAATGCTAATGCCAAGGCAATTTCAAAGAATACCATGAATTTCTGGAAGAACATTGCTACATCATTATTTGGCATGATCACTTGCATGATCTTTGTGAACCAGTCTGGTGACTTCTCAATCACAGCCATTGGTTCTTCTCCGTATGCATAACTCAAACCGAAATGTGCAGCATGAGTCGCTGCTTCTCCGGCACTTGCCCCTGCTCCGCTAGCAGCTGTCGTTGCGTCTCCAGCAGCAGAAGCACCACTGGCAACATCTGTTACATTATATTCCCATGTCCAAGGGAATACGCTGTTTCCAGTGAACCATGATCCTTCACCAAACCATGTACTTGGTTTGAACACTTCACCATTCCCAATGATTTTTTTAGAAGCTTCAACGAACCAAACTAAACCATAGAAAATACGAAGTGGCACACTCCATAAGACGTTGCCGTAACGAGAAGAATGTCCTCGAGTCACGTTGCGATCGTCTTTGATATGGAAAAACTCATGCATTAAATATTGGAACATATAATAACCAGAACGAATATCAAAGAAGTATTTCAAATTCACGATATGTTTCATTACGATAGCTAAAAATCCGCTTAGATGGATCTTGTCAAATAGGTTAGCTACCCCCCATTTGGCACCAATAGAAACCATAAATCCTTGATAGTTTCCTTTAAATTTATGCTTTTCTCCGCCTTTGATCGAAGCCACGATATTCGCTGCGGCTGTGTGTCCTGTTTGTTCAGCAGCTTGGACGATCTGCGGTGTCGGTGTTCCTGGAAACTCTTCATAAAAGACTAAATCACCGATGATATAGATGTTTTTATCTTCGTAGCCTTTTGCCTGCATGTATTCATTGGCGATCAACCGCTGTCCGCGTGCTGCTTCTAATCCAAAGTCAGCAGCGTCAGAAGTTCCTTTAACACCAGCTGTCCAAATCAGTGTGTGAGTCGGAATATTGCGTCCGTCCTTCAGCTTGATATGATCCGCAGCCACTTCTACGATTGGTGCGTTCAATAATAATTCTACATTGTGCTTACGCAAATAGCGTTCAGCTTTTGCAGCATCATTTCGGTCTAACATATTCAAGATCGTTGGCATTGCCTCTACGACCATCAGTGTGATCTCGTTTGGATCCAACTTATAATCTTTGGCTAAGCGATTTTTCCAGTCGATCAGTTCCCCAATCATTTCAATACCGGTAAACCCAGAACCACAGACAACGAAAGTCAGCATGGCTTTACGCAACTCATCATTTGGTTCCAATGCAGCTTTTGCTACTGTTTTCTCAATATGTTCACGAATCCTTACAGAGTCTTCAAATGACCAAAGAGTGAATCCGTGTGCTTTGACACCAGGTGTACCAAAGTCATTCGGCTCTCCGCCCATTCCAAGGATCAGCTGATCAAAAGGATAGGAACCTAATTTGGTCTTGACGATTTTCTGTTCTTTATCGATACCGACTACAGTGTCTGTGACAAGCTGTACATTCTTTTGACGAGCAAACAAATGCTGCAGATCGTATTGGATTGCTTCTGGTTCTACACGTCCGCCAGCTACTTCATGCAACTCGGTCATCATAGTATGGTACGAATGACGATCGATCAGAGTAATTGCTACATCTTCTTTTTTCAGTTTCTTTGCCAAGTATTTTGTAGCTGAAACACCGGCATATCCTGCTCCTACAACGACAATATTTTGCTTTGCCATTGATCATCCGCTCCTTATAGACTATCTATATAATGAATATATGATAATTCTTTTAGTTTGATACTTATTACACAATCTCCATATATTATATAGATGTTCTGTTCTTTTGTCTAACTCCTTTTGGATTTTTTTCAAATTTTAAAATAAAGCGTTTTTTCACGAAATTTGCTGAAAGAAAACGTTTGAAATATTACATGGGTTATTTATCGAAAATAGTTGACTTATAGGCTAAAAAGATTAGAATGTATAATGAATCACAAAGAAAAATTGTGGACTAAAAATGGAATGGTGGGGTATTAAAATGAAGAAAAAACGTTTTGTAACTGGATTTGCCGTGTTAGCATTTTCAGCTCTAGTGTTAGGCGCTTGCGGCGCAGATGACAACGGAAGTTCAAATTCTTCTTCTGAATCATCTACAGCACAATCTTCGACTGCAAAAAGCACAACAGAATCATCTGCAAAAGTTGTTGCTGGCGGAGACTTGCAAGACGGCACATATAAATTAGAAGAAAAAAATTATTCAAATGGTTACCGCGCAGTCTTTGAAATGGTTGTAAAAGACGGCAAAATCACTGAATCAAAATATGATAACGTCAATGAAAACGGCGAATCAAAAACAAAAGATGCAGAATACAACAAAAACATGGAAGCTAAATCTGGCACAAATCCAGAAAAATACATTCCTGAGTTGAATGACCAATTCTTAAAAGCACAAAGCGCAAGCGGTGTGGAAGTCGTAACTGGAGCTACTCACTCATCTGAAAGCTTCCAAAACTACGCACAACAATTGATCCAAGCTGCTCAAGCTGGTAACACAGATACAATCGAAATCGACAATGGTGCTGATTTGAAAGACGGCACTTACAAGCTAGAAGAAAAGAACTACTCTAACGGCTACCGTGTGCAATTCGAAATGACAGTTGCTGGCGGCAAAGTAACTGAATCAAACTTTGATTATATCGACAAAGACGGCAAATCAAAACAAGATGATACAGAATACAATGAAAACATGAAAGCCAAAAGCGGGACAGAACCAAAAACTTACATCCCTACTCTTAACGATGAATTCGTCAAAGCAATGGGTGAAGAAGACGGCTCACCAGCTGATGTAGAAGTTGTTACAGGAGCTACACACAGCTCACATTCATTCATCATGTATGCACAACAATTAGTGAATGCAGCTGAAAAAGGCGACACTCAAACAATCGAAGTAGATAATATCGTAACAGAAAAATAATCACATAATCATACGAATAAAAGTTGGAGGGTGGGACGATAGCCAGGTTAGGCAGTCGTCTCACCTTTCAAAATGAAGAGAGGAAAACAATGCGGAAAAAACTACTATTTTCCTTAATCACACTGAGCATCTCTTTTATGGTGCTAACTGGCTGCACTAACTCAGCAAAAAATACAACCACTGAAAGTTCAGCATCTACCAAGATCTTAAAAGATCCGTACTCTGATGAACAGTTCTTGTTAGGGACTTACGTTCGTATCCGTGTGTATGATGAAGGCAAAGAATCAGCATTGAAACCTGCCTTTGATCGAGTAAAAGAACTTGGTGATAAAATCACGATCAATCAAAAAGGTTCCGAGATCGATGAAGTGAATGAACAAGCTGGTATCAAACCAGTAAAAGTTTCTGACGACGTCTACACGTTAGTCAAACGAGCCTATGAATACAGCCAAGATTCTCAAGGCGGATTCGATATGGCAATTGGTGCGATCACTCAATTATGGCGAATCGGTTTTGATGACGCCAGAAAACCTTCACAAGAAGAAATCGATCAGGCATTGAAATTAGTGGATTATCATAAGATCGAACTAAATGACAAAGAAAAAACGGTCTATCTAAAAGAAAAAGGGATGATCATCGACTTAGGTGCAATCGCCAAAGGCTACATTACGGACGAAGTAGTAAAAGTCTTGAAAAAACAAGGTGTGACTACTGCTATCGTTGACTTAGGTGGGAATGTCTATGTCTTAGGACACAGCCCAAGAGGCGAAAATCAAGACTGGACAGTTGGCATCCAAGATCCGAATATGGCTCGTGGCTCTGTTCTAGGTTCTATCAAAGAACGGAACAAAACGTTAGTTACTTCTGGAATTTACGAGCGCTATTTAGAAGTAGATGGCAAAAAATACCATCATTTGTTCGATCCAAAAACGGGTTACCCGTTCGACAACGATATCGCAAGTGTCACGATCATAACAGATAAATCGATCGATGGTGACGGTCTGTCTACAGCAGTCTTTTCAATGGGTGTGAAAAAAGGTCTGGAATATGTCGAAAGCGAATTGAACAATGGGACGGAAGCAATCTTCGTAACGAAAGATGATAAAGTATATGTGACCGATCCAATTAAAGACACTTTCAAATTATCTGAGGATTCCCATTACACGATGGGTGACCGTTCTGAATTAAAATAAGGAGCACGAACCATGACACTAAAAATCTTTTTAGAAGTAGTTGAAATACGAACAAAGGTGGCTAGTGTATTTCCTTTTGCGGTAGGGGTATTATTCTCTATCGCTTTTTTTCACGAGATACATTGGCTAAACACTTTTTTATTTTTTATTGGGATGCTAGTTTTTGATTTAGCGACTACCGCGATCAATAATTACATGGATTATGAAAAAGCTCATTCTGAAGTATATAAGTATGAAGAAAACGTCATTGGTCGCAGAAATCTATCCCCTGTATTGATCCGAAACATGATTTTAGCGATGATCGCATTTGTTTTTGTTATTGGCATTATTTTAACGATCAATACGGGTTGGCTTTTGCTTTTGATGGGATTTATCTGTTGTTTTATCGGAGTATTCTATACATTCGGTCCCATTCCCTTGTCTCGAATGCCTTTAGGGGAAATCTTCAGCGGGGTGACTATGGGACTTGGGATTTTTGCCATGGTCGTTTATGTCAATACATTCGGTTCGGATGTCTATGATCTGACGATCAACTTTTCATCCGGGCAATTTGCTTTGGTAGGAAACCTTTGGGCTATAGCAGCAATTGTCTTAGCCTCTTTACCCCTGGTGTTTACGATTGCCAATATCATGTTAGCTAATAATTTGCGAGATCTTGACCGCGATATTGAAAATCATCGCTATACACTGGTTTTTTATATCGGACGCCCAGCAGGAACAGTCTTATTCCAGCTATTGATGTATGCTTGCTATTTTGTGATTTTGATGGGATTGTTGAGTGGTATCTATGAATGGCCGATCTTAGTCACCTTCTTGACTTTTCCAATTGTGAAGAAGCATTTAGATCAATTCAAGCAAACATTACCCCAACCTATCAGTTTCAGCTATTCCATCAAAAATATGGTCTTATTCAATGCTAGCTATGTATTGGGTTTATTACTAACGATCGTTGTACAAGCCATTTAACGACTTGAAGAGGTTGTGACAGAAGTAGTCAGCTTCAAGAAATAAGAAGGAGTTTACGAAAATTGCTTCTCAAATTTTTGTGAAATTTTGGCTTATTTCCGAAGAAGCTACTTCTGGAACACCGTTTATTCGGAAATAAGGGCTGTGACAAGACTTTTGTCACAGCCCCTTATTTTTTTGATTCATATCAGCGAACTTGACGAGAATTTTCTTGAACTGATGGCTTTTGAGATATTAGCTTAGCGCTCTGGTTAATTCCTTTTAATTTAGCTGTTAAGGTTGTTGGGCTATCTGTAATAATCTCTCCTTTTCTACGCACAGCTGGCAATAAATTGTTCAACGCTTGAGACATTTCTTGTTCATTGCGAAGGTGTAACTTGACATTTGCAGTATCAGCAAGATCTTTGATCGTTCTGATAACAGATGATACTTCGTTAGGGTAAAATTTTTTATAACTGTTTTTTAAAGCTTTTACAGCAAATCCTTCTTTATAGTTCAACCGTTTAAATGTTTTACTGCTTTTTATATAACTTGGTTTATCCTTGATTTCTTTTCTTTTTCCATATATTTGTTGCTCAAGATCATGCATTTGATGACAAATTTTTCCATAATCAATCAAATTGTTCTGATAATCTTTAATTAGCTTTACAGATTGATTATAAATCGACATCCCATTTTTATATTCGTTAGATTGAAAAGCTTTTTTAAATTCGTTTCTGTACTCAGGATTTTCTAGAGCTACCCCTTCCTTCTGTATTTCTTTTTGTCCCTTAATCAGTTCTTTGTATATTGATTGCCAGTCTTCACAAACACTTTTGAATTTCTCGTTCAGCAATTCTTTTTCTTTTTTTACGTCCTTTTTATTAGGCATTTTTTCAGACCTCGCTTTTTGTTTTATTAAGCCTACCTGTTGGCTTTGCTGTTTTACCGACAACCGTTTTTTTTTATGACTTGATTTTCTCTAGGATTATTTGGGGTACTTTTAAGGGCTGCTCTAGCTTTAATAATGTCTTCTAACGTGATTTGAAAATTACTAGGCGGGCGTTCTTTATTCACTTGTTGCTTGTATAATTCAATCCCAAAATTTGTTGTCTTCCGGATATCATTCATTGATCGTTCAACGTTATGACTTAAATATGATTTGGCTGTGCCCACCACATATCCTTTTCTTTTCATCGTCTTGCTTTTATACTGATAATCATTTTTGTCATTCAATAGCTTTCTTACATCTAGAATCTGTTCTTCGACATCTGCTAATCTTTGATTCCATACCCTATAAGTTTCTTTTGTTTGATTATATTCATCAAGCAACACTTGCTTTTTAGGAGGATCAATCATTCTTTTCGTCATTTCCTTCTGTTGTTTGTTTAACGTTTTTTCTATTTTTTTGACGTTATCCAAAATATAAGTAAAGTGATTATTCAGTGCTTTCTTGCTGCTGCGTAAATAAGCCTTTTCTCGTTTATCCATCATGAACCTCCGCTTTATTCACTAAATCAAGTCATGCGCTGTTGACCATTGCGTCTTGTTTCATTTGTCTATTGTTCTTGAGATACAAACTGTTATACGCTTGATTTAGAAAATGCTTAGGAAGAGATGGAGATCTCGTTCTTCCTAAGCTTTTTCGATTGTTTCTCTTATCTAGATAGTGACGGTGCTGAAATTTTTTTCTCATTAAGCACTTTTTCATTCATTTGTTTGGCTACCTTAGTTGCGGAAGCTGTAATCTCACTTAATGAACGTTGACGTTTCCGAGTTGGAGCAATACGATTGCTTTGCATTTGTTGGCTTCGTCCCCGAGATCTAGCAGCTTTGTTGCTTCTTGTTCGTTCATTTCTCTCTGCTTTTGTACCTGATTTTTGCGATGCCGATCCTAATTCTCTGGTTTCGATATTCCGGTTCACAGTAATTTCTGGCGTTTTGACTTTTCTAGGTCTAGCCATTCCTCTTTTAGCATTGATTTTAAGTGTGGGCCTAGCTGCTTGATGTGCTTTTTCAGATAATCCCACCGTTTTGCCCTGTAATTTCTGACTTTTGGTCTGGCTCTCTTTTTGGACTGCTACATTTTTTTTGTTCTCTTGTTTGACTTCTTTTTGTTTCCCCCGCATCTTTTCCACAAAATTGATGCTTCTTGTTCTAGCGTTATATAAAAGTTTAAACATAACTATTGGAACACGAGGCAGGCTTTTAATAGTCTCGCGAAAACTTTTCTTTCTCACAAGATTGATCGTTCCTCTTCCAATTCTATATAGAGACTTCACGGCAAATAATAAAATACGGGGAGTGCTTTTAGCGAGATAGAGAAACCCTCTTTCCGTGAGTTCTACTTCTTTATCTTTCGAAGCATTATTTCCATCCATCAGTTCGTCACATCTCTTTCTGTGATAATGACCTTGTTCCCTTCTTCATCTGTTGTCTCTATCGTCCGTTCGGGCAAATCGTCGCGTGTTGCCCCATCTTGCGTTAGTGTGACATCGTCATATTTTTTTTCATAGTAAGAGTTCCACTTGAAGGTCCCTACTGGTCCTGCCAAGATATATTTTGACCCTTCTTCTGTTATCTTAAAATTAATATCTTGTTTTCTATCATTTCCGTCTGTTCGGCTTAATGAAACAGTAGCTCCGCTTTGTTCCGTAACTATTCCTGTTATGGTATATTGGAATGTCTCCGTTTCCTGATCATCACCTTCGATTTTCGTTTGAATATATTCTCCATCTTTGAATTCCAGCTTGAATGTTCGATCTGAATTTTTGTTCTCCCAGTGACCTTGCGTCAGGATATCAGACCACATTTGGTTCACTGCTTTTTCAGCCGCTTCGATTTGTTCTGCATTTTCTGATTCCATTTTTTGTTTGATGTCTTCATTCGGATATAAGAAGATCTCTTCTTCTCCTTCTTTCAGATACATCACTGTGCTACCCATCCGTGTTTGTAACTGGAACTCCTTTGTTTTTCCATCTTCTGCTTCTAAAACCATAATATTTTGGTCCTTGAGGTAGTATTCGCCTTTAGGAATCCAGGAAGAAGCCCAGTAAGTTCCATCTGCATCTAACTCGATATACATATCATCCGAACGGTTCGAATACCATGTTCCGCTGTAGATTGTTCCGTTATAACGTCCGATCGTTTCTTTGCTTTCTTGAGTTTGTTCTGTCTTATCATTTGCTTGGGCTGTTTCCTTTGGTTTTCCACTCATCAGTGAATAAGTGACAAGAGTAATTACTGCCACGATTAGAACAGCTATACTTATAATGATGTTTCTTCCAGCTTTTGTCTCTAAAAAATTTTTAAGCATCTTCGCACCTTTCCTAAAAATAAGATTATGGGGTTCCATACCCCGAGATAGCTATGCTATCTAAAGCATAGGTTCTTCTTCTTACTCGATTGTCGGAATTTCCTTCGATGACTTGGACCATTCCGCCCCCTGCATATTCCACAATTCCGACAAAATCCTTGCCAGTTCTTCCACCTGACCAATCAAAGAAAATAAGATCACCAGATTGTGGTAAATACTCTTCATCATGACGTTTGAATTTTTCATTTTCGTAGAACCAGTCTCTCATCGCTAATACATTTGGCGTCTTCAATACTTTATTTTGACTGATGTAACCTGCTTGATCTGCTACCCATGAAACGAACATCGCAGACCATTCTGCACGATTTTCAAAACCAAACCAGCGCCAATATTTATCACCATTCAAATTCCCTAACTCTTCTCTAGCTATTTCTACCATCCGTCCACTCTCGACCATGATATTATTCGTTACAAGTTGCGCATAAAACATATTTCCATAATCATATCGCCACGTATAACCAAACAGCAACGCAGTAGGATTGTGATACGGAACGGTTTTTCCATTACTTTTATCTCGGGCAAAGATTCTGCTGTCATCAAAGGAGTAATCACTATTTCTTCGGATCAAGTCATCTAAATAACCTTCTCCAAAGTTATATGCCTGGACGGCAGCTCGCTCATTCTTCTGGTTTTCCTGTGCTTTTTTCAGAAGACGAGCAAAATAACGTACGCCAACTTCGATGGATTCTTCTGGACTCCTAATGGAATTTGGCGGTCTTCCTTGTGATTCACTGGCTTGCATGATATCAGGAAATTCTTTCTCATTCCCGCCTGTTTCTACCCAGATAATGGATAAAATCGCATTTTCATACCCTTCGATATCATTCTTCTTTGTTTCTTCAGCCACTTTCTCCCGCCATTTCGTAACAGAAGCTGGTGGATTGATCAGTTCCCCTCTCAACCCTCCGCCACTGCGGAAATAACCGAGATTCGTCTCATGAGCAAAAGAAAGATTATCGATATATACTGCTGGATATAGTGGCGGATCTGCGTGCCAGAAACGATAAAGTTCCATATCCATAAGCAAATTACCACCATTATCAGAACGAGTATATCCAATAAGATCACCTGCAGATAATCGCTGCCCTGAACGTAGTCCAGGTACAAGATCGATATTTCGATAATGCAGATAAAATGAGAATTCATTGATATAAACCCACGTGCGTAAACCAGTTCCGTCTCCTAAAATACTACCGATGGTTTCTTCCCCCATCGCATAGACAGGTGTGCCAGGCTCGGCTTCCAAGACAATATCTACATGTTGATCGTCTGGATTTCGTCCACGATATCCGTAATTTTCGATTACACTTGCGTAATGAGTGGCCCCGAATGGATTAAGTAAAAAGATTTTGTTTTCAAAGCGATCTAAATCACTGATTGGATAATATTTATCAACTTCCTCTTCATCGAATGCAGATACCCTACCATAATAAGGGTCATCATCGGAAGGGAACATTCCTCGCAGGGTATAGACATCTACTTCCGGGTCTGAATCTAGCATTTCCCCTAATGTCTGGATATTGATGTTGATCGTCACGATATTTTTTGTTTCTCTTTTGACTTCGACTTTCTCTTCCCCAGTTTCTTCGTCAATCGTTACTGTTGTTGTTTCGATTTCTTTTCCTAGTTCAGCAAGCGTACTGTAGTTATAGACCATATCATGGATAGCAAGGATTTCATCTCTGACTCGATTGACACGGACTGGTTCTTGCGTCAATGGATGGGGGGCATCTTTGAATATGGCATAGATAGTTCCTCGACTAGTCCAAGGAATCCAGTGGCCAGTTTTTTGCCCGATTCTTTCCCGATATTTCGCTATTGCTAATTCATCGATATCGTAATCTTCGAATTTTGCATTCAAATAGTATAAGTAACTGTCGCCATTTGATGAGTATAAAAATGTTTCTGGATCAGATTGGACACCGTTGACATGGAAGTATACTTCATCGAATGCTTCGTCATTGATCAAATTTTGGTAAGCATTGTAGACATTTCTATTTTTAAGAGCATCTAGTTGAGTGACATAGCGATAAGCTTCTTCCAACGCCATATCTTCTGTCTTCACGACGAATAAACTAGCAATAAACATGAAAATCGTGATAATTACAGTGATGACCGTAATGACTATTGCCACGATGGTTATGATGATAATCAGTTTCAACAATATCGGTACTAAAATAAACAGTGCAATCAATAACCCGATTAAATTCAAGTTGCCGTCCCCATCTCGTCCTACCTTATCGATCACTAATTCCTTTATCTGTGAACGAAAACGATTTTTAGGCGAAATATTTCGTTGTAATGAACGGTCTACTTTATGTTTTAGATTTTTCACACTGTATGTGCTTGCTCGACCAGACTGTCTCTTATATTTCTGGCTGGTTTGACCAGTTTGCTTCGATTGAGCAGAGAGAGTCGAACGCTGATGTTTTCTCTTATATGTTTGAGCAGTTTTGGACTGTCTGTTGATTTTAGTCTGATTTTGCTTCAAAGAAGCTTTTTGCGCCTCACTGACATAGCCTTTATATGACAGGTCTGTTTGTAAAGCTTGTTTACGGAACTTTTGCTTACGAATAATCGTTTGTGTTGCCTGCGTGCTTTTTTTATCAGAAATCACACTATTCCGATAAGTCTGCTCATTCGGTTTTTCCCGTTGGATGATATGTTGTTGGTTCGTTTGGCGAGCATTTTCCAACTTTAGCTCTTTTTTTGATTTTAAAAGTAATTGTCTTCTTCGAAATAACTTTTGCTGTTTCGCGATTTTTGGATTGCGCACTGCGACAATTCTTTTTTCGAGAAGCATGGCACGAAGGCGTTTTTTACGCGTATTCGAAGTTATCAGTTTTACTTTTTTCCCGTTTTTTTTCTTCAACCGAATGTTTTTCTTTTTCTCACTACTCGTTTTGAAGACTTTTGTTTTTGATGATTTCTCACCATTTCTATTTAAAACAATATTTTCTGCTTTAGACTTGGAAGTGGAGATGCTTCCTTTCTCATCCTCTCTTTCGTTATCCAGTTCAATATTTCCTCTTGGATTTTCCAAATCAGCCACTATCACATATCCTTTCTGCTTGTTTTTGCTTTATTATGTTTCTCCAGGCTTGGTCGACATCATTTTGTACAGCTTCGTATCTTTCGGAAAATGATCATAAAACGGGAGAGTGGTATCCCCAAATACCATTAATCCATAGCCTTCTGGAGAATTGACTACGTATTTCTCCTGTTCTTCCGAGATATCGAATAATCGAACGAGCTGCGTCCTGTCTGATTTAGCCTGATTGAGCATCATAACGAAGTCACTGTTAGACAGCATTCTTCGTGCAAGATCCGATAGCAGCAATGTCTCCACGTTCTGAGTAATCCCTGTTGGAATGGCCCCCCATTTTCTTGCCCGGCTCCATAATTCAAAGAAATAATTTTCAGAGTATTCATTGGTGAACAAAAGCTGCATTTCATCGATATACAGCCACGTACGTACACCACGTTCCCTGTTTTCCGTGATTCGATTCCATACTTGGTCTAAAACAATCAGCATCCCCATTGTCTTTAATTGTTTCCCTAAGTCTTTGATATCGTAAATCACAAGACGTTTGGTTATATCCACATTGGTTTTTGCAGAAAATACCGATAAGCTTCCTTCAATATAAATCTCCAAATCCATGACTAGCTGTCTCGCTTCCTCTTCTTCCTGCTCTTTCAATATGTTATAGAAATCCACAAAAGTGGGTGTATCACCGCTCATTAATTCATACGTTCTACGACAGACTCGGTCGATTAACGTTTTTTGTGTTGAACTCAAGCCTAGAGCCCCTCCAATGATCAAGTCGAAAAGAGAAATCAAAAATTCTGATTTTAATACAACCGGATCAGTATCATCTCCATAATTGTCATTGATGTCCATGGGGTTGATAGTCGTTGCAGAATCACTGGATATTTTGATGATCTCACCATTGAAATTCTGACCGATGACCGAATACTCCCGCTCTGGATCAATAATAATGACTTCATCTTCTGCATCTCGCAGTAAGACATTCACGATCTCACGCTTGACTGAGAAACTTTTTCCTGACCCTGGTGTACCTAGCACAAAGCCGTTAGGAGCTTTCAATAGCTTTCTGTCTAGTGAGAGTATATTTTTGGAAATGGCATTGACGCCATAATATTTCCCGTTTTCTTGGATCAAATCAGATATCGTGAATGGAATAAAAATCGCTGTGCTGGCTGTTGATAGCGTACGATCTAGCGGTATCGAATTTATTCCTAGCGGGAGTGTCGCATTTAGTCCATTCTCCTGCATAAATTCTAATTCAATGATCTTAAATCCAAAACGACGTCCTACTGCATTCACTTCGTCTTGGATCTCCGCCAGCTGTTGGGTTGTTCCTGCCCGAAAATGAATCGAGCTTGTCATCGCATAAAGCTTCTGACCTCTATTTTGCAAATCATCTACCAAGCCTTTTGCTTCTGTTAATGAATACGAAAGGTCATAAGAAAGCATTTCATAATCATATCCGTTTTGCAGTGCCTTTTTTTGTTCATCGACTTTTTGCTGTTCCATAAAGGCTAGCTTTGTTTTTACCAAATCAAAAGCTTCATCTTGTTCTAACGGGTCGATATGAAGAGTGATCACTAATTCTTTAGGGATCTCCAGTAGTTCATATAAAAATGTATCAGCTAATTCAGATGGATATTCTTGGAGATAAATCGTTTTTGCATAATGCGTATCTACTTTTAGATAGTTTTTGTTTTCTTTTATCTCAATGACTTCTGGCAATACATCTTCGACCCTTTGCTTTTCTCTTTTGTCATCTGTCCCTAAAATCTCTGAGAGGATTGTCAATAATTCTGTTTTTTCGATGCGCTTGATCTTGCTTCCTAATCGACTGGCAAACATTGCAAAGCGATCAGCCACCATTTCTAATTCTTTTTCTGCATGTTCTATCCTTGTATGTTTCTGGACAAAAGTGAACAAAATACATTTTCGATACCCATTTTTTTCTTCGTCCAATTTTCTAGAGATGACTTCATTCATTTCTGATCGATAGTCATCTAAAAAATCACCTTTTTCCTGATAGTAAAGGACTTTTTGCAAGTCTGCCAAAGGACGTTTCTTTTTATAAACTGTCAGTTGCAACTTGGTTTTACTACTTAAAGAATTCAGAAAATCACAGTATTGAGAAAAAATCTCGATTTGATGTTCTTCTGAAGATAACTGGTAATTGATATCTTCTAATTCAATCGTTGTAGAAAAGGTAATCTCGTCGATTTGACAAATGCCACTAGGATAGATTTCCTGAAACGTAAAAGTAGCTCGCAAAGGATCTGTCTCTTTTATTTCTTTTGTTTTCTTCCCGCCTTTTTGTGTTTTTGGTTCATTGTTCTTCAATTTTTTCTTTAATTTCCTCGTTTGAGTAAGTGACTTCAACTTCATCATGTTTCTTGTCCGCCTAGATCTTTATTTGCTTCTATATTTGCTTCTCCAGTTTGTTCTTTCTCTTCTTTTTTGCTTTTCTCTCCCATTTTCGTCTCCTGCTTCAGCCTCACACCGGGTGAAAAATGGTACTTGAAGAACTGTTTGATATATACTTCAAAAGTCAATCCATTGCGCTTGAACCAGCCAAACGAAACGATTGGTATCGATGAAAGGATCATCAACCAACTGGTGATTTCCATCGGGATCTTCAACCACGCGATGAAAATCAGACTGATCACGATATTTACTCCAGCAGCGATACTTAGGCAAAGTAACTGCTTTAAAGTCATACCAGCGATTACTTTTTCTTTGTATTCTTTGATATCTTTTGGTACTTTTACTTCGACAGCCATAAATCCTCCTTATGATGCAGAGAGCAATGTTTTTGCCCATCCTTTTGTTTTATTGATTGAAAGCAGTAGAGCAAGCATATAAATGGTCAATCCCATGATGATCCCCCAGATTCCGCTACCGACTTCTTCCATGATTTTTATAAACAAAAGCGGATAGATAACTAAGACCAAGCCAATAAATGTTGCTTGTAGTCCCGTGGCCGCAAAATTCTTGAAAAAGCTTTTCGACATTGCTGAAAATTCCTGGTTTGGAAGTGCCCCCATCGGGATTGGTGCCATCGCACAAAAAATATAAAGTTCCAAGAATCTTAGATAGATCGTCACTTGGATCAACACTCGCACAACAAGTGAAACCAAAAACATGATACACATGACTAATAGAATAACTAGTTGTTCCCACCATGAGAGGTCGGCGACTGCTGAACTTACCCGATCTGCCACATTATTCAGTACACCATCATTTCCGATCTCGATCACTCTGGCAGTCAAGTTGCTGGTAATAATGATGATTCCATCTAGTATGTCTTGAATTCTTAAAATTACTATGTAACAAAGCACGAATTTAATCAGTGCTTTCATAATCATCTCGAATCCAAGCATAGGGGCACCACCTGCCCCTTCTACTTTCATTGAGATCTTCTGGAACTCCAAAAGAACAAAAATAGCCAATATTGATAAGGCAATCGGTCCTACTACATGTTGCTGCAGCCGCATAACCAAACTGTATGCATCATACATATAAGACTGCAGATCCTGACTCAACATAGCTTGCAAATCATCTCCATTCAGATAAGTAATAATCTGATTGAAGAGACTCATTATCGCTGTGTGCATACGCTAAACTCCTATCATCCTCATTGTATTCAAACTCATGGCAACAAAGAACTCATATCAAAGGATGTAGCAAACCAGCCTGCAGCCACTAAGATCAAACCGCCACCTACAATTTGCCAAATTCCCTGCTGTAGCTGAGGGCCATTTTTATCTTTTAAGGCACCTGCCAAAATAATTGTTCCCCAAATCAGCCACAAACCGCCTCCAACTAAAGTAAAACGTGAAACTAATGTAAATACCTGTTGTAATAATCCTGAATCCATAATAATTACAATCTCCTTTGCTAATTGATTTTTATTTTTAAAGCCTAATTTCAGTATAGCTAAAATTTTCCCTTACTCTCTCACAGTTATTTCTAAGTTCAGAAAATTTTGGAACGTTTCAGAAAACACCTTTCTTAGTCATTTTCACATGAGGAAAGAGTTCAAGAAGTACCTTCTTATTTCTTGAAGCTTACCACTTCTGTCACAACCTCTCTCATAATCAAACTGTCTCTCTCAAGGCTTCCTCGTCATAGTTATCGTCATGTTCTTCTTGATACTCATCATACAAATCAGCTTCCTCATCAATCGTGTCATCTGCTTCGTATAATGTCTCGTCAAAGTCTGAGAGCAACAGTTCACTGACTCATAAGGCAACTCCTCTTGTCCAGGAAGCAACTGCTCCTCTTGCTCGGAAAAATCTCGCGTATACATATATTTCTCTGTGACGTCTCCGAGTTTTTTATAATTCTTGTGTTTAGTAATGTCATATTTTGAAGATAGAAACGGATGGGCTCCTCGAATTTTCAGAATACATTCTTGACCTTTCAAACTTGCGACTTCATCAGGGTCCATCAGGTTTCTTCCTAGTTTTTGGAAACTTTCATTGAATGAGCCATTTGCCCCCTTCGTCACACTGATGTTTCGTTGTTCGATCGTTTCTTTACCCAATAATTTAGAGATATATTCATGGGTGCTTTGTTCCATCCCTCCCAAGTACAAGAAGGTATCGCTTGTCCCGATGATTGTTTCCCATGTGTTCTTATACAATGTTTTCAGCTGACTGATATTTTGCAGGATCACACTTGTCGAGATTTCCCGACTTCGGACAACAGATATCACTTTTTCAAAATCTGGGATCTGACCGATATTGGCAAATTCATCAAGAATACAGCGTACGTGAACAGGCAGCCGTCCTTTGTATTCGTTGTCTGCTTTGTAAACCAGCATGTCAAATAACTGCTGGTACATCATACTGGCCAGAAAGTTGAAACTCGTGTCTGTATCTGGTAATAAGATATATAAGATGGTCTTCTGATCTCCAATCGTATCCAATGCTAGTGTGTCTTTGGAAACAAGCTGTCTGACACTTGGTATGTCAAATGGTGCCAGACGAACCCCCAAGCTGACTAAAATACTTTTCGTTGTTTTTCCTGCCGATAATTTAAAGATTTTGTATTGTGCAACAGCAAAATTCTGCGGGTCCTTTTCTTCTAATTCTTGGAATAAAACATCTAACGGACTGACAAAGTTTGGTACGTCTTCATCAATATCAGCTAATCGGACTAATTCGATCACACTTCCTAATGTACGATCTTCTTCCACGACCTCTTGGATCAGATAACTAAAAATGGCCATCAGCAAAGCCGTCTCTGCTTTTTCCCAGAATCCATCTCCACCTTTTTTATCCGGATCAGTTGTATTCTTGATCAAGTTGTTAATGATCTTTAAGATATCATCTTCATTTCTGAGATATTTGAAAGGATTATAGTAGTCGGTTGCTTTCCGGTTGATCAAATCAAAAATCTTGATCTTATACCCCGCTTCTTCAAACATTTTTCCTGTCTCCATCAACAACAATCCTTTGGAGTCACTGACAACATAGGAAGAATGCATCTGCATCAGATTAGGTTTTACAAAGAACCGCGTTTTACCACTTCCGGCTCCTCCTACCACGACGATATTTTTATTACGGTTGAAGTTGTCTCTTTTTGTAATCTTCATTCGACCAGATAAAGACAGACTTTCTGTTTTCGTCAATAAGATATTGAAGTCTTTCTTTTTATCGATAAATGGTCTGATATCTCCAGGCTTCCCCCATCGCGCGCTTCCATATTCTTCGTTTGGTCTGGTATTTTTACTATCAAATGTCTTATATAAAACGAGCAATATATAAGCAATCCCAAACACAAAGCCTGACAGTAATGACATTTGTGCGAATTCGATATGGATGGTGAATTCCGCTATTTCTGCAAAGCTCTGATTGATTGCTTCCATGATCCTATCTGCTAGCTCCAATGAAGCAAATCCTTCACTTAAGAACAGAAAGACGATCCGATTTCCAAAATAAAAAAGTATGCTAAAGACCAATAGATGGAGGCTAAAAATTATAAAGCGTGAATTTTTCACATGACTCTCCTTTTCATTTTTTCTTCTGTTTCATTTAATGGACTATCTGCTCCTTTTTTGGAGTTGGTTGACTGTTGCTTCTGGTACGTGCTGGGCTGTTTCTATTGCTATCATCTTTTCCGTTTTGATTACCTGCCCTAACAACTGCATCTTGTTTTAAATCTTGAAATTGACGTGACCCTGTTACTGGTGAAACTTGAGAAGACGCATTTCGATTATTTTCTGTCAATTTTTGATTTATAGGAATTACTTTGTTAGGTTCTTTTACTTGTTGGTTATCTTTTGAGTATGCAAACAAGTTGGAGTCTATGGATCCAAGAGAACTTTGAGAACTTATTGAGCTTCTTTTGGCACCTAAAGCATCCTGAGAAACTACTGGGCTTGTTCGAGAAATATCTGACGAGATGCCTTGTTCTTTTGCTTCTTTTATTTTTGAATCTTTAGTTACTTCTTGTACCTCTTTCACTTTCTCTTCTTTTTGATTCGAGAGGTCAAATGTACGAAGTGCTTTTTCTAATTTTTGATTAAAGTTTTTCTCTTCTCTTTTATTCAAATGATTTTCTACTTTTTTCAATCCAAATTTGTCGATCAGTTGCGCCCCGATACCCACAGAAGCCCCCATCAACGCTACAGTTCCAAGGGTAAATATACCGGCTCCAACTAGTCCTGGTGCGATGATTGGCATGAGGAATACAGAAGCTACTGCAATCAACGTACTTCCGCCTACTATGATCGCGAGTGTATTCCAATTGTTCTTCAAGAAATCTTTCGTTTTGGTTTTCCAATCTTTTTTCGTGGAAGGTTCTAGACTTGGTTCTGCCGTTTTTTCTCCTTTAAGCGTTTCTTTGCCTTTTTCATTTGTCGTTATATCTGTTTTCTTTGCTTCTTTTTCTGTTTCTTTGACTGCTTCTTTTGTTACTTCTTTTGTTACTTCTGGCTGCTCTTTTTCTTTTGTCAGTCCTTTATTTAGTTCTTCTTTATCTTTCTGAGCTTCGCGTCGATTGGCTATTTTTTTCCTCGCATAATTGATCAATTTAGGGACATAATAACTGGCACAAAAGAAAGAAAAAGCAGTAATCGCAACTGGTGCCGCATAGAGACTAACCGTCAGAGCTGGTAAAATCATCACTGCCCAACTCACAAATAAAGGGTATGCCGCCAAAGGCCATAGATGCAACGCTCGGCGGAGCCAACGCATTTTTTTAGAATGTGGGAATAGTTCTTTTTTTAAATCTTTGATATCCATGCTTTTGATCTTTTCGATATCTGTTTTGATCTTGTCAGTATCTGCTTTGATATTTTCAATAGTAGCGGATTGCCCCTTTGGCAGTTGGATCATTTCGGGCTTCCACGTTTTAGGGTCATCTAACTGGGGCTTCAGTTTTGCGAGTTCGGCTTCATTTTCTTGGATCTTCTTATCTATCGCATTTAATTCTGGTAAATGTTTTGCTTTTTTAGGAATGATACCAAGTATTTCTCTTTGTTTTTCAATCGTCACTTGGAGCAGTTCTTGTCTAGCTTTTAAGTTTTCGCCGATTGCTGTATGTAAAGCATCTTTAGTTGATTTATCCGGCTCCTCTTTCTTGTCTCTTTCAGGTGTATCTTGCGTCTTTTTACCACTATCTGGTACGTCTGTCCGAGACTCTCCAGGATCGCTAGCAGCTCTTGGACGAGGTCCATTTTCCCGTTTTTGGCTAGGTTGCTCTTGAATGATAACGTTCGGCTCAATAGGATGAGGTGCTTTCTCTGACTTTTGTGTTTCTTGTCTCTGCCATAATGGATCACGTGGCATAGGTGGTGGCACTGGAATACTCGGCTGCACCTTTTCACTATCAGCTTGATGCAAAGGTACACTTTCTTTGACTATTTGGCTAGGCTGCTCTTTGGGGATATCTTCCTTTTTGGGCAGATCTTTGGAGAATTCTACTTGTGCAATAGGAACAGTTCGTGAAGTTGCAACATCAATGGTTTTGATTTGTGATTCAATTACTGTTTTTTCTTTTTCTAGTTTTTCGAGCTGTACAATTACCACATCGTTATTTATTTCCCAACTTTTTCGCCGTTCTTCTTTAGGTGTTGGGGGTAGCATAGGTTTAAGTTCTTTAATTTTCTGTTCTATTACCTCTAAATTTTGAGATAAATGGTTTTTTAGTTTCCTCGATTCCTCTCTTAGTATGTTTACTCTTTTTTCAGCTGCTAGGATAGAATCATTTATGTTGCCGATCAGACGATTGTTTTCTGCCACATTTATTCGAGACAAAATCAGCTTCTCATTTTGATAGGTTTCAGTGTTAAACGTTTGATTGGATGTATAAACAACCGTGCCTTTTTCTTGCTTGATCTTCTCTTGATGGCCAGTGACTTTTTCAAGCTTCTCCTCGAATGTTTTTCTTTCCTGCTCCAACTCAACGAATGGCTTTTCATTTATCTTATTGATGATGCTTTGAAGTTTCTTTTCCTCTGAAAGATAACCATATAACTTTTTTTCTTCCGTTAGAGTTTCGATCTTTTTGTTAATTGCCATTGAAAGGGATTCGTTCAACCCATTGATATCAATATCGATCTTAGTGGCCTTACTTCGTTGTTCTTTGTCGACAATAGACAGGTCTTTTGTAAATCTTTCGTCTTTTAGGTCATATTCCAGAAGTTCAAATAACTTTTGATTGATTGGTGTAAGCATCTTTTTTACTTCCTCTCAGATTTTTACTCTATATACTGTTGTGGTTAACGACAAATTGCTTGTTCTTGGGTAAAATCGGTTCGTTTTTTAACTTATTTGTCTTGTCTGCATCCTTGGAAGCATCTGATATCCGATTGGCAATAGTCCCATATTGTCTATTGCTTTCCCTTGATGATGTAGATGAAATATTTGAAAGATTACTCTCTCTTTTGTTGGCTTTGCATTCTTTGTAACACTTGTATCCTGCGACTGGTAATAAAACAAGGGTTCTTGCCACGTAATACAATGCTTTGATCATTGAGGCCAATATTCTGAACGTAAAGGATAAAATACAAAATAAACCGATTAACTCTTTCATTTTCGTTCCTCCAGTGTTTTTGTTTTTATCTTAACGCTGAAAATTGTCTATACCACACCTACTTTTTCCGAAATAATAATTTATTGGCAACTCTTTTCTCAAGTAGAATGAAGAAACGTTTCCAAATTATGCCAGAAAGCATCCGTCGGTACTTTAGAAATTTTCAGAATGGCAGAAGATATGCGATTCAAATTCAAATTCACATCGGTCAATACTAGGTCATATTGGTTGATCAGTGTATAGTCTAAAGAAAAAACATCTTTTTCATAAATATCGACTTTCTTAAAAGAAGGGTACTTATTCAAAATCAAGTTCTTATATAAAATAGGAAGTCCCATTTCTTGTGAACTTAATAACAAAATAGACCGTTCTTTTAGTTTTGGCTCCACTCGATGCAATAATTCATTCGAAGAGACAATCAGCTCCAACAGTAATTCTTTTAACAAAAGTTCATTTTTCCGTACAGAGGATAAGTTAGAGATGATCAATGCACTTTGATAAGCTTCCCATATCTGGACTTTTTTCTTCAGGATTTTCTTATAAAAGATATCTGCATAGCTGACTTTGAAAAAAGTCAATTCTTTATAAAAGGTAATAAAACTGGTGAAATGCAAAACCTTTTCAGTTGTGACCGTTTCATTGATATTGGAAAGATAATAGAAATGTTTAAGAAACAGTTCTACTCTTCTGAGCATATACTCATCTGTTTCAGCTGGATTGGTAAAAAGCAGACTGAGATATGGGCTCAAAATATTTTCTATATTTTCTCTACTGATCACAAATTTATAATTTTGATTGATAAGCGTGCAGAAGACGGTATCGCTCTTGATCGTTTCCATAATTGAGTCAACGACAGCTGGCCGATCTGCCAGTTCCTCTTTGGGAATCAGATGGTCGTTCCCGATTCGAATGATCGAAGTAAAAATATAATAGACTGTATAAATGATTTTAGAAGAGCTAGCATCCCGTCCTTGCTTGATCAAACAGCGTTTCAACATTTTATAAATCATTTCAAAATAAGGAAGATCTTTTTCTTTGCAGATTTCTTTGAACATACTTGAGAAAAATTTGCGAATATAGATTTCATCACCGATGATTTGTAGTCTGGTGGTTAAGATGATTTGTATATCTAATCTTTCTTTTGAAAAGTACGTATTTATTTTGGTAATGATTCTCCTGACACTTGTCTTACTCAAAAATAATTTAGCTGAAATCTCAGTTAAAGACGGTTCTGAAATCAGAATGTATTTTAAGACTTCTATATAGATAGAATTATTTAGGATCTTGATAAAAATATCATCTAAATTGAGGTTACTGGGTATTTTCAACGTTACTTCTTTATACTGATTGACCTCGATGTACGCAGGAAAACAAGAAGAATTAAAATTATCAATATCTGCAATAATTGTTTTATCCGTCACTTTTAGCTCTTCCGCAAGGTCGTTGATCTCAGCCATATCCATGCTTAACAAGCAGATCAGCATGATTTGTCTCTCTAGTTGTTTTTCCAAAAATCCTACCATTTTTTACTTCCCCTTTTCTCGTTTGCTATTAAATCTATCCTACAGTTATTTACGCTAGAATTTAGTATTATTTTTTTTCTATTTTGGAAAACCTGTTTCTTAAAAACTGTTTTTGTATGTTATAATTATTATTTTTGGATAAACAGTATAAATAACTATATCTAAGGGAGTATGTATCAAAAAAATAAAAGAAAACGATCTTTTATTTTTGGAAACAAAAAATCGAATGAAGAGCAACTCCCTTGAAATATCATTTTCAACCCTCGAAGATATAAATAAAAAAACAATTTTATATAAAATAATTAAAAGTATAGTTGGTTTAATTTTCATTCAGTAGTTATATTTGCTATTTTAAATAACAATAATCTAAAGAACATAAGCATGATATTTCTATCTAAGCTTTTTATTTATGTTTTATTTTTTTACTGTAAATATAGAGAGTACAATAATGATTTATAAATACATAATTAAAAATAACAAAAATAAAAAACAACCAACTATTCATTTTATGGTTATTTAGTTATTTTAATTAACAAAAATATGAGGTCAAAGCATTCTGTTTTTGCTGTTTTTGCTGTTTATTCTGCCTGTTGCTTAAAATTGTTGAACAAACATACAAATGAATCAATTTTCTCTATAACGTGGGATAATGGTTAAGAACGACCGAAAAGAAAGGAAGTGAAGGAGCGTTTTATCTATTATTTCTTAAAAAACGCAGATGGAAATATGACAGAAGATATAACTATGCTTGAAAAATTATCAGAAAGACAGTTAAGATTAGCCATGCTTTTGAGTATGGATTCATTTTATTTAGAAGACTTAGAGAAGAAAATTGCTGTAACAAAAAAAACACTCTTATCTGATATTGCCGCATTTAATTTTGTTCATTCTCCGGCATCTATTCATATCGACGAGCATCAGAAAGTTTCTTTGAGATTACCTTGTGAATATAATTTAGAAAGCATCACGAGTACTATCTTAAAACATTCAAGCCATATACAAGTGTTGAAAATCATTTTGATGCAAGAACCTTGTATTGCTAAACTAGCTGATCAGTTATTTCTAAGTACAGCAAGTATTCGAAGAATCATTATGTTTCTGAATGAATCCTTTCAAAAGCGAGGATTTCTTTTTAGAATCCACACTACTCCATATGTACATATTCAAGGTGAGGAGAGACAAATACGTTTTTTTTACTGCAGTTTATTTGAGGAGATCTATACACCGGATCAACTTCCTCATTACCAAATATTGTCTGCAGCTATCAAACGATACATGAAACTTTATCCTCCATTAAACAAACTATCTGGCCACAAACAGCTGTTTTTGATTTATTATTTTTTGATTTCTATTATCCGGATCGGAAAGAAACATAAATTATCCGATCAGTTGAAAAGCCAACCTCTCGAAATGGATATTGATTTATTTTTTGAGCGAACGAAAAATAACATTACATTTTGCTCCGTTATGGAGAAAAATTATCATTTCTATTTAACTAAAGAAACAGCTAGTGAACTTTTGCGTCCAATCAGCCAAATGATCCATTTTGCTTCTGTAAAGGCGCCAGCTCATGAAATCAAAAAATTAAGAAACTTGTCACAAAATTTCTATCGTTCTTTATCTACTGATACGATGTTATCTGATCAGCAATTAAATTACTTGTATCATTTGATTTCTTTCAAGAAGGAGTTTTTACCTTTTCTACCCAATTCCTTTAAACAATTCTTTGTGATCGTCTTGAAATCGGATCCACTCATTCTTTCTTTTTATGAACAAGCATTGGTGGAAGAAAATTATTCGTTTATTCTAACCAATCGTCTATTATATGAAGAATTGCTGGAAGAACTGGTTTTGCTGTCTCCAGCTCTTATTGATCGAATCATTCCAAAAAAAAAGACATATACAGTCATGATCCTTTCTTCTCAAGAACCGAAAGTTTGTTTCTTATATAAGGAATTGTTAACTAAAAAATTTCCTGAGATAAAAGAAATAAAAGAATATCAGGATAGCTTTTTTGATTTGAACTATCGGTTGATCAATCAATATGATTTGGTTTTGACTGACTTTCCTTTAGATAGGAACCAGCTGAATACGAAGATGATCAAAATATCCAACTTCCCTACTTATTCGTTTTGGGAAAATATCGAAGCAATCTTACATAAATAGTTAAAAAACAAAAAACCAGAAAATCAGTATACTGATTTTCTGGTTTTACATTGGTTTATTCAATAAAAAGCTGCTGGAACTGCTAGTATTAAATTATCGCATCGTTACGAATTCTTCCGCTCCTGTTGGATGGATGGCTACTGTATTATCAAAGTCTTCTTTAGTTGCGCCCATCTTGATAGCCACAGCAAAACCTTGTAGCATTTCATCGACACCTACACCAATAGCATGCAAGCCGACAATTTTTTCTTCTTTTCCGACGCAAATCAATTTCATTTCGCATTTTTGGCGATAATCATTCAAAGCAAAGTACATTGGAGTAAAGCGTGAACGATAAACTTTCAATTCATTTTCGCCATATTTTTCCAATGCTTCTTCTTCTGTCAAACCAATCGTTGCAATTGGTGGATGCGTAAAGACAACTGTCGGAACAAGATTATAGTCCAGATAAGAATCTTTCTTCCCATTAAACAAACGTTCCGACAAACGTCGGCCAGCTGCGATTGCAACAGGAGTCAAGTCTAATTTACCGATCACATCACCAACTGCAAAAATATGTTCATCCGTTGTGTTTTGGTATTTATCTACTTTGATAAATCCTTTTTCGTCCAATTCGACATTTGTATTTTCCAGACCTAAATTTTCAGTATTCGGTACACGCCCGCCTGCAAAAAGGACACAATCGCCAGTTAAGGTTTCACCATTTTCAAATAACACCGTGTATTCGTCATTGTTTTTAGTGATTTCTTTAGCAATATGATGTGCGTAAGTCTTGATCCCAGCTTCTTGGTACATTTGGATCAGATTGTCCGAAAGCATGTTATCAAACGTTCTAAGTGGACGTTCTTTTCGGTATGCCCACATGACTTCACTACCTAAACCACGAAATACACCTGAAAGTTCAGCTGCGATGTATCCAGCTCCTAAAACGATTGCTCTCTTAGGTAATTCCCTTAATTCAAAAAATCCATTTGAATCAATGGCGTACTCGCCACCAGGAATGCTCATCTTGCTTGCACGGCCTCCAGTCGCAATCAAGATTTTAGGCGCATGATAAGTTTCACCGTTTACTTCGATCGTTTGACTATCGATAAAAGTAGCATATCCTTTTATAGCCTCGACATGATTGCTATCTAATCCTCTTTGGTAAGCACCGTGTAGAAAATCAATATATTTTTCTCGTCTTTCTACTAGACCGGCGAAATCGACACTTTTTAAATCTGCTTGGATGCCGTAACTTGGAGCATCACGTTCAATTGTTTCCAAAATCGTACTTGCTTGCCACATGACTTTTTTAGGTACACAACCGACATTGACACAGGTTCCGCCTAATTCATTTGCTTCAATCAGCAAAACTTTTGCGCCATGCATCCCTGCTCTGTTTGCTGAAGCAATACCGCCAGAGCCGCCACCAATTACGATGTAATCATATATTTGCATTTTGTTCCTCCTTATTGAAGAGATCAATCAAAACCTTTATTTAACGATCCTTTTTCTACAGAAAACAAGTGTAACACTTTTCTTGGATTTTGTATGCGAAGATGCTTGAAACAGGACTGTATCAGCTTTTTCTTTATTTACGTTTCCGGATCATATCTCCAGGTTTCACTGGTTGTGCGACTGGCATGGTCAAAACCATCATTGGATTTGGTGCTCGGTCAATGGATTCCCCTTCTTCATTATGCATGATTTCGACTGTTTGACTGAAATGACTGAACCCTGGACCATAAAATTCGATTTCATCCCCTACAGAGAATAAGTTTCTCTGACGTATCGTAGCAATCTGTGTTGCCTCATCATAAGATAATACTTCACCGACAAATTTATATACTGGGATTTTACGACGTTCACCAAATAATTGCTCGTTTTCAGTTGGTGTATTGTAATAAAAGCCTGTAGCTAACTCTCGTTGTGCCACTTTCCATAACTCGTCGATCCATTCTTGTTTGCAGACATAGTTTTCAGGATCTTCCATATAGCTGTCTACAGCTGCTTTATAGACGTTTGACACTGTAGATACATAATGGATCGATTTCATTCTTCCTTCGATCTTGAAGCTGTCTACGCCGTTTTCAATCAATTCTGGAATATGCTCGATCATGGACATATCAACTGCACTCATCGAGAATTCTTCTTCAATTTCTCCTGTATCAGTCAAACTATTTCGTTCTTGACCAAAAGGCATATCGAACAATCCATATTTCCAGCGACAAGATTGAGAGCATCCGCCACGATTCGCATCCCGCATTGACATATGGTTGGACAATGTGCAGCGACCAGAATAAGAGATACACATGGCTCCATGAATAAATGCTTCGATTTCGATATCCGTATTTTTACGGATCTCTGCCACTTCCTCCATTGAAACTTCACGAGCTAAAACGACACGTTCCAACCCTTCCTCTTTCCAGAATTCCAATGTCTCAAAATTGGTTGCTGAAGCTTGAGTGGATAAATGGATCGGCAGACCTGGAGCTTCTGTCGCGCAAATTTCGATCAAAGCTGGATCAGAAACGATCACTGCAGAAATACCGACATCGCGCAGACTGCGGAAAAATTCCCCAGCGCCTTCTTCATTTCCTTCATGGGTGACCATATTAGCAGCCACGTACACTTTTGCATCGTGTTCTTTTGCAAAAGCAACCCCTTCAGCCATTTCTTCATAAGTAAAATTGCCTGCACGGCTTCTTAAACCATACGCATTTCCGCCAATATATACTGCATCTGCTCCATAATGGATCGCTGTTTTTAACTTTTCCAGTGTTCCTGCTGGCGCTAAGACTTCTGGACGTTTCAATTTTCTTTTTACTGTCATTTCATTCATCATACTCCTTATTTGATAGCAGAAGGATCAATATAAAAGAATCCTGTATCTAATTCACGGTTTTCAGGATGTAATTTGTTGATTTCGCTCGTCAATTTTTCTGCTTTTGCTTGATCCCAGCTACCTTCTAAAATTTGTTTTTTTGCTTCGGCGAATAGTTGAGTGATATTCACGAAATTTTCGCCTGGAGTAAATAACCCGTCCAATTTCCATGTACGGTAATGATGCTGATAAAGTTCATTCAATTCATTCGAGAGATTTAGATCATTACTGGCAAAAATATGTGTGCCATGACTATCTTCATAAATAGAATAATGTGTCTCTTCTTTTTTAGGTTCCGAGATAAAAAGACCTCTTTCACGATCTTTTTGTTCGTCTTGCTTCGTATAGTTATAGTAATTCTGTAGCAGTGGACGTTTGGATTGATGGATGCATGTAGCACCATACACAAGGATTTCTACAGGGATGTCGAGTTTTTCTTCCATCGCCTTCATCTCTTCAAAAGGAACTTCACGAGCAAGTATTGCGCCAACTGCGCCTTTTTTCGCCCAAAAATTGATTTGACGTGCACTCGTTACTAATGTTTCAGCATCATAAATATACGGTATACGCAATTCAGGATTTTTTTTCATCGTATAAATGATACCTGTATCACCAACTGTGATCACATCTACGTTTATTTCTTTTAAAAAAGCCAAATATTCAGGTACATTTTTCATTTTTTCAGGATGAATGATCCCATTTACAGCAATATTTGCTTTTTTACCATGCTTGTGTGCTAATTCTACTAATTGTCGCTGTTCTTCTCGTGTAAATGAAGCAGGCAGACGCAATCCAAATTGCTCTTCACCGAAATATAGTGTGTCTGTACCTGCAGCAAGCAACTGTTCTGCTTGTTTGATAGTCTCTACTGTGGTTATGAGTTCGATCATAATTTCCTCCTCCTACAACTTCATAATAGTAGCATAGCTCTAAAAACTTTCCAATACTTCTTCTATTTAAAGTCGGATTTTTGAAAATTATTTCACAAAAAGTCAAAATAAAGTTCGATATATTCTGTCCAAATATAAAAAGAGATTGTGACAAAAAACTTGTCACAACCTCTTAATCAAGTCTTACTATTATAAAAATTCAGCTACATAGACCAAGTACCTATAGGGAACCTACTGTTTCCTTTTTAGGCCCGCGAACATTCAATGTGATCTTTCCTTTTGAAGCACCTACTGTTACGTGGTCACCTAAACGAATCTCTCCGCCAAGCAACGCCTCGCTCAATCGATCTTCAATTTCTTTTTGAAGTGCGCGACGGATTGGACGTGCACCATATTCAGGATCAAATCCGGCTTTCCCGATCACATCGATTGCGGATGGGGTGATTTTCACTTGAATATCTTGTTCTTTCAATCGCTTGATAATCGCTTTACTCATGATTTGGACGATTGTATGGATTTCATCTTTACTCAATGAATGGAAGACGACAGTCTCATCAATTCGATTCAAGAATTCAGGTCGGAAAGCTTTCTTTAACTCTTCTAAGATACGTTTTTGCATGGCTTTGTGATCTTTCGTGACATCTTGGACATTAAATCCGACATTTTTTTCTTCTCGAATTTGTGTCGCTCCGATATTTGAAGTCATAATCATGATTGTATTTCTAAAGTCTACTTTTCTACCTTTAGAATCTGTTAAATGACCATCATCCAATACTTGCAGAAGTAAATTGAAAACATCTGGATGTGCTTTCTCCACTTCGTCTAAGAGAATCACTGAATATGGTTTTTGACGAATTTTTTCTGTCAACTGTCCACCTTCATCATACCCTACGTATCCTGGAGGAGATCCGATTAATCGGCTTGTACTGTATTTTTCCATAAATTCTGACATATCAACACGGATCAGGGAATCTTCGCTTCCAAACATGACTTCTGAAAGTGCTTTGGCCAATTCTGTTTTTCCGACACCAGTTGGTCCAAGGAACATAAATGACCCAATTGGACGGTCAGGATCTTTCAAGCCGCTTCGTGCACGACGGATGGCACGTGAAACTGCTTTGACAGCCTCATCTTGACCAACCACACGTTCATGCAGGAGACCTTCCAATTCTAACAAACGTTCACTTTCTTTTTTCTCCAACTGCTGTAGAGGGACACCAGTCCACTCCGATACAACTGTAGCAACATCTTCTTCTGTTACACGATCAGCATATCCTTGTTCCTGTTTTGCTTCGATTGCAGAAACTTTTTGTAGCTTTTTACGTAGTGCTTTTTCTTGTCTACGTAATTGCGCAGCATTTTCAAAGTCTTGTTTTTGGATCGCTGCTTCTTTTTCTTGTACTAATTCATCAATTTCTAATTTGATTACAGTTGATTTTGTTAAGTGATCGGTTTGATCCAAACGGACTTTCGCTGCTGATTCATCAATCAAATCAATCGCTTTATCAGGTAGTTGACGAGAAGTGATATAACGAACAGAAAGATTCACTGCTGCCCGCACAGCTTCATCTGTAATCTCTACCCCGTGGTGCTCTTCATATCTTGAACGTAATCCTTGAAGAATCTCTTCCGCTTCTTCAGGAGTTGGTTCATCTACTTGAATTCGTGCAAAACGTCGCTCTAATGCAGAATCTTTTTCGATATATTTTTGATATTCATCTAGGGTCGTTGCTCCGATCGTTTGTAATTCTCCTCGAGCTAACGCCGGTTTCAAGATATTCGAAGCATCAATTGCTCCTTCTGCTCCACCTGCACCAATCAAGGTATGCAATTCATCAATGAATAAGATTACTTGACCATCATTATAGATTTCGTCGATGACTTTTTTCATTCGATCTTCAAATTCACCGCGATATTTCGTACCAGCAACCAAAGATCCCATATCAAGCATCATCAGGCGCTTTTCTTGCATGTCTTCTGGTACTTCTCCTAAAATGATTTTTTGTGCTAGTCCTTCAGCAATGGCTGTTTTACCTACACCAGGTTCGCCCACCAGTACAGGGTTGTTCTTTGTCCGTCGGCTAAGAATCTGAATAAGCCGTTTGACTTCTCTAGAACGACCAACAACTGGGTCCAACTTGTTTTCTTTTGCTAATTTCGTCAAATCGCGTGCTAATGAATCCAGTGTAGGTGTTCCTTGCGGTGTTTGCCGTTTATCTTGTATATTTCTACGACGATTCATTCCCTTTCCACCCGAATCACCAGCTAGTCCCATTTTTTGTTTCAGAACTTGTCGGGCTTTTGAAAGGCTGATACCTAAGTTGATCATGATTCGAGTAGCCATGATACTTTCATCTTTTAATAAGCTCATCAAAATATGTTCTGTTCCAACTTTTTGAGAACCCGTTTTCTTTACTTCGCTGCTAGCTAAAGCAAAAACTTGTTTCATTCTTGGAGAATATGGAAGAAAGACTCCTTTAGGGTAAGAACGGATACCGCCATAACCAATCAGATGTTCAATTTCTTCATAAATTTCTGTCTCATTCAAATCCATTTCACGTAATACTTTTCCAGCAATTCCATTTTGTTCAACTACTAATGCTAGTAAAACATGCTCTGAACTAACTGATTGATGTTTTAATCGTTTTGCTTCTTCTTGTGCAATTTCTAATACCGCTTGGGCTCTTTCAGTAAAAAGTTCTTCCATCTAATCTCACTTCCCATCTTCATAACTTAAACGTTCCAGAAATGCTCGGAGAATCCGAGCACGTGTATGATCTTCAAATTCATTGAAATTCAATGTGTTTTTTGCAATTGCACTTAACATCAAGTTTCCTTCTTTTTTTGTAATTATTTGGTCTTCATAAAGTTTTTGAATAATAGCAAAAGCATTTTTCTCACTGATTGTATCATCAAACAACTGATTTATCTGCTCAAGTAACTGTTTTTTATCTGAAATTCTTACTTTCGCAATTCGTATATAACCGCCACCCCCGCGTTTGCTCTCTACTAAATAACCGCGTTGGATGGTAAAACGGGTATTAATCACATAGTTGATTTGTGAAGGAACACAGTTAAAGAGGTCTGCCATTTCAATCCTTCGAATCTCGATCATTTCACTATTTTCCAGAATTTTCTTTATATATGATTCAATTAAATCCGAGGTATTCTGATGTGCCATCTTATTCATTCCCTTTGACTAATATTGACCTTAATTATAACGAATTTGGTAATAGAAAGAAAGAAGAACGCTTTTTGTTAAATAAATCCTTTAGAATCAACAAAAAAAAATACGGAATATACTATTCCGTATCGACGCGCCCAAGAGGAGTCGAACCCCTAACCTTTTGATCCGTAGTCAAACACTCTATCCAGTTGAGCTATGGGCGCATATTCAATTTAAAAAAATTATAAATCATTTGAAAACAAAAAGCAAGATAAAAAAAATCGGGAAGACAGGATTCGAACCTGCGACC
>NZ_KV817746.1:0-761 GCF_001814765.1 Enterococcus sp. HMSC061C05
CTTTCAAACAATCAGAACAATCAACGAATAAAAACAAGTCGACTGAAACAGCTAGCGTCAACGAATCCACTCAAGAATCAGTGAAATCAACACAAAGTCAATCAACTGAACCAGAACCAACACAAGAAAGTACAGAAGCTGTCCAAGATCCGACTGTCAAAAGTATTGCCATCAGTTTTGATGATGGACCAGGAGCGACCACAACACCACAGCTGTTGCAAATACTTAAAGAAAAAAACGTGCATGCTACTTTTTTTGTTTTAGGAGAAAATACGGCGCAACATCCTGAAATTGTGAAGCAGACAGCAGAAGCAGGACACGAGATTGGCAATCACACGTATAATCATCAGGATCTGGCGACGCTTTCTGCCCAGTCGATTACGGAGGAAGTGACAAAAACAGACACTGAGATTAAAAAAGCCACTGGTAAGGCCTCCGCTTTCGTTCGTCCGCCCTATGGTTCGATCACAAGTGTAGGAGCAAGTGTTATCCAGCGGCCAATCATCGAATGGTCGGTCGATTCAGAAGATTGGAAGACAAGAAATCCTGATTTGATTTTGCAGAAGATCCAAGCAACAGTATACGATGGTGCAATTATTTTATTCCATGATATTTATCCTGAAACGATTCGTGCCGTCCCTCAAGTGATCGATTATCTGCAAGAGCAAGGGTATCGCATCACGACAGTGGGGGATTTATTAGGGCATCCAACGACTGTCGAGAACTATTATGGCAGAAACGATCATCGGCCAGTCCAGTAA
>NZ_KV817748.1:0-93617 GCF_001814765.1 Enterococcus sp. HMSC061C05
TCTTGAAGCTGACCACTTCTGTCACAACCTTATTAAAACCTATTCAATTTTTAGTAACAATTATTCTTCTTTACACTATTATTATTTTACTATTTGACCATTTAAATCAATTTAATTTCTTTTGCATATGATCATAAAGATGACCACTGATCATCCGCTGACCGACCACTTTGAAGCCATGGCGTTCGTATAATTTTTTAGCCTTTGGATTTTTTTCATCCACACTTAGTCCGATGACGGAGCGATTCGCTTTCTTCGCCAATTTAGGTAATGCTTCTAATAATCGTGAACCGATGCCTTGCCCTCTAAAATCTTCTGATACACTGATAGAGTCCAAATACCATTCATTGGGAAACGTTTCTTTATCAATGAACAAACGTGTAGACGCATCTAACTGATATTTTTCTAAGATAGGTACCAGCGGCTGATCGATGATTGCTTCTTCTTCATCTGTATAACCGTAAGCAACTCCTGCAACTTTACCGTCTATTTCTTCTACGATACCTCGTGAATAACTGTAGCGATAATTAGGATCAGTGATTGCTTCTTCTAAAATCTCTAAAGTCTTTTGTTCCCCTGTCTGCTTCAAAAATGGCAATTCCATGTCTTTTAGAATCACTAAGATCAATGGGGCGATTTCTGGAGCATCTTCTTTTCTCGCAAAACGAATCATAGTTTCCTCTCCTTTTCTCCATTCTAACATGCAGAAAAAGAAATCGCAAAATCGTTATTTTAAAAAATCTTCTATCTTTTCAGTAATGAAATAACCATGAGTAACGATTCTTGCCGCTTCAGTTCGGCAATAAGGGCAGACGATTGGCATTTCTTTATCATTATGTTCGACTACATTATTGACTTCTTCGTATGCAAATTTTTTTCCGCAATTAGGGCATTTCATTTTTTCCATGTTATCTCAACTTCCTTTCATCTTTACCCTCTTAGCTTACTCTTATATTGAAAAAAAGAGAAGCGATAGCCTTTTTCTATGCAGATATCCATACCTGTTGAGTCTGTTTTCCATCAATTAATTGGACTTGATAATACGGACGTTCATCTTTAACTACAATTGCCCACTCTTTCACTTTTGCTTTTTTCCCGTAGTAGCTGACTGCTTCCTTCATCGCTGCTTGCGGTTGCTTGAACTCTTCCGTTTTTTCTATGTCAAATAGAGGTTCTGCTGTTTTTTCTGTATGATTCCTTACAGTTGCTTTCCCAGTGGACGGATTGACTGCTATGACTTGTCCTTCACAAAAAAACTGGTATTCATATGTTGCATTCGTAGGATTATCCAATTCTTTTTCCACTGCAAAATGGATAGAAGATATATTATGTTTTTTTGTTTCTTTTTTAGCGATTGCTGCTGCTTCGTTCAATGAGATCCGATATTCTTGATCACTAATATCATCCAAGTGAAAAGCGGCGCTGAGCAATCCTGTCATACCGGTAAACAATATTACGATGAGGGCAGCAGCACCAAACATCATTTTTTTCATTCTTCATTCTCCTGTTTCTTTTTTTAAAGAATATCAAGAAATAAACGAACGAAAAATCGAATGAAACGAAAAAAAAGTGACAATTTTGTTATCTTTATTCGTGTAGTTCTAACGGCAATCCGTCTGGATCAAAGAAAAACGTCATTTTTTTACCTGTAAACGTATCTTCTCTTACCGGTTCAGTTTCGATCCCTAGGGAATGCAATTCTGCAATTGTTTCTTCGATATCGTCTACTTTGAAAGCAAGATGACGCAAGCCACAAGCTTCTGGATAGTTTGGTCGTTGTGGCGCATTGGCAATTCCAAAAATCTCCAATTCGGCACTTCCTAGTTTCAGATCTAATTTATAGTCATCTCGTTCTTTGCGGTAGTTTTCTCTGATTACTTCAAATCCTAATTTATTAACATAAAAATCACGTGATTTCTGATAATCTGAAACAATGATGGCTACATGATGGATCGTTGTAAGGTTCATATGAGCGCTCCTATTCTTCGTTTAAATTCGTATCTATCTTATTCTCCAGCTCTATTGTAAATGTGTCAGCTTGAAAAAAATAGCTGTTTTTTCTTTTTATAAGAAAAAAGGCAAAAAAAAAAACAGAAAGTAGGTCCTCCAAGACACTCTTCCTGTTCCCAATATAATAAATGAAAGTAAGAAATTATATTTTCAAGAAAACAAACAGAAAATTATCATAACACAAATTATTTATAATTGAAAGACTAGTTTTTTTTCAAGAAAAGCATACAATAGATTGTGTTAGTAAATACAGAACACACTACATTTAGTGTCTTAAGGAGTCCTCATACATGAAGTCATATTTTCAGTTTTTAGCTCATCAGCTAAAAGGCTGGCCGCAACAAAATTATTATCTTTTCTTTTTCAGTCTTGGCTGTCAGGTCATGACTCTTGTCAATAGTCCCATCACTTGGCTGTCCGTTATCACATTTATCGGTACCACGCTTGGTGTATTGTGTATTTTATCCATCAATGCGGCAAAATCAGTCAACGGTATTTTAGGTATTTTGTCTGCGATTTGTTTTATTATCGTTGGATTTTCAGCAAAGAACTATTTAAGTATCGGTGAACAGATTGCTTATATGATTACATTGGATATCCCCGTATTGTTAAGTAAAGAATGGAATCATAATATGGCTTCAAAAATCCGAAAATTCACTGGAAAAAGCTGGTTTATCGCAATCATCAGTACTTTCCTTGTCTATCTTGTTTCAGGATTCCTGATTGGTCGTTATACAGATGATCCTCGCCCATGGGTAGATGCCATTGCTTTTTCCATTAGCTTGACTGCTGGCATCATCAGTTTCTTGCGTTATAATAACCAATATTACTGGTGGTTAGCTTCAGGGCTTGCACAAATGGTCCTTTGGTATATTTCATTTACGCATGGATCTGCAAGTTTGGCGATGTTCGTGAACAGCTCTGTTTACTTGCTGAATGATGTCCTTGCATTTACCGTTTCTCCTTGGTATAACCAAAAAGAACGTGAACGTATGCAAAAAATGGAAGAAGAATACTACAACGCACAACAACACGCATAAAAAATAGGCTTTCTCTCTATTTTTAGAGAGAAAGCCTATTTTTTATAGTAATTCCTTCAGATACTTTCTTGCCTCATCATTGAAACGCAGTGATTCTTCTAACTTCTGATAATATTCTAACGCTTGTTTTTGCGCTTCAGTAAAACGATAATGTTTTCCTTTCCATTTGTCGATCGTCTCTTTTACATTCCCGGAATGGATCTCCTTCACTACTAGCTGCCATTTTTCTTTTGAGACTGTGCGCTCTTTCTTATCAGCAGATTGTACGGCTTCTCGTTCTTTACGCAATACTTTTAAAAAACCATTTCTGACTATCCGAGGAATGCTGTCGAAGAATCCTTCCGTAAAACCATAGCGACAATATTGCTTCCAAATAAATAGATAGATTTTTGGTTGGATGAACCGTTGTTTTTTCGCAAAATATTCCATCTGAGCAATGACTTCTGGTGTTCGCTGACGTTTTGTCTTTCTCAATGCGGAAATAAACGTTTCAAAATAAGCATTAGGATGTGCTGGCACTTCTTCATAAACGATGGATTGCCAATCTTTACGTAAAAATGTGCGATAGTTGTTCAAGAATTCTTCTACATCCTTTACTAATTCTTCTGCAAAGTCGTCAAACAGTTCTTTCTTTATCTGTCGCTTTTTTGGCTGCCCATTGATGTGTTCACTGATTTTCTTGATTTCATTTTCCAATGCTT
Source organism: Enterococcus sp. HMSC061C05 (assembly GCF_001814765.1). Classification (NCBI taxonomy): domain Bacteria; kingdom Bacillati; phylum Bacillota; class Bacilli; order Lactobacillales; family Enterococcaceae; genus Enterococcus; species Enterococcus sp. HMSC061C05. Next base: position 3,752 of record NZ_KV817748.1, read on the forward strand.
GATAATCCGCTATGTAAATCGGCATTTTTGCTTGGCGAAATTCTGCGAGACGCTGTGCTAATTTTATATCCGGTAAATATGGCTGTTTCATCCGTCGATTTTGGTACAGGACAAAACAGTATTTTTGCCATAGTTCTTCAGGAAAATCGATATTCTTTTGCTTAAGCCATAATAATTCATCTAAGGCCAGATCGACTTTTGTCATTCCCTGATGGATCGAAGCTGCTACTGTCGGAGAAACATGCAGGTGATCGGCAAAGTGGTTGATACCTAGCTTTAGGGTCTTTCCGGTTTTTGGCGATTTGACGATATATTGCACTTTTAATTCTCTCCCACATTCGCAATACAATTTTTGCTGGCTTCGTTTTGTTCGAAAAAACGGATTGATCTTGAAGTCAGAAAACACCCAATCTGTTGCGGCCAAATAATGTTCTTCCATAAAACGAGAGCTGATTAGATATCGGCGGTGCTTATCGACTAGTTCCCGCTGTTTTTTTGTTAATTTTGCATAGATCTCCCAACGTTGACTGCTTGTGTATTGTTTAGAGATCTTAATAGGATAGCTTTTGTTGATTTCTTTTGGAAACCATTCTTCAAAGACGGATTGCCATTCTTCCACGGCTATTTCTTTCCTTTCTAATTACAAAAAGCTGGCTACTAACATAACGTTAGCAACCAGCCAGTGTTTCTTGCTAAATTAGTGAGTTGTTCCGGCATTCCCGGAAATATCTTCTTTATTTTCTACTGCTGCTTCAACTGCATAAGTCAAAGAAGAAGCAATGTCTTCCAGAGACATAGAAGGTGTACCCACTGGACGATCGATCACTTGATCTGGTGAGAATGGTACGTGGATGAACCCACCGCGAATTGCAGGGAATTGCGTTTCGATCAAATGAAGCAAACGATACATGATATCGTTGCAGACAAATGTTCCTGCTGTATAAGAGATGTACGCTGGTAGACCATGATCTTGTACATTTTTTGTCATTGCTTTGATTGGCAATGAAGTAAAGTAAGCGGCTGGACCGTTTTCTTCTAAAACCGTATCAAATGGCTGATTTCCTTCATTATCAGGAATTCTTGCTTCTGCTAGATTGATTGCGACACGTTCGAACGAGACTGCTGACCGTCCGCCTGCTTGTCCGACACAGATCACGACATCTGGTTGGTGCTGTTGGATGGCTTCTTTGACTACTTGACTGCTTTTTTCGAATACGGTCGGTACTTCCACTTTGATGATTTCAGCACCGCTGATTTCATCTGGCATTTTCTTTACTGCTTCATAGGCTGGATTCACTTTGTCCCCACCAAATGGATCAAAACCTGTTACTAGTACTTTCATCTGTTGTTCCTCCGTCCGATTGATTTAACATATGGTTATCTTTTATCTTACCATTTTCCTTGAACAGCGTAAATAAAGGAAAGAAGAGTTTAAATAACATAACAGAGCAAACTTAATATATTCTTATAAAAAAATAGTGTTCCGCTACTTTGAAATCGGATTATTTTACTATAAAATAAAGATTGTCTGATGGAAATATCACCTATACCATTTATCGAAGAAAGGAAGTAAAAAATGAAAAAAATAACATTAGTTTGCAAAATAGGACTTCTTTTAGGAAGTACCGTCATTAGCATGGTGCAAGCAGAAGCACATGCTGCCACAGTCACAGACTCAAAAAACGAAATACGGATAACCGAACAAATGCCTCGATCAGGCGGGGTCATTTTGGATGATAGCGGGAAAGTGATTGGCACGACAGATCCCTCTCTCATAACGGATGCCCCTTTAGAAAGTAGAGGATCTGTCCATATCCACCGCGGACATTGGACATACGGGACACATAGCTGGCCTGCTATGCCAATAGGACAAAAACGTGCTTGGTCAAATTTCAATCATTATGATAAATTCCACTATGCAACAGCAGTGGTTGGAGGTAGAAGATATACTGCTTATGCTGACCGTAACATGTATGCCTATGCCACTGTAGTAGGTGATAGCAAACACACAGGCTTGGCGTATTACGGCTGGTGGTAATCCATCTTTAAGTAACTACACTGATGTTTTCATCAGACATCATTAAAAAATTGCTACTTATTTTAACAGTAAAGGATCACATTTCATGAACAATAAACTTATTCGGTTGAATTTATTCGTCCTTTTTTCTATCCTTTCATTTATGATTTTCTTTTATGTCCAAGAGGTGGCACAAGAAAGAATCATCGCCGACAGCTATTCGCTTCCTGAACAATACCGATCGTTCGATCTACCTCGAACGATCCAAGACGATCGACAAAATTTTTCGAGAAACCTGTCCATTTTGCTCGAAACAGCTGAAGAAGAACAGTTGAACGTACTTTTTCGTGAAACAAATTTCACACCCAAAATCACGAACGGAAAGCCTGACCCAAGTGTTGATTTAGTCGTGATCGACTACTTTTCCAATGAGCCTGATTTGAGAACGCTGCTGAATCATCCTTCAGCAAAACACCTCTCAACCCAACACTATACGATCAATTATGCTTCGTTCAACAATCATCCATTGATAGAGCTGCCTTCCTTTAAAGAAGCGACGAAATTTGTAGAGAGCCAAAATACAGAGCAGGTATCCGCGTTCATCGAAAGCTTGACGACTAAGTATAATGAACTCTATCAACCTTCATTCACGGTGCAGGATTTTCAATATACAGATTATTCAGAAACCATCATGTTGCTTGATTTTCGTCCTGTGAGGAATTTGATTATTATCAGTCTGGTCTTCTTTCTGTTATTCACCGCTCTATGGCTATTCGACAATGCAAGAAAGTTATCGATCCTACGATTGAACGGACTCTCTTGTGCGACGATCTTGTATAAAGTACTGATAAAACATCTACTTTTCCTGTTCGGATCGTGTTGTTTGGTCCAGCTAATTTTTGATCCATCGATTTTCCTTTTGAACATGTTCCACCAATTCGCTTTTTTTACCGTATCTATCATTAGTTTGCTATGTGTTGTTTATTTCTTATGCACCACTTCTTTTGTGGAGAATCTAAATAGGAAATCGTATGCCAGAACTTTTATTTTTTCACTTTATTTCTTCAAGACCATCGCCTTCGTCTGGTGCTTGGCAAGCGTCCTTACACTTGTAGAACTGGTCAATCTGTCGCTTCTTCCTTCTACGTATCCGGATGAATTTTCTGAGTATGCAGTATTTTATAATACCTATTCAGGGAAAAACAACCATGAAGTCATCAGTATCGAAAACAATGTATTAAGCGCCCAACAAGACCGCTTGTATCAATATCTAGAAGAAAACGGGATGCTACTGATTGGTACAGTCAGTTACTTTATGGAAGAAAAAGAAATCAACCGCAAAATTTGTGTAAATGTCAATTATTTGCAAAAATACCCGATTATCAGCGTAACTGGACAAAAAATAGCGATCTCTCCCGAGGAAACACAACGTGTCTTTTTAGTACCGGAAAGATTGGAGAATCAGTTCCAAGAAATCAAAGAACATTATTTGCATGGCTACTTTCTGGATGAATCACAAGCTGATTTTTATCTCATCCGGTCCAAACAAGAGATCCATACATTCCATCCAGATGAAGAAATCATTTACTATCCGAATGTCATCGAAGTCCAAACAAGAAATAACAGCGCGGGGAATCTCCGGCAAATCATTACTGGTGGTGGATATTTCGACCCAGTCAAAGTTCCTATCACTCAATCGGTCGAGAAAACATTCGAACCGATCAAAAAGGTACTGGAAGAAAATTATTTATTGGACAACTACCCAGTCCTCACTCCGCTTTCAGAAATCAAAAAAGTAGATTTACATTTCGGAATCAAACGACGTAGCCTGGAAATTCTCTTCGCACTTTATCTTTTGATCACGATGATTGCTTATCTCGTGCTGATCTCTTTGAAGATCAAAAAGCAGAAATATACGATTTGGCGATTGAATGGTATTTCCATGATCAAAACTTATCGTATGATTTTCTTGCCGTTTTTCATACAATATGGTGCATTGGTTTTATATACGACTTTCATGGATGCGCCTTTTGCTTGGCTCCAAAGTCTGATTCTTTTTTCTATCTTAGAGATAGGAATGATTTTCTTCACCTTGCACCGTTTGGAAAGAAAAGAAAAAGCAACTATATTAAAAGGAGAATGATAGTCTGATGTCTCTCATCCAATTAGATCATGTAACGAAAACCTACAAACAAAAACTTGTCCTGGATGCTGTCTCCTTGACGATCGATCAAGGAGAATTTTGGACGATCCACGGAAAAAGCGGTGCAGGAAAATCCACCCTATTGAATCTTTTGGGACTCATTGATTCATTCGATGAAGGAACGGTCTCGCTCTTTGGAAAAAATGCGCCGAAAATCAACAGCAAAGCAGCTCTTTTACTACGGAGAAATAAAATCTCCTATCTTTTCCAAAATCATGGATTGATCGAAGATGAAACGATCATGGACAATTTGAACATCCCCTTCATCTATCGAAAGACCAGACGAAGAGAAAAAATCAAGCTGCAGCAAGAAGCTCTTGCCAAGGTTTCCTTAGACTATCCATTGAAAACAAAAGTTTATCGTCTTTCTGGCGGAGAAAAGCAACGCCTAGCTTTTGCCAAACTCCTACTAGAAGACAAAGAACTGATCCTAGCAGATGAACCCACTGGCTCTTTAGATAACGAGAACCGTAACCATATCTTGGATCTGCTATTCCAACAGCATCGCGCAGGGAAAACAGTCATCGTTGTGACCCATGATCCTTATATCATCGAAAAAAGTCCACGCTCTTTTTCGATAGATTCGTGGCAGGAAACTAAAAAAAGAGGTTGTGAAATCAGCGCTCTGACCTGAGTATTAGAGAAACAAAAAGGGGGTGTGACTAGTGTCACACCTCCTTTTTCCGAATAAATGGTGTTCCAGAAGTAGCTTCTTCGAAAAATAAGCCGAAATTCCAAAAAAATTTGAGAAGCCATTTTCGTCAATTCCTTCTTATTTCTTGAAGCTGACCACTTCTGTCCCAACCTCTTTTTTTATTTAAATAAAATCATGTAAGCAATTTGGAAAACCAGCATAAATAACGCAATAAACAACTGGTTTTTGATCACGCCGTATTTGTCTTTCATTTCCAGCATCGCTACAGGCACGATATTGAAGTTAGCAGCCATCGGTGTCAGCAAGGTTCCACAAAAACCGCAAGTCAACGCGACCATTCCTATTAACGCTGGATTCGCTCCATGGCTAAATACGAATGGTGCACCGATACCAACCGTCATCACGGTGATAGCCGCAAATGCATTCCCCATGATTACCGTAAATATCACCATGCCAAGAGCATAAATGATGATACCGATGTTCACATTTCCTTCTGGAACGATTGTACCTACGGCATTGGAAATCACTGTTCCAACTCCGGCACTTGTAAATACCGCACCAAGAGAAGCTAAAAGCATTGGCAACATACTTAACGGCCCTACTGTGCCCAGCATATCTGCTGCGTCATCTAAAAATGTGCTTGGGCGATTATCTCGAGAAAAGAACATCAAGATCAGCATGGCCGCAAAAACACCGACACCCACACCGACTAAAGCACCTAAATTGGTGAATAAAGCAAACAAAATCGCAAAGACACCGATACTCAAAGCTGGAATAAATATTTTCATTCCTAGTTTGTCTGACATTTTTTCCATATATTCTTTTGATGGAAGCCGGCTTTCTCCTTTGCTGACTCTCTTAGCAATCGCCGGTATGGTCATCGCAAAGATCAAGCCGCCGTTCACGATTGCCGGAAGCCATCTTCCTCCTGCAATAACTACCCCTAAAACCGTCCAGAAAAAGGCTGAGCCGTAACGATGAGGATTGGTTTGATCTGTTAAGTTTCTTACTCCAGTGTAAATCAACACAAGTCCCATCACGATATAAAGAATCTCCAATAATTTATCGCCTAACAAAATATCAGGATTTGTAAAAAAGTCCATCTTATTGCCCCTTTCCTGAATAATATTTCTTCGCTAGCTTCTTTTCTTTAAGATAGAAGTAGACACTTGCCACGACTAAAGCTGTAATGGCCACTGGAACTTCCACTAAAGCAAGCTGTCCCAATGTTACGTCATATCCTAGATCTTTCAATGTGGATTGGACTAGCAATGCCCCTGCTCCTCCGATGAACAGTACTTGTCCAAAGAACCAGCAGACATTTTCCATAGCCGAAGCCATCCCTTTTAGTTCTTCTTCATGCTTCGGATGGACTTCTAACCCTTTTGATTCGATGGTCCCCAATGCCATAGGTAGAATGATCGGACGAACAAATCCAGCAACTCCACCAAAACTCACGTTAAAAGCTGCAAAGATCATTCGAAAGATTCCATAAATATCTACGATCATGCCAGCAGATACTTTCTTGAATCGCTTGATCAAGGAAGCCGCTGATTCTTTCAGACCATTTCTTTCAAGTGTTCCTGTCGCCAACATAATGATGATGAAAATCGCCATCCCACGATTGTTCACAAAACTTGTGCCTAAAAGTTCTAACATTCCTTGAATGCCAAGACCGCCAGTCAAAGCTGTCACAACTAAAGCAACCATTACGATCAATATCGAGTCTAATTTAAATGCGAACCCGAGAATAACGATCAATACGCCTAAAAGGCTAAGATAATTTTCCATGTATTTTCCTCCATAAAATGACAATATTTTTTTAATTATAATGCAAAACACATAAAAAATATAGCTGTTTTCTCACGAAATAGACACTATTTTTAAATATTTTTCGTTATTTTTTTATTATATAATTTACCTTACTTATTGTAAGATAAAGCTTTTTTTCAATCTAATGCTTGATAATAAATAAAAATAAGGAACAGCTACCGTTTTTTTTAAATGATTTATAAATAACAGATTAGTTCTATGCTGTATCCGTCAATGCTTGATACACCTTACTAAGAAGAATCAGATTGCCGATATCTGGATAAGTGTGCTATACTACAGAAAAAGATATACGAACTGCCACCGGGTAGGATAAAGAGGATGATCATTCCATTAGGTCTTTGAAGGGATGATTTTCCTCTTTTTGTGTATTTTTTTATAGTTAAGGAGGAATGTAAGTATGGCATGGATGGAATTAATCATAGCAGGGCTTTTGGAAGTATTCTGGTCAACGATGATGAAATGGAGTGATGGTTTTTCCAAAGTCAATTATTCTTTCTACACAGTGATTGGCATGATTGCTAGTTTTTACTTTTTGTCAAAGGCAATCAAAAGTTTGCCGATGAGTCTCTCTTATCCTATTTGGACAGGGATTGGCGCAGTTGGTTCGGTCATTATTGGTGTGGTCTTGTTTCATGATAAGCTGAATCTTTCCACTTGGTTCTTTGTCGGGTTGCTGCTCATCAGCATCCTTGGCATCAAGATCACTAGCGGTCACTAGATACTTAGACAAGCAGACAAGGACTGATCAGAAAAAGCGGGACTTTTTATTTGATATTCCTCTTTCGATGAAAAAACAAGAAAATAAGACTAATGACCTAGCGACTTCTCTACTCATCAGGTGTATGCTTGTACTATCTATAGAAAAGGAGTGAATATTTTTGAAAAGTCTTTCGGTCCAAGAATTATCCAAGAACTTTGGTCACAAACAAGCCCTCAGCGATGTCAGTTTTAGCTTATCTCCTGGCAAAATCGTTGGATTAGTAGGTCCTAATGGCGCTGGGAAAACAACGATCATGAAAGCTATTTTAGGACTGATCCATTACTCAGAAGGAACGATCCGTATTGGTGAAAATGAGATTTCTCCCTCTAGTCATAAAGGATTAGAACAAGTAGGAGCATTGATCGAATATCCGGGTATCTATCCATTCTTAACAGGTTATGATCATCTGAAGTTATTCTCTGAAACAAACGATGTATCTGCTATCGACACTATCGTGAATCAGCTCAAGATGGAAAAGTACATTCACAAAAAAGCGAAATCCTACTCGTTGGGAATGAAACAAAAATTGGGAATTGCTCTTGCCTTACTGAACCATCCGTCTATCGTTATTTTAGATGAGCCGATGAACGGTTTGGATCCACAAGCAACAAGAGATGTGCGAAAAATCATTACCGACTTGGCTACTCAGGGCACCTCTTTCTTGATCTCCAGTCACTTACTCAGCGAGCTTGAAAAAATGGTCGATGAGCTGATCCTGATCAATCAAGGAAAGATCATCAAACAATGTACAATGGCTGAATTGAACCAAACAGCGCAAGATTTCATCGTTATCTCTACAACAAATGATCAAGCTGCTCGAACGATCTTGACAGACGCTGGATATCCCTTGGAAGATCCTGATAAAATCAAGCTTCTAAAAGAAAACGAAGAATTATTAGGAACTGTAATCCAGTTATTGTCTGCAGAAAATATCCATGTGACAGATGTCCAGCATCTGACGAATGATTTGGAATCTTCCCTATTGGAAATTCTGGATTCAGTAAAGGGGGAAGAAGAAAAATGACATTGCTTGTAAAACAAGAATTATTTAAATTGATCAAGAAAAAGTCGACTGCTGTTTTATCTGTTCTATTAGTCGCTTTGCTCATAGGAACAGCACTTCTAGCCAAAAAATACACGACGATCATTGATCCAGTTGAAATGACTGCTCAGCTTTTCAGTGCCACATCTTGGATCGTCTTTATCATGATTGCTGCTGCAAGTACGATCATTTCAATGGAATCACAATATGGTACATTGAAAAATCTCCTTTATCGAAAGTATTCTCGAGGAGAAATATTAGTAAGCAAATGGATCACATTAGTTATTTATTCTATTTATTTATACCTTTTAGCTATTATTGTCACCGTGTTGATGAAACTGATCCTTTTCCCTTCGATTTCCTTTACGGAGAAGATTTCTACTGGTCAGACACTAATCCAAAGCTTGTTCACTTATACTTTGGGTAGTTATATCGGTTTATGGCTGATTTTAAGTTTAGTGTTGATGATTGCTTGTTTTATCAATAGTTCCGGTGCCTCCATCTCAGCAGGGATCGTCTTTTATTTTGCTTCATCAATCATATCTGGTATCCTCATCGCACTCATTCAAAAATGGGAGTGGATCAAATGGAATCCAATCAGTATGCTGAATCTGCAAAACCAAATTGGCAACGAAGAGATCATGAAGCAATTGACTCATCTTTCTACTAATCAAATGCTGTTTGGCAATTTAGCTTACATTGCTTTGTTCTTAGCATTGGGATACCTCGTATTCAAGCGAAAAAATGTATGATGGTTCATTAAAAAAGAGGTTGTGACAGAAGTGGTCAGTTTCAAGAAATTTCGGCTTATTTTTAGAAGAAGCTACTTCTTGAACACCCTTTATTCGGAAAAAGAAGCAGTGACACGAATGTTGTCACCGCTTCTTTTTTGAATAAACGACAGGCTTCACAGCCTCTCTTTATACTTCTATACGTGAAGCATCCCAGTGGCAAATAAAACCATTGCGATTACTCCGACCATCGTCACACCGATAAGTAAAATCTTATCTAAGTGGATATGTTGTACAGGTTCGTTTTGCTCTTTACGTGCTTTGAGGTAAAAATAAATGCCTGGTAAGAAAAGAACAAGAACAAGCATCACTTCATTAAAGGCTACGACTAGCATGGCCCATACTTGAAAAGCACTTGCTAAAAGCCCTACTAAAAATTGGACCCATTCTTTCCGCTGATAAGAAAGCTTCATTTGGTACAGTCCTAAGAAAAGCCACGTGAAGAAAATCGCTGCTGTACCAAGTGTATAAGCAAAGTTATACGCACTGTCAGTGAATAATAATGAAAGTAAAAAGACATTCGTACATAACGTCGTCAATACGATAGCATAAGTTGGTGCACCATTTTTGTTGAGTTTTCCCCATGCTTTAGGCAAAAGTCCGTCCTCAGCCATATTCCCCATTGTTTCAATCGGCAAGATCGTCCATGAGAGCCAAACCCCAACTAAAGAAATGATCAAACCGCCGTTGATCACGACCGCCCCCCATTTACCAACCATCATTTCAAATACATATCCCATAGCAGGTTGCGCTTTGATCGTTTGCAGCTGATTCATCGTCATTGTGCCATATGGAAGCATGGAAACCAAGACGTAAATAATGATCAAACCGAATATCCCTAGAATCGTTGCTTTCCCAACATCCGATTGTTTTTTTGCTCGTGAGCCTACGACAGAAGCTCCTTCAATACCAACGAATACCCAGAGCATCACCATGATGCAGCTCAATACTTGACTAGAAAACGGGATCGGCTGCCCATTCGCATTCAATATGATATCGCTAGAAAAGTTATTAATGAATTGTTGGATCGAAAAGGTGCTGATAGCTACTACAATAAATAAAAATAATGGCACTAATTTACAAAACGTGACGATAGCATTGACAAAGCTAGCATTTTCAACTCCCCGATTCACTAGCCATGCATATCCCCATAAGAAGATCGTACTCATCACGATCGATGCCACATTTTGACCACCTTCGAATACGGGGAAGAAATAACCTAATGCACTCATTAACAATGTTGCGAACGCCACGTTTCCTAACCAGCATGTGAGCCAGTAACCCCAACCGCTGATAAAACCAGCGAAACGGCCAAAACCTTCTTCTGCGTAACTAAAGATCCCGCCTTTTAAATCTGGACGTTTTTTATTGATATTATTGATCGATAAGGAGAGCATCAACATTGCTGTTCCTACGAGTACCCAGCTGAAAATAGCTGGGCCGCCAGCCGATCCGGAGATGTCCGTCATAATACCAAATACGCCACCTCCAATCGCTGAACCAATCACTAAGGCAGCAAGTGGAATCAAACCAATTCCTTTTTTCTGTTGCTCTGTATCCATGTAAGCATCCTCCAAAGTAAAACCGCTTTTATCAAAAAGTATAACAAACCTTTTTTATTTTTACTTAATTAATAAAAACTTTAATAGAAATATAATTCTACCGACTTTTTTCTCATTATACAAGCAAAGCGCCTAGTCCCTTTCCAAATTACACCACCAAAAAACTTAAAAAAATGCTATACTAAAGGGAAAGAATTGGGGGATGATCCATGAACATTTTATATATATCGATTTCAGGAAATACGCGTGCTTTCGCCAAACATCTAGCAGAATATGCTGAAAAAATGCATGCAGAAGATCCTGTCAATCCTGAAGTTACTTTAAAAGAAATCCATGAAAATAGTGATTTTACGAAAGAAACAGAACCATTTTTTACTTTCGTTCCTACTTATTTGGACGGTGGGAATGGGTTAGACAACGGTGACACAGAAATCTTGACCGAAACGATGCGCGAATATCTGGAATACGAAGACAATCATAACCTTTGCCTTGGTGTAGTCGGTAGCGGTAATAAAAACTTCAACAATCAATACTGTCTGACAGCCAAACAATATGCACAAAGATTCGGCTTTCCTTTCTTGGCAGATTATGAATTACGGGGAACACCATCTGATGTGACACGCGTTTATCAAATTTTGGCAGAAAAAAATAAATAACACAAAAGAAGAAGCTGAAAAATAGATTTCGGCTTCTTCTTTTTATGTTCTCTATTGTTTCTATTCTTATTAAGCTTTGACATCCATCACAGGTGCTTTTGCTTTCGCTTTACCTGTTTTTTCCAAGACAAAGTTTTTTACACGGTCCATATTGGTTACCAAGACGATCATGGAGGTTTCTTTGTCTGCTGCTTTGATTGCTTCTAGGTCAGCTTCTGCTACAAGCGTATCAGGTGTCACTTGCTGTCCTTCTGTTACTTTCACATCGAATGGCGTACCGCCTAAGTCAACTGTGTTGATGCCCATGTGAAGCAAGATTTCTAAGCCATTTGGTGTCGTAATGCCGATAGCGTGTTTTGTTGGGAAAACAGAACTTATTACTCCAGTAACCGGAGAATAGATATGTCCGTTTTCTGGTTCTACAAAGTAACCTTCACCCATCATTTTTTGTGCAAAAACTGGATCACTTGCTTTATCTAAAGAAACAACTGTTCCGTCAGCGACTGATGAGAGGATAGTCACACTTTCAGCTGAAGCTTGAGGTACTGCTTTTTCAGGCACTTCATTTACTGTGGCTGTTTCGGTCGCTAGTTCTTCTTTTTCTAAACGGTCTTTAGGAATACCGAAGAAGAATGTAGCAACGAATCCACCAGCGTAAGCGGCCAATAAACCAAGGATATAGCCTAACCATTTACCGTCAGAGATCAATGGGATCAAAGCGGCTCCTGAAGGTCCAATAGCGATTGCTCCGACATTTCCGATCATTCCGATCACTGCCCCACCGATACCTCCACCGATACAAGCAGTAATAAATGGACGTCCTAGAGGTAATGTTACTCCGTAAATCAATGGTTCGCCGATTCCTAAGATTCCGACTGGTAAAGCCCCTTTGATCATTTCTGTTAATTCTTTGTCTTTTTTGCAGCGGATCCATAATGCCAATGCTGCACCCACTTGTCCTGCTCCGGCCATCGCAAGAATTGGAAGCAATAAGGTACGACCAGTTTCATCAATCATTTGTACATGGATTGGCGTCAAAATCTGATGTAGTCCGAACATGACCATTGGCAAGAATAATGTACCTAGAACGAAGCCGGCAAATGCTCCTCCAACACCAAGTACCCAGTTGATCCCACCGACCATGCCGTCAGAAATGAACCCTGCTAAAGGCATAATGAAGAAAATTTCGATCAGACCGATGGCAATCAGTGAAAGAGTTGGCGTAACGATGATATCTACCGCATCAGGTACTACTTTATGCAGTTTTTTCTCAACGATTGACAATAACCAAACTGCGAAGATAACACCTAAGATCCCGCCTTGTCCAGCTGCAAGAGCTTCACCGGTAAACAAGTTTTTCAATGGTGCTTCCGGATTCATCCCTGTCAGCATCACAACGGCCCCGATAACTCCACCAAGCGTTGGCGTTGCACCAAAAACTTGTGCAGCATTGATACCTGTATAGATAACTAGATAGCTAAACATCCCGTTTTTCAAGATGTTCATCACATCGATATATTGTTGCCATGTTCCTGCGTCTAGTGTTCCAGCTGTGACTAAGTTTGCTAAAACTGCGGCAATCCCTGCCACGACCCCAGTACCGACAAATGCAGGGATCATTGGTACAAAGATATTAGAGATGTCTTTTAATACCGATTTGATCTTAGAGGGTTTTTGTTTCGATTTTTGTGCCGCTTTCATTTCTTGTGCCCGTTCGTTTACACGGTCTTTTCCAGATGCAGAAGAACTTGCTGTAGTTGCACTAGCAGAAGGAAGTTTTTCTCCTAATTTCACGCCTGCTAAGTCAACCATTTCTTGTGCTACTTTGTTCACTTTCCCAGGTCCGATGATGACTTGGAGCTGTTCATCCTCTACTACGCCAAGTACTCCTGGAATCGCTTTTAATTCCGAGACATTTACAAGATCATCATTGATGACCTTCATACGTACACGAGTCATGCAGTGGACAATGCTTTCAACATTGCCCATACCGCCTGCTCCTTGATAAATTTGTTTTGCCAGTTCTTCCAAAGTCAATTCGTTTTTTGCCATGGTCTTTTCCCCCTCATAAGGTTCCTTTTACAAAACCGTTTGCTTCAGCTAATTTTGCTTGAGCTGCCTCTTTATCACTATTTGTCAAAATCATGACGATAGCCAGTTTGACATTTTGATCTGCTTCTTCAAAGTACTTTTCAGCTGTTTCGTAGTCAGCTTCTGTCGCTTGCATGATGATTCGTTTTGAGCGTTCGATTAGTTTTTCATTTGTTGGTTTGACGTCGACCATCAAGTTATTGAATACTTTACCGATACCGATCATACTGATAGTAGAAATCATATTCAAAATCAGTTTTTGTGCTGTTCCTGACTTCAATCGAGTAGAGCCTGTCAAAAATTCTGGTCCTGCATCGACTTCGATTGGGAAATCCGCATGCTTGCTGATTTCTGCTTGTTTATTGCAAGAAATCGTTCCTGTAACAGCACCAATCGATTTTGCGTAATCTAATCCACCAATCACATATGGTGTACGACCGCTAGCTGCGATACCAATAACTATATCATTTTTTGTTAAATTCAGCTTGATTAGATCTTCTTGCCCTAATTCATAAGAATCTTCAGCTCCTTCGACGGCTACAGTCATTGCTTCTTTTCCACCAGCAATTAGACCTATGACCATTTCCGGTTCTACACCGAATGTCGGTACACATTCAGCAGCATCTAATACACCAAGTCTACCACTCGTTCCAGCTCCCATATAAATCAAGCGACCACCTTTTTTAAAGGATTCAATCGTGTTGGCGATCACTGGCTCGATACTTGTCAGTTCTTTTTCAACAGCAGCGGCCACTTTCTGATCTTCTTTGTTCATTAGTTGGACTGCTTGAGAAATACTCATTTCATCTAATCCAAAAGTTTCTTGGTTTCTGCGTTCCGTTGTTAGGTTCTCTAAATTGATTTTGCTCATTTTTTATCTTCCTTCTTTTCTTATAAATTGATAGTTCATACCAGCTTTGATTTGGTTGATCAGCGGTAGTTCTTCTTTGATGACTTTGGCTACTACATTCACTTTTTCATCCGCTGGCAAATCATATTTAGTTAATTGGATCTCGCCCATATAGCGCAAATACTTTTCGTTATCTAAAGTAATAGATCCTTTCATACGCTTAGCTGTATTTCTTACTGGGATTGGCGGAATCTCTCGAAAACGAGCATCTGCGCTTCGTATGACATCTCTTGCATCATCTTGCCGATTCGTATGTTTTCCTAATATATATTCGTAAAAATCTTCATCTACAGATTCCGTATGCAGCAAGACTGTCTGTTCTTTTTGGAAAGAAGCAAATTGCTCCTGAACGTGTTCTGACAGACCTGCATCTCCGATATAAACAATATCCGTGTTACTTGCTAATAGATCAAGAGCGCCTGCCAGAGGATGGATCCCTCGATGTTCTTCCAAAGTCGGTAATCCTTGATACAGTGGACCTCTCAACTCTGTATCTCCTGGTACAAAGCCTTGGACAAGGAATCCTTGAGTTTTGAGCCATTGATTTTTTTCCTGATACCATTCTTTGTCCAGTCCTGTTTCAGGACGTGGATAATAATTATGCCAAGCTTCGATTTGTGAGAAATCAGCCGCTGCTTCTTTCAACTCATCGATATCTTTAGGCGTGATCGTGCTGGCGTTCAAACTGATTTTCAATTGATGTGACCAGTCGGCGATCTGCTGATTAGAAATATGATAATCCATTCTTAACCCTGTTACACCAATTGCTTTCAAGGGTGTTAGATCTTCTAGTGAAAAGCCAGCTCGTTTCAATGCCTCTCCTGAAATATCGACCATCAACTCTAGTTTATTCTTTTTCGCTTCGCTTCCTAGTTCGATCAATCGATTTTGATAAGCCGAAACATCATCTTCCGGTATATGCATGGAAGTGAAAATACCGACAAAGCCATTGGATGCCATTTGGCGGATATACTGTTTCTTCTCTTCTGACAAAGAATCATTCATAAATATTGAAAAGCCAAACATATTATCCCTCTTTTTCTGTATCCGTCTTCATTTCTATGACTAGAGTATATATCTAAAGAAACAAAATTTCAATACTTTTGTTAAAATAATTAAATTTTATTTCTAAAAATTGGATTTATAATGCCAAAAGAATTGACACAGCCACAAAAAAGGCACTGCTAAGCAAAAGCAGTGCCTTGAAACATTTTATTTAAATAACACAAAAGTCTAATTACTCATAAGAAATTAATTCTGTATTTTCTACCATGAATGTAAAGAACCCTTCATTAGGCATTGGATGAAAATAAGCATTGATCACTCTTATCAAGGCATTATGACAGACTAACAAGTAGACATTTTCTTCGTCTTCCATGCATTCTTTCAATAAAGGAACGATTCGTGCGTACACATCTAAGACCGACTCTCCATTTGGGAAACGTACAGCAAACGCTAAACGCGCTTTTTGAAAGTTTTCATCTTTGCTTGGCAGTCCATCATAATCCCCAAAATCCATTTCTACCAATCGCTCATCAGCGGTCATTGGCAAATTGAGACGATCAGCTACTGCTTGTGCTGTATCTCTTGCTCGTTGAAGAGGGGAATGGATGATTTTCGTGATCGGAACAGGCAAATCTACTACCTTTTCTGCTAGTGCCTGCGCTTGCATCTGTCCTTTTTCAGTCAGCGGCACATCTGCCCGCCCGCAAACTAATCCTTGTGCGTTCCAAGTTGTTTCTCCGTGTCTCGTTACATAAAGCATGTGATTCTCTCCTTCGTTGACAAAGTTCTCCTTAACCATACCTTGTTGTCTTTGAGATTACAAGGTTTAGATTTTCTCAAGAGAAATAATCTCAGTAGATACTTTATCTAGAAAGGTTTGATCATGTTCTACTAGTAACATAGCAGGTTTCACGTTCAAAATCAGTTGTTCTAATTGTTCTTGATTGAAGACATCCAAATAATTCAATGGTTCATCCCATATATATAGCTCAGCTGGTTGTGATAAAGATTTAGCCAATTCCACTTTTTTCCGTTGCCCCATACTCATCTGTTCGATTTTGTTATGAAAAACATCTCTTTCCATCCCAAGCTTTCGAAGATTATTCAAAAATGCTTGGTAGTCTACTCGGTTTTTCTCCGCGAATTCCGCCAATGTCCCTCGATTGTCTTCATAATTTTGGCGTACGTAACTAATGGTCAAATGTTTGGGCTGGGATTTTTCTCCTACAACCTTGCCGTTGAATGTTCCCAGAAGATAATGGATAATGGATGACTTTCCTGCGCCGTTAGGACCTGAAATTGCCACCCGCTGATGAGGTTCGATCGTAAAATGAACTGGCTCGAATAACAGATTTTCATACCCTAATTGAAGATTTTCTACGCTTAACAGCCGTTTATGATGAGACACTTGGCTATTCATCGTCAAAGCATCGATATACTCGATATCTTTTAATAATTTTTCTTTCTCACTGATCTGGGTTTCCATCCGATTCACGATTGCTTTAGATCGTTTCATCGTCCGTGCAGCATCAGCGCCTACTGCTCCTTTATTCACTCGCCTAGATTCCGTATCGATGAATCCGACTTTTTTCTTTGTTTTGTCTCCTTCACGGGAACGAGACCATTCTGCTTTTTCTGCCGCTGTTTTCTTTAGCCTGCTGACTTCTTTTTTCAATTTTTCATTTTGAGCTATTTCAAATTCATCACGAAGTTTTTTCTGTTCTTCATAGATAGAGAAATTTCCTTGATAGAGTTCCAGTTGGCTCTTTTCGATTGCTAAAACATGGTCCACTACTTCATCGATAAATCCCCGATCATGACTCACCACGATGAATCCTTGTTTTTTCTTTTTCAAATAAGCAGCTACTTGTTTTCTGCCAGAGATATCCAAATGATTCGTTGGTTCATCGATTAACGGGAAATGAGTGTCATCCACAAATAAGAGTGCCAGTAGGACTTTTGTCTTCTCTCCTCCTGATAGTGTGCTGAATTCTCTCCATAAGATTTCAGGATCTGTTTGCATCAGTTGGAGCTCTCTTTCAATTTCCCATATCTCAAAATCCGTAATCTCATTTAACACATAATAGGTCAAACGCTCTTTATCTTTTGTTTGCTGCGGGAAATAGACAAACGCTTGCTGATGGATCACTTGCCCTTGATAAGGGAGTTTGTTTTGCAGGATATTCAGTAAAGTTGTCTTTCCTCGACCGTTTCGTCCGATAAGTCCTAGTTTCCATTGGGTGTCAAAGTTTAGATTGGCTTGTTCAAATAATAATGTGCCTTGGCTGTCATAGCCGAATGTCACATTTTTTATTTCGATTTTAGACATTATTCCATCACCTCGTAAAAAAAGACCAGTCCTATTTTCAGAACTGGCTAAAGAGGATGCAAGGGGTTTGGTGCACACAAAAAGACCCATACATCGAAAGAACCAAGCCAATCCTGAAAATCTGCACACTGCTCCCTTGTCTCCACAAGGTACAGTCTGAATGCAGCTTTCATCAATCGACTTAATTTTTCAATGCACGGATCCCTCACTTTGTCCTATATTTGAAATTACGATAGCATAAAGAAATTGATTTTGTCAACTACTTCGGGAGGATGGTGAAAAATCTGCTGAGTGTCTGTCCTAAGATTTTTGTTTTTTCTAATGTTTGCCTGTGTTCCATTGCTTCCTCTAAATCGATTGGTCCTAATTGAATGCTTAAGACAATGGGGAGAAAATCAGAGAGTCCTTCCAACTCTTGGTCCCTACTTCCGCAAATAGCGATTATTGGTTTTCGATATTTTTTTGCCAGCACTGCTACGCCATATGGAACTTTTCCGTGAATTGTTTGCTGATCAATCCGCCCTTCTCCTGTAATGATGACATCTGCTTGTTCGATCTGTTTTTCTAATCCAGTGATTTGGCTGACCAACTCAAAACCAGAGACCATCTTCGCTCCTAACAAAAAAAGGGCTCCGCCAATACCACCTGCTGCTCCGCTTCCTGGGATGTCATCTAAATCTACCTCCCAAACATCTTTTATCTGCTGAACAATCTTTTCTGCTTGTTTATCCAAGAAAGCTAACGTCGTATCCGTTCCTCCTTTTTGTCTTCCAAATTGCCAAGCAGCTCCTTGTTGACCTGTATATGGATTGGTCACATCTGCAGCGATGATCACTTTTACTTTAGAAACAAGAACGTTCCTTCGATCCAAATGAAGTTTTCTAGTAGATAACAAAGGATTTCCTTCTGTGTACCCTTCTAAAGAAGCACCCAAGGATTGGAGTAATCCTAGACCACCATCGCTACATCCGCTTCCTCCTAAAGTGACAATGATTTGTTCCACTTCTTGAAGCAGTGCATCTTTGATAAGCTCTCCCAAGGCATAACTAGAAGCAAGTCGGATGGTTTGATCCGTTGGTTTATCAAGTAAATCTAATCCTAATACTTGTGCAGATTCAATGACTGCGGTATTTTTTCCTTGCCAGTTCGTCAATAAATAACTGATTTTTCGCTGACGAAATAAGAGATCCATCCCATCAATCTTACGCCAGGTTCCCCCGAGCGCGTAATAGATTGCTTCTGCAGTATTTTCTCCGCCATCTGCAATCGGCACATTGATTTTTCTTCCTTTACGGTCTTCCCAGCCATTTAGAACTGCCTGATTTAATTCAAATGAAGAAGCACTTCCTTTAAATGAATCGATTGCCGCCAAAATATCCATCTCTATCCCTCACTTTCTTCTTAAGTAAGACACTTTTTTTCACTTTTTTCAAACAAAACAATGCTATTTTCTTCTGTTTTTCTATATACTAAAAGGGAACTCATTGAATAAAGGAGAGAAAAAACATGAAAATCGCAATAGCTGGAGCCGGAGCAATGGGCAGCCGAATCGGATTGATGTTGCATCAAAGCGGAAATGAGGTCGTTTTGATCGATCGCTGGCCTGCTCACATTGAAGCCATTCGTACAAATGGATTGATTGCTGACTTTAATGGCAAAGAAGTAGTTGCAAAACTGCCAATCTATTCACCAGAAGAAATCATCGAAAGCAACGAACACGTGGATTTGATCGTAGCCTTGACAAAAGCGAATCAATTAGATGATATGTTTCGTTCGATCCAATCCATTATTACTGAGAATACTTATGTTTTGTGTTTACTGAATGGATTAGGTCATGAAGATGTACTGGAAAAATATGTACCAAAGAAAAATATCTTATTTGGAATCACGATGTGGACAGCTGGTCTAGCTGGTCCCGGAAAAGTCACATTATTAGGTGATGGAGAAATCGAACTAGAGAACTTGGAACCAGAAGGCGAAGCATTTACAAAAAAAGTTGTAGAAGTCTTTCAAGAAGCAAAATTGAATCCAATCTATAGTCATAATGTTCGTTATTCCATCTGGCGAAAAGCTTGTGTAAACGGAACATTAAATGGATTATGCACGATTTTGGATTGTAATATTGCTGAACTAGGTGCGCAAAAAGCGACAGAGGGCATGGTTCGAACGATCGTATCTGAGTTTGCTTCTATCGCAGCAAAAGAAGGAATCACATTAGATCAAGAAGAAGTGTACCAGCATATTGCTTCTACTTATGATCCTGACAACATCGGGTTGCATTACCCATCTATGTACCAAGACCTGATCAAAAACCATCGTTTGACTGAAATCGACTACATCAATGGTGCCGTTTGGCGAAAAGGACAAAAATATGATATTGCTACACCATATTGTGCCTTTTTGACCCAATTAGTCCATGCAAAAGAAGGAATCCTTGGCGCAGAATAAAAGGCTCTCTGATGAGAATCAGCTGAATCAGCAGCTGGTTCTCATTTTTTTACCCCCACGAAAGATCAAAAAGAAAAACACAATTCTCATGTTGCCATAAGAATTGCGCTTGTTTATTTTCATCTATGATTGGTTGGCACTTTTATTTATTTTTAACAGAGGAAAGATCGTATTCATATTGTTCATAAATAGCGGAGTCAGTAGTGAAAAAACGTTTTGCCCAATTTTCTGCATCAAAAAATTCCAACAGTTCTGATGGGATTGGCTGAAATGGCGTATGCAGAAATTCCGGTAATTCATCTAAATCACGTTCTTGAAGCAAAAAAATGTTTTCAGGATGATAAAACTGATAATGAGCTATGGCTTGATTATCTGTCACTAGCTTCTTTTGAAAATACATAGATTCAAACGTTCGCAAAGTCACTCCTTGCTGCCCTTCCCGCAACAGTTCTAGAATCCCGCTCGATTCCCCAGTTTTTTTCAGATACTCTTCATAAGTAAGGTATCCAGGTTGTTCATTTCCTCGAAGCGGAAGAATAAAGTAATTGGTCGTAACACCTCTTTTTGTAAATTCCTGCTTATATTTTTCTGCCCGTTCTTTTCTGCCGTTATTTGTTGCACCAAAAAAAAGATCCGTCTTTGGTTCGCTAGAAGAAAAATCCATATGTTTCGAATAAAAGGAACTATTATGTTTTAGTCCAAGCTCTTTCGCTTCCAAAAAATCAAAATGATAAATCTCATCGATTGCCGGTTCATCTTGTGCCTGTTTCAGCATCGCCTCGTGTTCTGCTTTGAAGTGGTTCCAAAAAAATAACACGATTTTCGCATTGGTAAATGGACGCACGCGTCGAGCCATCTCCATATCAAATCCATAATCTAAAAAAACGATCAGCTGATAATTTGCCAACTGTTGTCGAGCTGATTTAATGAATTCCGACTGTAGTAAATCTTTTCCGGACCAAACATCTAAAGAGCGGATGGAAGGAAAAAAATAAAGTGATTTATTTTTCGCAACTAGCAATACGTCGTTTTTGTTCATCTGTTCCGCCTCACTTTCTCTGTCACTTTTTCCTATGATAGCCTGTTTAAATAGTAAAAAGCCAGTAAAACGCTTCCTATTATTTTTATAAAAATTTAACATTTCTATGAAAATACGATGAAATAAATCATTCTTCCATTAAAATATGCCTAAAAGTTTTCTGAATAGTTGTAATTGTCTGAAAATTTGTTATCATTAGTCATTGTTATTATTGCTATTTATTCTTACTATACATTTTGATTGTGAATTTAAAAGAAAGAGGTTATTTATGGAAGATAAAAAATTGAAAAAACAACTTAGCTCCCGACATATCACCATGCTAGCTTTGGGTGGAGCGATTGGTGCAGGTCTATTTAAAGGAAGTGGCGAAGCGATTGGAATCGCCGGCCCTTCTGTATTGATCGCTTTTTTGATTGGCGGCATAATTTTATATATCGTGATGAAAGGTCTGGGAAAAATCGTTTTAAGTGGTGGCGATACGCACCACGGATTATCTGGATTGATTCGTCCATATCTAGGTGCTCATTCTGCCGATTTTACCGATTGGGTCTACTGGTCCATGTGGATTATCAATATCATTGCTGAAGCTGTTGCAGCTGCTTCCTTTTTACAGTTGTGGTTCCCCCACATCCCAGCTTGGGTATTTGTTTTTATGTTGGCTGTTTTAACTACTATCATCAATCTTTATTCGGTACGATTATTCGCAGAGACAGAATATTGGCTGGCCTTTGCTAAAATCAGTGTCATTATCCTATTGATCATTTTTGCTGCTTACCTTGTTGGTCAGCAAATGTTGGGTACTGGTGTTTTCCCTACCCTTCAACAATTGACTGATCATGGTGGTTTTACTCCTCATGGTATGAAGGGAATCATCAGTTCTTTGCTTGTAGTTATCTATTCTTACGGCGGTTCTGAGCTGATTGCTATCACAGTAAGCGAAGCAGATGATCCTAAACGTGCGATTCCTAAAGCAATCAAAGGCGTTATGGGAAGAATCATTTCCTTTTACATTATTCCTTTATTTTTGCTTTTGATTATTTTTCCTTGGAATACATTAGCAGGTACGAACGTTAGTCCTTTTGTGATGGTATTTGAAAAAATGAATATTCCATTTGCAGCAGATATCGTCAATTTCGTGATTGTTCTTGCTCTGTTCTCGTCTATCAATTCAGGTGTGTATGCTTCTTCGAGGATTTTGTTCTTCCGCTTGAAAGATCGAAAAGGTTCCTCTAGAAAACTAGCTGTTTTAAACAAGCATCAAGTACCGCAACGTGCTGTGCTGTTTTGTACCAGTGTTCTTTATCTAGGTGTGGCTCTTTCTTATTTTGTCGGTGACAAATTATTTGGCTATCTGGCAGGTTCTCTTTCCTATACAGTATTATTGATCTGGATCATTATCAGTGCTGCGTCCTTTGTACTGGCACTAAGGAAAGGAACGTTATGGGACAAAGGAATCAGCTTTTTTGCATTAGCAGTCTTAGGGTTGATTTTCCTTGGTATCCTATTCACGAACTCCATTGGGGTAACTGTATTGACCGGTCTGCTTTACCTGTTCATTTATTTCAGTTATCAAAAAAAGAATGATGCTTTCGTCTTGACGAATGAATGAAACCAATAGAGAATTTTATTCTATTTATATTGAATAGCTGGAGCTATTAAAAAAAAGGAGCTGCGACAAAAATTGTTGCAGTTCCTTTTTCCGAATAAACGGTGTTCAAAAACTTACATCTGCGGTAATAAGTCCAGCCAAGTTAAAAACATAAGAAACTGTTTTTACTTGGCTGTTCTTATTACTTGATGCAGAACAGCTTTTTCACGACCTCTTGATAAACGGTATCCAAAAACCATCTGTGCAGATTAATTGATTGTTCTCCACGCTCATGACATGATAGAAGAAAGGAATGAAGAAAAAGGAGTTTGTTTTAAATGAAAAAGTATTGGAAGTTTTTGTTGATGATTGGTGTTTCGACGGTAGTCATGTTTGGTATGATGTATTTGAATGTTTATGCGCTCGACCATATCTTCTTCAGTCGCACACGTGTATTCATGGCGCTGATGATGGGTGCAGTCATGGCAGTCATTATGTTGTTGTTCATGTGGAAAATGTATGAAAACAAAAAGATAAATGCTATGATTTTAGTCGCTAGTCTTCTTGTTTTTGCCGGTTCCTTATTTATGGTACGAAGCCAAACAACTGTCAATGATACGGCGTGGATGAAGGCGATGATCCCTCATCACTCTATTGCTATCTTGACAAGTAAACGAGCTGATTTAAAAGATCCTGAAGTAAAAAAATTAGCGGAAGAAATCATTCAGGCACAAGAAGAAGAGATCGATAAAATGAAAAAAATGATCAAAGAAATGGAATGACCATTATCCCTCCAAACAGAAAAACTGCTGGGAAACGAAAGTTTCTCGGCAGTTTTTTACATAAACATCCTGTTTTTATTGTTCCAATTGCGCTGTCTTGCTTACTGCTTCTTGCGGTTTCACAAATTTCTTTGAGATCCCCCAACCTGTAAAGGCACTGACCATCGAAAACACAGGTGAAAGCAAACTGAAAAACACGAATGGCAAGTAAGTGAGTGTAGGAATGCCAAATGTACTTGCTACGAAACTTCCGGCGATCCCCCAAGGCACTAAGTAATTGATCACTGTTCCACCATCTTCTAGTGTTCTACCTAATACAGTTGGATCAAAGCCTGCTTTTTCGTAAGTTTCTTTAAATGCATTACCAGGCAGGATAACAGATAGAAATTGTTCTCCAATAAAGATATTTACTCCGATGCTTGTCATCAATGTTGTAAAAATCAATTTTGGGGTGTTCGTCATCTTTCTTGATACTCGTTCCATAACGGTTGAGATCAACCCAAATTCGATCAACAAACCACCTAATGACAATGTTAGAATAATCAATGACACAGTTGGCATCATGCTTTCGATCCCTCCACGGCTAAGCAGTGAATCGATTTGTTGGTTTCCAGTATTTGAAACAAATCCCGATTCGATGACCCCTGCCAACTTCGTTAAGGAAGTTTGTGGGTTTTGAATAAAGATCATTCCTACTGCTACAGCGATATTCAACAAAATCGTCAAAATTGCCGGCACCTTTTTCCATGCACACAAGAGCATTAAAAATAGAGGAATCAGTGACCAGATTGAAATA
Source organism: Enterococcus sp. HMSC061C05 (assembly GCF_001814765.1). Classification (NCBI taxonomy): domain Bacteria; kingdom Bacillati; phylum Bacillota; class Bacilli; order Lactobacillales; family Enterococcaceae; genus Enterococcus; species Enterococcus sp. HMSC061C05. Next base: position 28,259 of record NZ_KV817748.1, read on the forward strand.
GTAAAGTTTGCTTCTAGAATATCGGTCACTTCACGAATAGATGAAAGACTTGCGGCTTTACTTGTGTGTCCTAAAATCATGAATAAAAAGAAAGAAACAACAAATGCTGGAACAGTCGACCACATCATATGCTTGATGTGTTTGAACAAATCGGCATCAACAATAGCTGCTGCTAAATTTGTTGATTCGGATAATGGAGACATCTTGTCTCCAAAAACGGCACCTGAAACAATGGCTCCAACTACAAGGGCTGGATTTAGTCCTAGTGTTGTCCCAATACCGAAAAATGCAATCCCAATCGTTGACATAACCGTAAAGGCACTCCCTACAGCGCTACCTACGATTGCACAAACAACAAATACAGAAGGGACGAACCACTGGACACTGATCAATTTAAATCCAATGACCATGAGGGTTGGAATAATTCCTGCTTGTATCCATACAGCAATCAATGAACCGACTAAAATAAAAATAAAGATTGGAATGATCCCAGGTTTGATGCCATTGATGATTCCTTCGTGCAGCCAATCTGTCGGGTATTTTTTTATCACTGCGTACAACATGACCATTCCGATAGCTGCCAAAATCGTGATATTAGGCGAAACCTTTAATCCGACTACGCCAATCGCAATGCCTAAAACAATGACCATTAATACAAGTGTTGCTTCTAAAAAACTTGGTGTTCCTTTTTTTTCCATGATAATCTCTCCTTTTTTAGTTGTTCTTATGTTCTAAAAAAGTTAAGATATCGGATTACTCCGCCACAATTCATCCGCGATTCCTCCTTTATAAAAATAAAAAGACCTGCTTTCAACTAAGGACGAATGACTCCGCGGTACCACCTTAATTAAAAACAGATCTGTTTTTCACTTTCAAACGATTATTCAAATGTATGGACTTTCCATGTAATTCGTCAATTAGGCTTGATCGGTTCACAGCGACCACCGACTTTCTGAACAAAACACCTAACCGCTACTGCGTGAAAAGTTGACTTGTATGAAGTTTACCTTCCATAAGATCATTTGTCAATGAAAAAGAAAATATTTTTTCATTTTTCTGAAAATTATTTTTATAACTTTCACGCACAACTTTATCTTTTTACTAGAAAGTAGCGCCCTCTTGTTTTTTTCTTGCTACTATTTCTTGATGTTCTTGTTTGATTTTTTCTAATAGCTTGGGTTCTCTCAATAAATCTAGAGCTGTATTGGCAAGTAATTCCGCTGCAATCGCAATAGAAGCAAGTCCTTTTTCACTTTTAGCAGCAGCTTTGAATTCTTCTGTATGTCCGGCAATGTATGTCTCAGAGATTGCTACAGTAGGCTGTATCGTTGGAATGACTTGGCTGACATTTCCTACATCAGAAGAACCTAGACTTGTTCTTTGTTCCATTTCTATTTCTTCATCAGGAACACCTGCTTCTTTTGCATGTTGGAAGAATAAGTCATCGAAAGAAGGCGTGACGATGACATCATCGACTGCATTTTGGAACAATCCAAACTCAAAAGTCGTACCCGTGCTTAATGCAGCACCTCGTACGATATTTTCCACTTTTTCATATACTTTGTCTAATGTTTGTCGATTTCCTGCACGTAAATAGAAACGTCCAGCAGCGTAGTCTGGTATGACATTGGCCGCCACGCCTCCACCTGTAATGATTCCATGGATATTGACATCTTTTGGCAATTGCAAGCGTAGAGCGTTGATTCCGTTAAACACTTGGATCAAGGCTTCCAAAGCATTTACTCCTTTTTCAGGTGCTGCTGCTGCATGAGAAGCGACACCGTAAAATTTGATATCGACTGGATCATTTGCTAAAGATTCTGTCGTTTTCCCATAACGAAAAGCTGGATGGACACATAATGCTGCATCGACATCCTCAAAAAAACCTTCCCGAACGAAGCTGCCCTTAGCTGATCCATTTTCGCCTCCTTCTTCCCCCGGAGTACCATACACACGGATTTCTCCACCAATCTCATCAATGAATTGTTTCACTATGCTGGCTGCTAATACGGAGTAAGTACCAAATAAATTATGTCCGCATGCATGACCAATACCTGGTAAAGCATCAAATTCTGCCAAAAAGGCAATTGTCGGACCTGGTTTATTGGAAATATAACGTGCATCAAAGCCTGTTCGGTGCCCAGCTACTTCTTTTTCTACCCAGAACCCTTCTTTTTCCAATTGTTTGATTAAAGCTGCTGAGGAATAAAATTCATAATTACTTACTTCAGGATGGTCGTGAATAGCTAGTGCAAGTGCTTGATATTCTGGTAAACGGTATTGGATCAGATCTTTCAATTGATTTGTTGAGAGTGTGGTTGTCATAAAAATTTCCTCCTATGCTAGTCGTTTTTTCTTATTTTCTCCCGAATGTTTCCCACGCAGGTACGCTTGAACCTTTTGATGTTTTTTCGATTACTTTGGCTGTTTCTTCTGTTTGATAGGCATCTACTATTTTTTGATACGTTTTATTGTCTTCATCTTCTTTTCTTGCAACGATGATATTGACATAAGGACGTGCATGGTCATCGACTGGTTCTAAGAAGATTGCATCAGAAGCGGGATTAAATCCAGCATCTACAGCTACACCGCTATTGATGACTGAAATGTCTACATCCGACAAAGCACGTGCTGTTTGGGAAGCATCTAACTCAGAAATGTCTAGATTTTTTTTATTCTCGGTAATATCAGAAACGGTAGGCGCTTGGCCTTTTGCCTTGTCCACTTTGATCAATCCAGCAGTTTGCAATAACAGAAGAGCTCTGCCGCCATTCGTGACATCATTAGGGATGGCAACTTTCGCTCCATCTTTGATATCAGCCACATCTTTTAACGTATTGGAATAAATTCCCAACGGTGCATTAACCGTATTCCCAATCGATACTAAATCGGTTCCGTGTTCTTCATTGTAATTGTCTAAAAAGAATTGATGTTGGAAAGAGTTCAAATCGATCGATCCATCTGCTAAAGCCGCATTCGGCTGATTGTAATCTGTAAATTTCACATATTCCAAATGGATGTTTTCCTTTTTCAAACGGTCTTTCACATCGTCCCATACATCTGTATCTTCCCCAATGATCCCTAGTTTTACGGTCGTTTCTTTTTTGTCAGTTGTAGCTACTTTTCCTTGGCTGCACCCTGCCAACCAAATAACTGCTACAAATGTAATGACTGCAAAACGAATAATTTTTTTCATTTTTTCTCCTCCACTTTCAATGTGTGATTTTTTTAATCAGTTGATTACTGATAAATTGACTCAAAAAAACTAAGACCAGAATCAATAATGTAGCGACAATCGTTACATCTGTTTGGAATCGATTATATCCTCTCGATATAGCAAGATTCCCTAATCCGCCGGCACCTACTGCTCCGGCCATGGTAGTCAGTCCGATCACATTGATGATCGTCAACGCTGAGACCCGAATGATACCGGGTAACCCTTCTAACAAATAAACACGTAAAATGATGCCGATTGGGCTAGTGCCCATCGCTTCTGCTGCTTCGATCACCCCAGGATCAACTTCTAGCAGTGCATTCTCGATTTGACGGGCAAAAAACGGGACAACACCAAAAATCAAAGGGACTAAAGCTGCTTTGGCACCGATCGTCGTTCCAACTAAGAAACGAGTAGTCAAAGCTAAAAGGGAAAGCAAGATAATAAAAGGGATGGAACGAATGATATTGATCAACTTATCAAGTATTTCGAACAGCAGCCTGTTAGCTAGTAATCCATTTGGACGCGTCACTACTAACGTCACACCTAGGATGATTCCGATAATCCCACCAATGAATGCCGTCCAAAAAGACATATATAGTGTTTGCTTTGTCGCTTCGATGAATTCATCCGGAATCAAATAGACATTCGGCAAATATGTTTTAAAAAATTCAGTCATTTTAGCTTCCTCCTTCGATGACTTTGATACGGTTATCTAATTCGTTTTTTTGTAAAATAGTTACTTTTACACCAGATTTGATCAAATAATCCAATGCTTTTTGCCGCTGTTTGGTTTCTCCAGCTAAAGTAACGATCAAACTTCCTAAGGGTGTGTCTTGTAATAGCTCTACATTACCGTATAAGATATTCGCTGTTACTTGGTACTTGCTGTAAAGATGAGCGATTAGAGGTTCGTTCGTCTGGTTGCCGATATAACTTAATTCCACCAACCATTTATTTGCAATCTGATCGGCAAAAGCAGCATGGGCACTGATTGTTTCCAATGCTTGGTCAAGGTGTGTCGCTGTCCGAATAAAATCTTTAGTCAATTCTTCTTCAGGATGACTGAAAATCTGGATGCTGCTGCCTTTTTCAATGATTTTTCCCTCTTCCATAACCGCCACCTTGTTGCAGATTTCTTTGACAACTTGCATCTCGTGAGTAATCAGGACGATCGTTAGACCTAGTTGACGATTTAGTTTTTTTAACAGTGCAAGGATCTGAAGGGTCGTTTTCGGATCAAGTGCACTAGTTGCTTCATCGCATAACAACACTTTAGGTTCATTTGCCAGAGCTCGTGCGATTGCCACTCGTTGTTTTTGTCCCCCCGACAGTTGTTTAGGATACGCAGATGCTTTTTCTTCCAGACCGACAAGTTCCAGTAGTTCATTCACTTTTTGACGACGTTCCTGTTTTGATTTTCCAGAATACTTTAGAGAAAAATCTACGTTGTCAAAAATCGTTCGACTTTCCATTAGATTGAAATGCTGAAAGATCATACCGATAGCCTTTCTTTCTTTTCGCAATTCTTTTGGAGAGAGCTGGCTTAAATTCGTCTGATTGACGATGACTTCTCCTGCTGTTGGTTTCTGCAACAAATTCATCACGCGGACTAACGTACTCTTTCCTGCACCTGAGTAACCGACGATCCCATAAACATCCCCTTTTTCAATCGTTAAATCTACAGAATCTACTGCCTGTATCTCTTTTTCTTTTTGTTTGAAACATACAGAAACATCTCGCAATTCAATCATTAACATTCCTCCTTGTCTATAAAAAAAGCATCCTCAAGAAAATGAAAATAGTCATTTTCTTGAGGACGCCTTTTTGCGTGTTACCACCTCATGTTCAAGCTGTGTTCACACACAACTCCTCTTCAAGTACCATCATACTCTAGCAAGATATCGGTCGCAGCCGTCATCGCCTTACATCTATGCTCGGGATGAATTGCTCGATGGCCATTTTCCAATAGTCGTTCCTTGCTTCTTCTCAGCTACCGAAGCTCTCTGTCAAAGGTTCTTCTATCGTACTTACCATTTCAATGCAAATAATATTCAAAAAAAAATCCTTTTACTAACATAAACTATGTCAGTAAAAGGACGACGTATCGTGGTACCACCTTTTTTCGGAAGTTTTCTTCCCTCAAGCCCAACATCTCAAAAAGAGAGATTGGCGTTCGTTTTAACGGTCGAACATTTCCGAATTTGCCTACTTATCGACAAATTATTCTCCAAGGCCATTTTCAGCTTTTCTTACTTGACTCTTCACACCAGCCAGAGCCTCTCTGCAAAGTTTCCAAACTTACTTTCCTTCTCAACGAAATTAATATTTTGTTGTTGGGAATAATCTACAGGAGGAAAACTGAAAAGTCAAGCATGAAATTCAAATTATTTTTTCTATATTTATTTTTCTGTTTTTTTATCTAACATTTCAATAACAGTTCGAAGATCTTTCCCTTCCGCAAGAAGATTCAATTTTTCCTTCTCTTCGACGCTATAATTTCGAACAAAACTGGAATCGGGTATCAAAACAACGCCTAGTCCAGCACGTGAAGCGGCTGTCGCTCCTACTAAAGAATCTTCCACTGCAAAAGCTGAAGGAGCTTCTAATCCTGTTCGTTCCAAAGCTGTCAGATAAGGGACCGGTGAAGGCTTGTTCTCCGATACTTCATCTCCGAACGTAAACGTATCAAAGTAATCGGCTAATTGAAAGTGATCCAAGATATCTGTTGCTCTTTTCGTAACAGTTGTTGTAGCAATCCCTAGTTTCATATGACGTTCTTTTAAGTCTGTCAATATTTCTTTTGCGTAGGGTTTCAATTGGATAGCTCCACTTGTCAGCTGTTGATAAAAATATTCTTCACGCTTTGCTCGGACTTCCTGCACTTTTTCAGGACTGCCTGCTGCCTGCACTAAAATATCAAAACTTTGTTTCCAGTTTTTTCCGCCCCAAGCGTCAACGATTTCTTTCGGGATATGAATATCAAATTGCTGGAATCCCCAAAGCCAACCATCCCGATACGTTCTTTCCGTATCCACTAACAAACCATCTAAATCAAATATTGCACCTTTCATCTATACATTAATCCTTTCCAAAACAATACACCTAGTTTAGCATGATTGATCCAAAATGAACAGAAGCATAGAGCCCAGCCGCATCGCTTATAAGAGTTCTTGGAATCGACGGATATAGATTTTCTTCACAGCTGTCACAAGCGCCAGATAAGCGACGACTGTTACAAGCAGCCATAACCAGTAATTGCCAGGGAGCGGCATCAAGCCTAACTCAGCACCAAATCCTGTGAATGGAAGGACTGAACCGACAATGATTCCTAATGTAGTGATAACCAGCATGGCAAATGTTGCATTGCTTTGGATAAATGGTATTTTCGGTGTACGCAATGCATGGAGCACTAATGTTTGTGTCCACAGGGATTCGACGAACCATCCTGCATGGAATAATGCGATAAAAATCACTTGTTGTGAGCTATCCAATGTATGGAAACTTCCACCAACTACAGCAGGACAAATAACAAAATACATCAACAAGTAAGTAGTGATATCAAAAATCGAACTTGTTGGACCAAAATAAACCATGAATTTTCCAATACTAGATGCATTCCATTTCTTTGGCTCATCCAAATATTCTTTATCCATCCGATCCCATGGTAAGGAAATGCAAGAAACGTCATAGATCAGATTCAAAAATAGAAGTTGCAAAGGCAACATTGGTAAAAATGGTAAGAACGTACTGGCAATCAGTACGGAAAACATATTGCCAAAATTAGAACTTGCTGTAGCCTTGATATATTTCATGATGTTTCCAAAAGTTTCTCGCCCAGAAAGAAGGCCTCTTTCCAAAATCGTCAAATCTTTTTCTAAAAGGATCACGTCTGCTGATTCTTTTGCGATATCCACAGCTGTATCCACGGAAATACCGATATCAGCCACTTTCATTGCTGGAGCATCATTGATACCATCTCCTAAAAATCCGACAGTATGACCATTTTTACGTAAAGCTGTCGTCAATCGTGCTTTTTGCTGAGGATTCAATTTTACGAATACTTCATGGTCTTCAGCTACTTGCGCTAATTCATGATCATTCATTTCCGAGATTTTCTCACCAGTAATCAATTCATTGATTTCTAGGCCTACTTGACGGCACACAGACCGTGTGACTAATTCATTGTCCCCAGTCAGAACTTTTACAGCTACACCATGTTCTTTTAAAGCTTTCAACGCTTGTTTTGTTGTTTCTTTTGGTGGATCAAGGAAAGCAAGATAACCAATCAGAACCATGTCTGACTCATCTTTGACTGAAAATTCTCCAACAACGCTTGGATTGGTCTTTTGTGCGACACCAATCACTCGCAAGCCGTCTTCATTAAGTGATTGTACTTTTGCAAGCACCGCTTCTTTTCGTTCTTTTGTTAATGGTGCGACAGTACCACCAAGATCAATAAATTTAGAAATGTTCAACATTTCTTCAATCGCGCCTTTTGTGATCATCTGTGTTTTGCCAGCTGGATCAGCGACCACAACACTCATACGGCGACGTTCAAAATCAAAAGGAATTTCATCTACTTTTTGATAATTGATCGTATCTGTATCTAAAGTTTCTGCTGCTTCATCAATGATAGCCACATCTAACAAATTTTTCAGCCCTGTTTGATAGTAGCTGTTTAGATAAGCATGGCGCAAAACACGATCATCTTCATTTCCTTCACAATCCATATGATATTCAAGAATGATTTTGTCTTGTGTCAATGTTCCCGTTTTATCCGTACATAACACATCGATCGCACCAAAATTCTGGATAGCATTTAAATTTTTGATGACTGTTCCTTTTTTGGCCATCACACTTGCTCCTTTGACCAAATTCGTCGTAACGATCATTGGAAGCATTTCAGGCGTTAAACCAACTGCTACAGATAATCCAAAAAGAAAAGCTTCTAACCAATCTCCTTTTGTAAGCCCATTGATAACGATAACTGCTGGAGCCATCAATGACATAAATTTGATCAGCAGCATGGATGTTTTGTGGATGCCTAATTCAAAACTTGATTGGATGGGTTTTTCAGATAGCGTTTCTGCTACATGCCCAAATAGTGTGTCATTTCCGACAGAAACAATGATTCCTTCCGCGCTTCCACTGATGACATTGCTTCCCATAAAGACAAGATTTTCATAACTTGTTTCGCTTTGCTGATCGTCTTCACATACTTTCGCATGCTTTTCTACTGGATAGCTTTCCCCTGTCAGTGCTGCTTGGGAAATGAATAGATCCTTTGCGGACAATAAACGCATATCCGCTGGTATCATATCTCCTGCTGAAAGCCGCACAAGATCTCCGCAGACGATTTCTTCCATAGGAATCTCTGTATACTCGCCATTTCGTTTGACAGCTGCCGTTACTTTCACAAGTGATTTCAGTTTTTCAGCTGCTTGATTAGAACGCACAGACTGGATCAACGTCATCGTCCCACTGACGATAACCATAGTGAAGATAATGGCTACACCAAAGAGATCTTTATCTCCTGGAGCGGCTAATACGTATTCCGTAATGAATGAAATAATTCCTAATGCAATCAACACTAATGTAAAGGGTGTGATGTATGCTTTCAATATTTCTATAATGAATGGTGTTTTTTTGCCATATGAAATCGCATTTTCACCATAAGTTTCTCTTGAACGCTCGATTTGTTCTTCTGACAATCCATTTGCTGATGCATGGAACAATTCAAATAATTCTTGCTTCGTTTTTCCAGCAAAAGCTGCATAGATTTTTTGTGTATCTTTCTTTTTTTCCATCTCAATCTCTCCTTTGTGTCCAAAAGACAGCTGTTTTCGCTGTTTCTGGTCTTTTGCTATTTATCGGATCGATAGAGAAAATGCTGAAAGGGGCTGAGAACAGATAGATAATAGCCCTGGCCTTTCCTCTAAATCCTTGTTTTTCGAATGACTGTCATCCATTTGTTCTCATCTCCTTTACTAAGTAATTTTAATTCATGACTTCCAATCATTTTTCGAATAGTTATTTTCCCAACTCGCTCACCCCCCTTTTTGTTTTTTCACCGATGGGATTTGCGGCAACAAAAAAACCTCTCGCCAAATACTCAGCGAAAGGTTTGAAAAAGCAAATCAAAAAAGCTTCTCAGATCTCATCGTTGAGTTTTGACACTGTACAACGTAAAAAGCAGATGTCTGCTTTTAGCTACCTTATGAAAAGCCTTATCTCGACAATTCCTGTTCTACCCATTGGCGTCTCTCGACGTTTTTGGGCAGTAGCCTATGTTTGTATAGGAGCCTCACCTAACAAATCCTATTCGGTTTTCCTTCGTTAATATAACAACTAAAAAAGAGGATGTCAAATCAATTTTCCATGTTTTTCATACTTTTTTAAAATACACGTGTTATATTTCCGTCTCACGCAGTTTTATTTGTCTCATTTTCCACCTCCAGCTATAATAGAATTATAGTAGGAAACGAGGTGCTGTTATGGAACGAACACTTGTTATTATCAAGCCAGACGGCGTAAGACGCCATTTGGTCGGAAGCATCATCCAACGTTTTGAAGCAAAGGGACTGGCCATTGCTGAAATGAAATTTGCAACGATGACACCTGAACTAGCAAAAGAGCATTATCAGCACTTGACTGAACGCAGTTTTTTTGATGAACTGATCGATTACATGACTTCTGGTCCGGTCGTTTATCTTGTGCTGGTCGGCGAGGAAGTGATTGATATCGTCCGTAAGATGGTCGGAGCAACAAAAGCGGCTGATGCCGTTCCAGGTACGATCCGAGGAGATTATGCACTGCCGGGGACTGAAAACATCATCCATGCTTCTGATTCCCGTGATGCTGCAACAAAAGAGATCGCCCGCTTTTTCCCACCATTCGATACAAACAAACCGGCTGAAAAAGCGGCGAAGTGATACAAATCCTAAACTGTTGGTCTAACTGCTGGATTTAGCAATGGCCAGCAGTTTTTTCTCTAAAGAATTCCTTTGATTCTTCCCTAATGTATATTCGATCACTGTGAAAAACTCTTGGTAGTCTTCCGATTTTTCTTCCCCTAAAGCAGCGGAAATCAGTCGTTGGTAATAGTCCGCCATCAATGTTTCATAAATCACTGTACTTCTTTCTTTATGCGCTAAACTCCGTTTCATATCTTCATTCACGCTACGTGCCTTTTTTAAGCGACCATTTTCTATATAAAACAAAGTCAGATTCGTCAAAAAAGTAAAAAGATACTGCTCGTGATTATTCAGTTGCGCGATCCGTCGCATTCTTTTTTTGATTTTCAAATAATTATTCTCAATAAACCGATCACTGAATATCCAAGGAAAATCAGCTAGAATAGATACTTCAAATTGACCATACTCTGGTACTTGCATCAAATATTCTTCAATGATACGACATTCATAACGCAAAAATTCGAATTCCGTCTCAGATACTTCTGTTTTTTTGGACATGTGCAGATTCAAAACCAAATAGTACAGATCTTCTGTTTTCTTATAGTGCCTGCGGTTATTAGCAATTTCTTTGTAAGGATCAAAGCTGTCTTCTTGAATCCGATCTAGCATTCGTCTTTTTTTCTTTAATTTTTTTGGCTCATCAAGCTGATTTCGTATCCATTCATATTCGGCAAGTGTCATGTTCATTCGCTCTAAAAATGATTTCAATGTTCCAAACGATACTTTTTTCACTGAATTCGTCTCGATCCCGACTAGCGAAGTTTTAGAACAGATTCCTTCCGCTAATTGGGACTGCGTCAGCTTTTTGTTGACTCGAAGCTTCTTGATCAATTCTCCATCATACATAATAGTTCTCCTTTTTTAATTGAAATTAACCCTTGGCTTTTCCAGAATGCTTGCCAATAAGAGGAATGATTATTTCAATTTAAATTTTCCGCATTCAATAAATAGATACGTTAAAAATAAAAAATACACGAAAAAAATAAAAAAATGTTTTTCTCATAAAAAATACCAACCTTCAAGCATGAGACTGCTGTCTAATCCCTGAAGGTTGGTTTGATTGTTTATTGATTATTTTTTTGCTGCTCCGCATTGGTTCCTGTTACTGGATATAGGTTAGTCGTTGTTTTATTGCCGTTTTTTGAAAAGACACTGGTCGAATGTTCACCTTTTTGCTTTTCGATTGCTTCATTACGTTCCGCTTCGTTTTTATAATCATATTTTTTCGGATCAATCGTCTCAAATCCGTTTGGCACATAAAACCGCAAGAGATTTTCCTGATTCAGCTTATCTGAAAGACTTAACGCAGTCTTGACTTTTTCCTGATCTTTGGAGATTTCCTCGTCGATTCCTGCTGCTTTCGTATCGATGATTTCTCCTGTCTGATTATTGTAAGCTTTTCCTCCTAAGACGGTATATTTGGGTGTCACGAAGTTCCCATTTCGAAAAGCAACTACTTGATCGTGCTGAGAAGATAATAAGTCTGTACCAAAATGAAGATAATCTTTATCATCGATTCCCAATAGATGTAGTAATGTCGGCAAAACATCGATTTCTCCACCGTATTCATGATTGACTGTCCCTTTAGTGTAACCAGGCATATGGATCATCAATGGCACTCGTTGCATCTGTGCGTTGTCAAATTCATCCCATGTATCTGGATCTTTACCAAGAGCACTTGCTAAATCTTTATTATCTGTATTCGAGATCCCAAAATGATCTCCGTAAATCACAAAGATTGAATTTTGGTAAATACCAGATTTTTTCAAATACGTAAAAAATTGTTCCAATGATTGATCCAGATAATGGGCCGTTCGAACATAATTATCTACTGTGCTATTGCCAGTATTCAAAGATGGAAAGTCGAAATTCTTGTCATCCGTATAATAAGGCGTGTGGTTGGTTACGGAAAGAAATTTCGTGTAAAACGGCTGTTGTAGATGTTCAAGATATTGGGCAGATTCTCTGAATAAATCTTTATCTAATATCCCATAACCTAACGTTTCGTCGGATTCATCAAAATAAGATCGATCAAAGAAATTGTCATACCCTAAATTTTTATATACATGATCTCTATTCCAGAAACTAGCTACATTCCCATGGAAAACAGCACTTGTATAGCCTTCTGTTTGTCCAAGGATCGCTGGTGCTGCTTGAAAGACATTATCTGACCCAAGTTCTGTGAATAATGAGCCTTGAGGTAAACCAAATGTGCCAGTTTCCAACATGTTTTCAGCATCACTTGTCTTTCCCTGTCCTACTTCATGAAAGAAATTGTCAAAGCTGATCGTTGCTTGATTCTGGAAAATACTATTTAAAAATGGCGTGACTTCTTGTCCGTCTACCTTCATATTGATCAAAAACTGTTGAAAACTTTCTAAATGAAGGACAATCACATTTTTTCCTTTAGCGAGCCCAAATGTTTCAGGATTTGGCTCTGCATAATGTTTCTTTGTATAGTCTAAAACTTCATCAATTCCATTACTGCTTGCATGCGCGCGAACACTGCTGGTCATTCCTGTTTTGATCCCGTCATAAATAGTGTACGCATCGATTCCTAGATATTTGACAATATAGGAACGGTCAAATGTCCGCTGCAGTAATTGTGGACGGTTGGCTTCGCTCAACGCTAGATTTCCTGAAAAAATCAATCCTGAAAGACAGGTAACCGCGATAGCCATCGGTTTGCTGACAGGGTTGCTTTTGATAGGTATTTTCTTGACCTTCAACCAAACCAGTAGCCCAATGAACACAGCGATATCCAACCAGTAGATGACATCATGGGGTTTCATCAAAGAAAAGGAGCTTCCTGACAACCCTTGCGACACTTTCGAAAAGCCTAATACAGATTTGACTGTAATGAAATCTGTGAATTCTCGATAAAAAATAATATTCAAGTACAACAAAAGCGTATTTAAAATATCAATGATCAAAAGAATGGCTAACGCTGGCTTTGGCTTTTTAATATACAAAGAAAGGCCAAAAAACAATAAGGTAGTCGCAATCGGGTTGATCCACAAGATAAAGTACTGGATCGTACCTTCCACACCTAATGAAAAATCTGCATAGTAAGCAATGATCGTCTTCAGCCAAAAAAAGAAAACAGCTGTCAAAACGATTGCTAAACGATTTTGGCACAATTTTTTAAGTTGTGTCACGTATATCACTTCTCTCTATTCACATTTTTTCTTATTTTGCTCCTGAAAAATGAAAATTTCCTAAAAAAATTGTTATCTTAAGATTTTTTTATTCTTTCTAAAGATTATTCCGTCCATTTTTCACAGCATAAAACCGCTGTGATGTAAGCGATTAAACGAATGGAGAGATAAAAGTCTTGTGGTGACCGCTTCACTCCACGGTATTCAAAAGTAGTTTCTCGGTATTCGTACAAAAAAAAAGAGGCTGAGACAAAATTCTTGTCGCAGCTCCTTATTTCTTGATGCAGGACAGCTTTTTCACAACCTCTCCACTAAACGGTGTTCAAAAACTTGAGAAGCACTTTTCGTAAATTTCTTCTTATTTCTTGAAGCTGACCACTTCTGTCACAACCTCTGTTTTTCATTGTCCATAGGTTTGATATTGTCCTTCTGATGACTCATTCGTAATGATTGAGGCTTGATTTTCTTCATTTCCCGTTATCGTTTGTCCACTGCCAGAATCTGAAGGGCTTGGTTCTGTCGACTCGTTTTTTTGAGAAGAAGCAGTTGTTTTCTTGACTTGTTCATTGGTTTTTTTCCATTCCGCTAGTCGATCGGCCACCACTTTTTTGTCCACTTTTTCAGAATAAGCTGTGACCACTTTTCCATTTTTCAAACGAGCTACCTTGTCGCCATCATGAGTCAAAAGCAAAACGGCCAAATGTTTGTCTTTGAATTGATATTGTCTGAGAGAAATCGCACTAAGTACGTCATCGATATTGATAAATTGATTTTCTTCTTTTCCTTTTGGCAAATAGATGTCCAATTCACCTTTTTCGTAATTGGCAGTTAATTTATATTCCTCCCACCAATAAGTTGAGAATTCTTTTTTGAAATTATCTACTGATTCTTTGCTTGCTACGATTTTTTCTGTTTCTTTCTGAGCAAGATCTGCTGTCATTTTTCCTGAAAATGCTGCGGATAAAATAAGCAGTAAGAAAAAACCGAATAACCAAAAGAGAAGAAACGGTCTTTTTTTCCTCATGCCTTCCTCCACTCCTATTTAATTTTGACTATTCTATTATATACAAAAAATGAAATAGAAAGACAAAAAAGTTGAAAAAGATCGTAAATAATTGAACTTCTTTTTCCTGAAGCGGTAAGAACGGGAATTTTCATACATTCTCTCTTGGCTATTCTTTAAGCTTCAAATCCATTTCTGTCTGATACATCTTTGAACCAATGACCCGATTTCTTAATCGTTCTTTTTCCATCTTGTGCTAAATCTACTGAAATAAAACCGTAACGATTCTTATAGGCATTGGTCCACGACCAGTTATCCATGCATGTCCACATATGATAACCTAAACAATTGGCACCTTCTTGAATGGCTTGATGGACATATTTCAGATGAGATTGAACAAATTCGATCCGATAATCATCGTGGATCATACCATCTTCCTTGATAAATCGTGCTTCATTTTCTACACCCATGCCGTTTTCAGAAATAAAACAGTCGATATTCCCATAATGATCTCGTACATTGATCAAAATATCATAGATTCCTTTTTCATAGATCTCCCATCCGCGATAAGGATTCATTTTACGACCAGGCATTTCATAATTGTCGAAGTAATCCTCAGGCATAGGACCGTTTTTAGTATCGATTGGTGTTTCTTTTGCTTTTATTCGGCGTGGCTGGTAATAATTAATTCCCAAAAGATCTACTGTGTTTTCTTTAATGATCGCCAAATCATCTGGATGGATCTCCGGCATTAGATCGAGTTCTTTTATTCTTTCGATCAATTCCCTTGGAAACTCGCCTTTTACAGCTGGATCAAGGAATGAACGATTGAAGAACGCATCTGCTATTCGTGCTGCTTTAACATCTTCGGGATTTGATTCGTCTCTTGGATAACTCGGTGTCAAATTCAAGATGATTCCGATGACACCGCTTTGGTCCATTTCATGGTAAGCTTTGATGGCTAATGCTGAAGCCAACGCTTCATGATAACCAACTTGGATTGCCTTTTTCATATCTGATTCTTCCGGATAATGCCATCGATACAAATAGCCTGCCTCGACTGGAACGATTGGTTCATTATGGGTAAACCATTTTTTTACTTTCGAGCCAAACAACTGAAAACAACTTTTTGCGTATTTTTCATAGGCTTCAACCGTTTCTCGGTTCAACCATCCGCCTTTTTCTTGCAGATACATCGGCATATCGAAATGATACAGATTAACAAAGGGTTCGATACCGTTTTCAATCAACTGATCAAAATAGCGATGATAGAAACGAACGGCTTCTTCGTTGATTGTTCCAGATTCATCAGGTATCAAACGGCTCCATTGGATAGAGGTTCGAAATGAATTATGCCCAGTCTGTTTCATCAACTGTACATCCTCTTGATACTTCGTATAAACTTGCGAGGTTTTTTCAGGTCCTACTTGATCAAAAAACTTTTGCGGTTCGTTTTTGTACCAATAATCAAAAATGTTCTCTCCTTTTCCATCGCCTGAAATTCTTCCTTCTGTTTGTGGACCACTTGCTGCAGAGCCCCACCAAAAATTTTCTGGAAATTGATATCTTTTCATCAAAGCACCTCTTTTTCTTTTTTAGTTGATTCCATGTATGATATTTTCCATCACAATCACTTTTTCATTTTCTTCCTCTTCTTTTTTGATTCGTTTCAACAGCTGCTCTGCTGCTCGTTCCCCGATTTTATCTGTTGGTGGCGTGATCGTGATTTTCGGAAGGATACTCAGATCGTTTTTATCTAAATAATCATAGTGACTGAACGCAATATCCTTCCCGATTCTGACACCTTCTTGATTGAAACATTCGATGGCACCAATCGACATATTGTAATTGCTGACAAAAATAGCAGTTGCCCCTTTTTCTAATAATGCTTTTGCCCCGTAATAGCCGCTTTTTCTAGAATAGTCTCCTGTAAAGATTTCTAAATGGATAGACGGATCCTTTTGTACCGCTTCTTTGGCTCCAGCTAAACGTTCTCTTGCTACGTAATCTGTTTGAGCGGCAGCAATAAATCCTATTGTTTTATGTCCTTGTCTGCCATGATGAGCAATCACTTTTGCTACACTTTCTCGATCATTCACTACTATTGTATCAATACCTGCTGGCGCATCCGGACAATTCAGTGCGACAACTGGGATACTCATTTTTGTCAGCATTTCAAATCCAGACCACTCTTCTTCTGATAAGAAGACGATCAACCCATCGATCGCATGCTTCATCAGATATTCGATTTTTTGTTCGATTTTTTCTGGCTGATCGGCAAACCCGCTTAATAATAAGCTATACCCATTTTCTTCAGCTACTCTTTCGATCCCTGAAACAACCTCCGAACCAAAACGGCTAGATATCCCGTTTATCAAAAGTCCAATAGAGAAACTTCGATTATTCTTCAATCCTTTAGCAATGATGTTTTCTTTATAGTCCAACGCTGAAATCGCTTCTGCTATTTTTTCCATATTCTTTTCCTTCAGCTGCTGACCGTTTAAATAGCGGGAAACTGTTCCCACTGAAACACCAGCCATCTTAGCCACGTCACGGATCGATGCCATACATTTTCACTCCTGCCAGTTACATTTGATTTCTTTTTCTTGTTGTTCGACCATGATGACCGCTTTCTTTGCATAATGCCGCTTGTCATCAATGTCCATATAACTAAAGTCTTCAGAAGTGAGTTCAAAAACAAGCAGTCTTTCCTCTTGAGACTGCAAGTCATCTTTACGAAAAGCTTTCAATAATTTCGTTCTTTGGATGACAGCGCCGTCAATTAATCGGACATAGACAAGAGTACTTGTTTTACCTGAAACACTTCCTGTATTTTTAACTTTAATTGATATTATCACTTTGTCAATATCCGTTTTGACTTCCATCTGACTGTATTCAAATGTTGTATAGCTTAGACCATGTCCAAAAGGATAAAATGGACTGCCGCTTAAATCATAATAATTCTCTTGTTTAGAAGCAGCACGCTGATAGTAATAAACAGGTAGTTGCTGACTATTTCTAGGATAAGACAAACTCAATCGTCCGCTTGGGTTATTTCTTCCAGAAATCATCTGCGCAATGGCTTTTCCACCCTCCTGTCCAGGAAACCATGCTGTTGCAATGGCATTCGTAAATGACTCGATTTTCATCAAATCGTAGGGTCTTCCTTGCACAAGTATCGTGATGATTGGCTTGCCTAGTTGATACAATTGTTCGATCAGTTGTTCTTGGTATCCACCTAAATAAAGAGAAGCAACATCTACATTTTCTCCAGAATCCATGTTGATCCCTTTCGATGAAACTGCCCCGTTACGAAGAAATTCCATATCAAAGTTCCGCGCACTTGATCCACCTAGAACTGCAATGATCACATCTGAGTTTTGAGCAAGGGTCACCGCTTCTAATAATTTTTCTTCCTGATCCTCCTGATTTCTTACTTCACACCCTTGTGCATAAGAAACCTTTGATTGGGGAAACTCTGTTTTTATCTCTTGTACTATCGTTTTTTTCAAACGGTCTTCTGTTTGTGGTGCAGAGTAGTCTCCCAACAAGTGGTAAACATCGTGAGCATTTGGTCCTATAACAGCAATGTTTTTTACTTGTTGATCCAACGGCAATATACCGTCATTTTTTAGTAAAGTGATACTTTCTTTTGCTGTCTCTAAATTTAAGTGCTCTGATTCTTCCATGAGATGATCCCAATACTCCTTTGGATCGTTTGCAAATGGTTGTTCAAACAAACCTAATAAAAATTTGACAGATAAAACTCGGCGAACTGCTTGATCTAGTAGCTTTTCATCTACGACTTGATCATCAATGGCTTCTGCAATCTTGGTATAGGTCTCGTCCCACAAACTGAGATCGATTCCTGCCGCTAATGCATATGCTGCAGCAGTCTTTTTATCTGTAAAAACATCGGATAAACGATCCAAAGCAACACCGTCTGCCATAACGATCCCTTGATAACCGATCTCTTTTCTTAATGTTTGCTCAAAAAGCGCTCGATTGATATGACAAGGTACCCCGTCGATATCATTATAAGCAGCCATGACACCTACTGCATTTCTTGTACTCTTCAATAATGGCCCGTAAATATCGGAGAACTCTCTGCGTCCAATCGTCACTGTGCCTGAATTATGACCGCCTAAAGCTTCTCCTTGTGCGATACAGTGCTTTAACACAACACCGATCTGATCCTTCTTCTTATTGATTTCCTCTACTGTCTGATCAAGAAAAGAAACTTTTTCTGAAATAATCTCTCCTTGGAACCCTCGAACGACCGCTTCAGAAAAACGAGCTGAGAGAATCGGATCTTCCCCAAAGCACTCTTCTGTCCTTCCCCAACGAGGATCTTTTGCCAGATCCAAAGTCGACACCAGCGCTAAATGAACACCTTTAGCAGCCAGTTCTTTTGCCATCAATCGGCTCGTTTGTTCTAATAACGCTACATTGAAGGTATTTCCACGGCCGATATTCGTTGGATAAGAAATCCCATCCAAACCTTGATGACCATGTGGACATTCTTCTACAAGCAAAACTGGAATTTTCCATCGCGAATGCTGTAGTACATATTCTTGGACTAGGTTAGCTACCTTCCAGCTTTCTTTTGCAGGAATCCCATTCTTATAATCTGTTTTAGACCACGGATCAGAGCGAAACAGACCGTATAAGGCACCCAGACCGCCTCCCCATTTAACATGTTCTTTTAACTTTTCTGTTAATTCGATCTTGTCTCCGTTTTTTTCATAACAGTCCCAACCATACAAATGCTGGTTTACCTGTCCTACTTTTTCAGCAATATTCATCCGCGAAAGTAAATCTTCTACTCTTTGGCGGATGGTCAACTTTGGGTTTTGATACGGGTAATCGTACACCTTAATATCCTCCTTCTGCCAATTTTGCCTTATTAGCGGCTAACACAAATGGCAGGAATAAAAATACATCTAGAACGATAAGTATTACTGTTAAGACTGCTGCTCGTATATCGCCTCCTGTAGCAATAAAAGATTGTATAACCGGCGGAGTGATCCAAGGTGCAGCAGCAACTGTTTTACTGATGATTCCAAGACTTGTGGCTGCGTAGGCAATAATCAAGTTAATAGATGGTATAATAGCGCAAGGAACCATATATATTGGATTCATGACTACTGGTAATCCAAACATAATTGGTTCCGTAATATTAAATAAACAAGTAGTCAGACCAAATTTAGCGATCGATCGCTGTTCTTGACGTTTAGAAGCCCACAAGATAGCAATAACTAACGGTAAAATACACCCGCCACCTCCGATCAATCCAAATGCATTGGTAAAGGGCTCCGTAATAATATTAGGAATTTCTTTTCCTACTGAAAAAGCATCCATGTTTTCCTGAATAGACTGTAACAAAGGTGCTTGCCGTATAGGAGCCAAAATACTCGAACCATGCATACCAAACACCCATAAGAAATCAGAGAAAAACTGTAAAAATAAGATGCCTGGGACGGATAAAACAAAAGCTTTCAATGGTGTCTGAATCGCTAATTCAATTAATTGCGGAACATTCAAACCAGTCGTATGGTTTAAAGTAAAAACGACAACTGAAAAAAATAAAATGACAACTATTTCTGGTACTAAAGAATTAAATGACGTAGCTACTGCCGGTGGAACTCCTTCTGGCATCCTGATTTTAAAACTCTTCATTTTCGCTAATTTGATAAATAATTCTGTACTGACAAGGGCAGCAATCATCGCCGTTGCTAAGCCAGACGAAGAAGTCAGACTTTGTAAGAAAACCCCTGTAGCTTCTGCTGTATTTCCGTCCATCAAAGTGACTGTACTTGATAAAGGCATCAAAATAAACATTACGGCTGTACTTAGAATTCCTGCATGAACAGGACTAAATGATGGATCATCAATCACGCCTGTTTGGATATAGTGGGTTGCCAAATTCCAGCCGATATTGTAACACACGATAATAGCTAAAATACTCATCGTACCATTATTCACGATTGAAGCAAGTTCAGCCAATGGACTTAGATCAAGTATTCTTTGGACTGTTGCATTTGAAAAAATCAGAGCATTCAGCAAAACCATGACAGAAGCAGCCATTACTAACGGCATAGTAACGATAAAACTGTCTCGAATGGCCAGCAAGTGTCGCTGGCTACTCATCTTAGATACGATTGGTAGCATTTTTTCAGATAGTCTGTCTACGACTTTCATTATTTCATCTCCTAGATTCTAAAATTGAACCGGTTCATTTTTAATATAGCACTTTTCTAAAAGATTGCAACACATTTTTTAAAACGCTTTCTAAAGGTAGTGGATTTTTTATGACTTTTGAAAATTTATTCTATTTAATGGTATTTTGTGAATTTTTTCTCTTCCATCCGTTTGAAGTTTTACTTTCCAATGGTATAATTTCTTTATCCTATCAAATGGGGGAAGTATTTTGAAGAAATTAATCGTACTATTTATTTTGTCTGCGGGACTTTTGACATTGACTGGCTGTGATTTGTTTGGCGGCTCTGACCAATCCTCGGACGAAACAACCGATTCTTCTGTCTTAAAAGCGGAAAAAGCAGATATCACCAACAGTGTATATACGCTAAAAGTACGTAAAGATATGGATTTATCCGCGGGACAGTTGACATTTACAGATAAAAAAATGGAATGGACACGCACGTATCAGACACAAGGAGCTGATTCTTCTGAATCATCTGAAGAAAAAACAGTGCTGACAGATATCAAGATCACTACCAAAGATGACGAATATATTATTTCAGGAAAAGAAAATAAAAAAGAAGCAACAGTCACATTTACCAAAATCGGTAATTACCGTTTGAAGGATGAGGATGGCAACATCTACAGTCTATAGTGCCATCTGTTGGATCTTCTTTTGTTTCTCCCCTTCTTTTCTGCTATAGTAAAGAAGCAAGATGACTGTAAAGGAGACGAAATGGATGATCGATAGTCCTGATTATTGTACATGTAATAACAACAAAAATATCCATACAGAATTTAATGATCAAGGAAGTTTGAGTATATGCGACAATTGCCACAAACTAGTCAAAGATTCTTTTAAATCGTTTGAATCTTATCCTGTCAAAAATTATGTAAAAAGCAAAAGAAGATAAGCAAAATCAAGCAAAACTCACTATGGCTGATTTTTATGAACTTCAAACTGAGCTTCTTCCTTTGATCAAGTTTCATCAGTAAAACAAACAGTGGATCATTTCAGTTCACAAATCAAAGAGTAACGTTTTATTTATTTCACATCTTTGAATATAAAATAACCAAACGATAGAAAGACTTATTCTACATCACGTAGTAATTTTTCTTTCCCGTCGTTTGGTTTTTTATTTTTAGCCTAATTCTTGACCTTTCGCATGCTGATTATCTGTAAAATATTTTCCAGCAGGCTTTCCTTCCAATTCAGCTAATTTTTCTTGGATCTGACGAATCACCTTTTTTGCATCTTCTGGATTTTCTACAAAATCGAATGTATCCCCATCCACTTGTATTTTAGGACATACATCAAAATCTTCATACCATTGATTATAGCGGGTGTTCAATGTTTCGTAATAGGTGTATAACGTTTCATCGCTTTCTAGCTGTTCATAGTCACGCCCGCGTTTTTTTATACGTTCTAGCATCGTGTCCAAAGAAACTTTGATATGGACCATCAAATCAGGCCGTTTTTTTGGAGCAACATCATCTAACTCGTTTAGCATCGTATCTAATAAGCTATCGTACTGCTGTACTTCGATATCCGTTACCCGACCTAAATCAGCATTTAGATGGAACAACAGACTATCTTCGTAGATGGAGCGGTCTAGCACATTGTCATCGTTCACTAAAGCATTTTTCATTGCTAAAAATCGCTTATTCAAAAAGAAAATTTGCAATAAAAATGCGTACTGCTCAGGATTTGAATAAAAAAGCGGCAATACTTCGTTATCTTCGACATTTTCATAAAATGGTTTAGAATCAATCTCTTTTGCAAGCATATCCGTCAAACTGCTCTTACCTGCACCAATCGTTCCTGAAATCAAAATCACTGACATACAACCCTTCCTCTTCTATAAGTACTCGCCTACGTAAGTTTCAATAGGCAATTTTTCAAAATCATATTCGCGTACAGCTTGGTCTGATTTTAAATACGTGTGAAGACTTTGTGTAATCATCAAATTCGTTGGTACCGTCTCTTCTTGTACGATGATCATCGGTTTTTTCAACATAGTTGCCACACCTAATTCGTAAGCCGTTCCTGGATCGATTGTTTGATGCTCAAAGTCAAGGATAGCCACAACAAATTCTGCATTTGTCAACTCTTCCATATCTTTTTCGTATACTTCTTGCGCCCAACCAGCACTGAATAGTTCATAATTGCTTTCTTGGTGATGACGTGGAGAGTAGAAACTTGTAACTGTTTTGTTTTCCTCCAACGCTTTTTCGATACGACTTACTCGATCGATTTGCTCCTCTGAAAAAAATGGTCCTGCTAAATATATTTGACTCATTATTTTGCCTCCTTCAATAATAACTGATTTTTAATAGATACTGCTCGTAATTCATTGACCAGTTCCAATGGATTGTTGGAAAAGATCACTTGATCCAACCATTTTTTATCCATAAAATCCTCTTTTGCAAAAGTTTCTAATAATTGTTGCAAGCCGCTGTAATAACCGCCAATATTCAATATTCCGATTGGCTTATCAGGTGTCAGGCCGATCGCTATCCAAGAAAGAAGTTGCGAAAATTCCTCCAATGTACCTAGACCTCCAGGGAAAACGAGGACAGCATCTCCTTTTTCAAATAATAATACCTTTCTTTCATCGATCGTCTCTGTAGGAATAAATGTAGTAACATCTTTCCCAGGCAGCTCAGTTTCAAAAAGGCCATTTGGATAGATACCTGTGACTTTTCCGTTATTTTCCAGTACTGTTTTACTAATCACTCCCATAATCCCGGAGTATGAACCACCGTAAACCAGTTCGATTTCTTCTTGTGCCATATATTTTCCTAACGTTTGCGCAATAAATTTGTAACTTTCTTTATTGCCAAAACGGGAACCGCAAAAAACAGTAAGTTTCATAAAAAAACACTCCCTAACTCAAAAGTCTATCTTCATTCTACACGTGTTTTTTTAAAATAAAAGACTAGATTTTGTAGTTTTTTAGTGGTATATAGATCAAACACCACTATATATAGTATTTACAAAAAAAGGATTTTTCAGCTATTTTACAGTAACCAAAAAAATAAATAACTAGTAAATATAAAATTGAAACGACTTACTTATAGAAGAAATTGGGATTTCTTCCTGTATGTCAATAACACGCATTATTTAAATCGTCACACACTTATTTCTCCTATTAATGAAAAATCCATTTTATTATCGTGTTATGTTTCACCAACGCCTGATGTTTCTCTAAATAAAAAAGCCGACGAACCAAATGATCGAAATTTGATCATTTTGGTTCATCAGCTTGTTCCCAAACCTTTGTATTAACGATAAATAGCTGGATTCGTAAAACTATCACTTGGATCATCACTGCTGGAAGAAAATTCGGTGATAACCGCGCCTGTTGCACCTGCCTGGAACCAGTGTTTGATATTTGGTTCGATCGTGTACTGATCTCCAGCGTGAAGTATGATTTCTTTTTTTGCCGTATAGTAACGTTCTTGCCCCTTTGGAATAATACAGGAAAGTTTTTTTGTTTCTTTTCCTTCGACATAAAGATATACTAAGCCTTTTCGACAACGAAAGGTTTCCTTTTTTCCTTCATTCTCATCTCGAGGTGGGTGCCGATGCTCTGGACAAGTTTGATAAGGCAATAATACCAGTTCTTTCCCGCAGTATCGCTCATTATTTTCATAAACAAATAAATTCAATCCTTCAGTCTCGATTGCTCCTAATCCAAAATCTGTATATTCGATTCTTTCTAATTCTGTTTCTTTCAATACTACTCCTGAATCTAGGAACATTTGTTGTACTCTTTTCTTGTAATCCATTCTGTTCCTCCTAACTGATTGTCAAGTCATCCCAAGATATCTCTTCTTCCTCTTTTTCTTCTTGGATGACTTCTGCATTTGGGTCAACTGGTTTTTTCAAAAATAAAATAGTTATTCCCGTAGCAAAAGAACCAGCTAATAAAGCGCCAATGAATGACCATGGTCTGGTCATCGTAGCGACTGCAAACATTCCTGATGCTGGGATACGGCTATCTGCTCCCCATAGCATGCTCAATCCACCGCCGACTGCCCCACCAACTCCTGTTGCTATGACATTACGTGCCAAGTCATTCAATACGATAGGAAAGCACCCCTCAGTGATTTGACAAATCCCCATAGGAAAAGCTGTCTTCAATGTATCGATTTCTTGACGATTGAATATATTTTTACGAATGATTTTCCCTAAGAAATAAGCAATCGTCAAGCCGAATGGGGTGACCATTGAAGCTAAGATCAATACAGTGATTGGTTCATAGATTCCTTCTGAAAACAAAGCAAACACAAACGCAAATACGACTTTATTGATAGCTCCGCCGTAATCGATTGATGACAATACCCCAATTACTGCTCCGTATAAAAATAACGAAGAAGTATCCAAATCACTTAAATAACCTGTAAGCATCTCTGTAAGCCAATTGATGGGTGTTCCTATTACATAGTACATGATCAACCCGCCGATGAAAGAACTGAGGAATGGCAGAACCAGAGTTGGCATTAGACCATCCATCCATTTAGGTACTTTGATTCCTGCCGTTAATCCAATAACGACTAATCCAGATAAATATCCGCCAACCATCCCACCTAAAAAACCCGCTCCGATCCCACTAGCAGTCATCCCGACAATCAAACCAGGTGCAATACCAGGCTTATCTGCCATTGAATAAGCTATCGCACAGGAAACGATCATCGGTAATAAACCTAAACCATATCCACCCATCGTTGTCATCGTATCTGCAAAAGAAAAACCATCTGTGAAGGATTCGATCGTTGTACCATCCAACATATTTCCAATAGCCAGCAAGAATCCAGAAGCAACGACGATAGGTAAAAAGAAAGAGATCGCCGTCATCAAATGTTTTTTGAAGCCGATTGATTTCAATTTCTCCATCTTATACTCCTTTCGTTCGTCCATCCAACATCTCTTCTAATTTTTCAATCAGTTTTCTCGGAGATTTGACAACTAGACTAGTTGGTACTTCGACTATTTTTTTTCCAAGAAACCGCTCTTTCCCATTCACCTTGATATCTGCAGCGATAAGCACAACATCTGCATCCGCGATGCACGTTTGACTCAGTAGATCTTGTGTCCCAGCAAGCCCCTGTGTCTCGATCCAGATCTCATGACCAAGACTCTCCGCTGCTTGAAGCAATTTTTCTTTTGCGATATACGTGTGTGCAATTCCCGCAGTACAAGCTGCGATCCCTACGATCTTCATTTTGCACTCCCCCTCACATATAATATTTTGCTTTATTGTCTGCTTTGAATAAATGAATTTTATCTAAGGCAACTTGTTTAACAGCTTCCATACAAGGCGGAAACAGCACATTCGGTTCACGGATCTCTAAATCTCCCGAGTTCAAGATATCTCGGAGTTTTTCTGCGAATACTATTTTGATATCACTGGAAATATTGACTTTGTTTATTCCTAATTCAACTGCCTGGCATATCTCCTCATCTGGGTTGCTCGATCCTCCATGGAGGACTAAAGGAATAGTGGTCAATGATCGTATCGTTTCCAAAATATCGAGTCGCAGCTTAGGTTTGAGTTCCTTAGGATAGATTCCATGAGCTGTTCCAATAGCGATCGCCAAGCTATCGATCCCTGTCTCCTCAATGAATGCTTGTGCTGTTGACGGATCTGTATAAATAATCTCGCTGACACCCCCTTCTATGGTATTACCTGTGTCGCCAATCGTTCCCAGTTCGGCCTCTACAGAAATACCAACAGCGTGAGCAGCTTCTACTACTTTTTTAGATAACATAACATTCGTTTCGTATGATAGGTGAGATGCATCGATCATGACCGAAGTAAAACCTAGGCGGATGGCATGAATAATTTGGTTAAAGTCAGCACCATGATCTAAATGGATACATATAGGGATATCTGTCTGCTGAGCCGCATATTTTACTTGAGCGACGAAACTATCTGTCAAAAATTTCAGTTCTTCTGGATGGATCGCAATCATGACAGGAGCTTGTGCTTCTTCGCAAGCTTCTATCACTGCATTCAATAATTGTCCAGAACCTGCATTGAAGGCAGGTACGGCAAAGCCTTTCTCATTTGCTACAGCTAGTATTTCTTTTCCTGTTACTAACATACGTTATCGTTCCTCCTAGTCATTTTGTGTCAATAATGTATACAATTCTTCGATTGAAGCAGCTTTTTTCAGTTCTTTGATAAACTTCTCTCTTGCCAAAAGTACAGCAATTTTTTGCAAAAGCTGAAGATGTCCTTTATTTTTATCTCCTTCTTGTACAGCAAATAAAATCACAATCTCTACAGGTCGTTCATCTAATGTTTCCCATGGGATTGGATCAGCTAAAGTAGCAGCCGCGATTACTGTCTGTCTGACGCTTGTTGACTTACCATGAGGGATAGCGATTCCTTGTCCGATTCCTGTTGCTCCTTCTGCTTCTCTTTGATAGACATCCTCTAAGAAACTTTCTGTATCGGATATTACGCCTTTATCCGTCATAAGTTGGGTTAATTCTTTTAAGATTTGACGTTTCGTTCGTGCACTCGAATGAATGATCAGCAACTCTTCATAAATGACTTGAGTCAATTCCAGTGATATTTCCTCCCTTCAAAAAACAGGCTTGACGCATTCCGCTTCAGCGAAATGGGTCAAGCCTGTCGAACAGTGACTCCCCGAATTTTAGATTTTTTGATAGACACTTTCCACCTCTCTTTCATTGATTGAATCCCCGATCTTTCGTTTGAATCCGATTCCTTTTTTGATCAACACCCACTCTCCTTCCTTTGATTTCGCAATGATAGCATTGTGATTCAAAACAGCGACCACTTGCATCGGTTGCTCCTCTCCTTTCAGTGATAGAAAACAGCCAAATAAAATCTGCTTTCATAATATGATACGCAAAGGCTGGTTCCTTTGACGAAAAAAGCATCTTTTTACACTGACCGTATCTGCTGACTGCATCTCTATTAAAAGTATTGAAAATCTTCGAATAGAGCAGATTTATCTTCAGGTGTATGTTCAGATAAAAAAGGTATTGAACACAATGTCCAATACCTTTTGCTCAGCAAATAAAACGCATACAATTTGTTAAATTTTCTCCTCTAAAGGGTAGATTTCTCCTTTTAGATTCGATACAATAAACAAGGTTGATGTATTTACATTGACTATGGCAAACTTGGACGGTCACGTGTGATGACTTTTCAAGGCCTCTGTTTCTAGCTGCCACTAGAAGCAGAGGTGCCTTTTTTTATTTGGCTGTTTCTATCTGCCATTTATGATACTGATAGCGCCAACAGTAGTCAAGAAAAAACGAAAAAACACGAAAATGTGTACTGTTTTTCGGTCAGGTTTTTGTAAAAGCAACATTTCTTATTCTTTTATGACCCATTTGCGAAATACACTTTTTTCGAGTGCCCCTTCTCTTCTTCTTTCTTCTAATAGTTTCAAGATGAGAGGTGAGGCGTTTGATTCATTTAATGGTGGAGTAGCTTATCGTAGCTTCAATGAATTAAAAGCTTCCTTTAATCACTAGACTTCTATGAATGAGTAGATTTCCCTCATCCATAGAAGCCTAATTTTTTGGTTAATGCAGTTATTTATATGTTTAAAATATTTTGAAGTGTTAAAGTTATAGGGAAAGAATACCTAAAGCGGAGCCAATGTGTGCACCTGCAAGTAACTGTTGTTTCGCTTGTCGTTGTAAACTCGTTTTTTCTGGATAGTCTTGTACATGAGCATCTACTCGTCCAAAGATCCATGGAACTCCGCTATCATCTTGTTCGTCCACTGACAAAAGGCGATAATCAGCTGCAAAAAGTCGGATTTTTGAATCTTGTTTCAACCATTTAGTAAGATTTGGCGACAGTAACCAAGTATCTGTGTACATCACTTGGTAATGATAATCAGGAAAATACAATTCAAAAAAACGAATGGCGCTTTCGTAACTATCTCTTATCTTATTGCGGGATAAATCTGCATCGGAAGGAATATGAAGAGAAAGACACTGCTTCCCCTCTAATTTTAGCTCTTTGTGCCCCTTTGGAAAATATGTCCTTTCGTATTCCAATTCACCAATCCGAAAGATCAATCCGCTAGTGTAACGCCAAATCCAAAAACCACGGTCAAAGCGATATTTTCCTGTTACTTGAAAATGTTCATGAATAAATCTAGTAAAAGCATTCATTGTTGCCAAATAGACAGTTCTTGGAATCTTCAATGGTTGATAAATTTTTAACCAACTTTGAGAAGCTGCATATAGATAAATTGTTAATGCTACAAACGGCTCTTCTCCATAAACTTCGTCTATTTTTTTGGCAGCTGCTTTTGCTTTATTAGCATCCAGTAATTCACGACTATATTGTTCAAGCACTTCACTAGAAATACTTTCTAATTCCATCATTATTTGTTCTATCACGGCTTCTGGGAAATCTAAGTCACCCGCTAGATTCTTGATTTTATACACTATTTCCTCCATCAAAATTTTTTCTTCATTCCCCTCTTCTTAAGTGTGTGGTTCAAATAATCAATCATCGTTTTTCGAATCTTTGATCATCTTCTTTATTGTACATCATTTGCAAGATCAGATGCTGTCACTACTTTGATTCGCCCAGCATCACGTTGTTCTTTTACATAATCACAAAGTGCCAAATAAATATATATCAAAAACAACCACTTTATGTAAAAAAAATAATACTTATGCTAAATAATTTGATTTCCATACTAAGTAAAAGAATAACTTTGCTGTATCATATGGTTATAAAAAAATTCTATTCAGATTAGCTTTTAATTTTCATCTAATTCTCTCCAAACCAGAGAGATTTCTTAACCAAATATCCTTTTACTCTTTATTATACAGGAGTACAATAAAGAGAAAGAAAAACGTTATTTTATTTTCTTAGATAATTGGAGGCTAATTTCATGAAAAAAAGGATATTCATTTTACTCCCTCTCGTACTTCTGTTTGTTGGTTGTGAACAAAAAAACACTCGCCAGTCAAAACCTCATTCGACTGTTATTGAAAACACTACTTCTCGTGAAGCAACAACTGACAGTAAAACAAATAACGAATCAAGCGCTACTGTCAAAAGCAGGAGCGAATCAGTTTCTCAAACCACTAGTTCTTCCATCGTTCCATCAACTCCTTCGTCGTCAACTGTACCGTCAACAAATAGTAGTGAGACTTATGCTTCTGTCAGTGAATCGACAAGTCCACAAGTTAGTAATTCAACTGATTTGTTAAGTAATTATTCTGATCTAGAAATAGAATACGCTAGAGTTTGGCTAGCTGTGATGGGCACACAATATAAACAATGGTTAGCTGATCCAAGTACTGGTTTTGAACTGCATGTTTCTAAGTCTCCAGCAGGAACACCAATTGACCCTTATGACCCAGGAAGTGTCGCTTTTCCAGCTGAAACAGTCACACTTAGTGGAAATATAACTTTCCAAGGTTTAGTAGTTTATTCTAGCAATCATAACGGTACAATAACTCAATATCCTGTTCCTTCTCACTGGCAACATGATGAAACTTCTGACCATCCTGAGCTAGTCAAAGAAAAGACTCAAAAAATACTAGATGAAGCTTCTACAGTCAGTATCCCTACCAACACTCCTGAAGATATCAAACAGCTTATTGATGTTATGGTAATCGACAATTGAACGAGGGCAACAAAAAAACATCCATTTAACAAGTTGGCTTTCTTCGACTGAGACAGGAAGTCTACAAAAAGGCGTACCATCCTTATATGGATTCAGAAACCTTCTGTTAAAAGATAGATACATCTAGTACTATCAAACTAACAGATCATTAAACTGTCATATACTAAGAACTATTACAGGAATGCAACAAAGTACTGAATATTAAACAAAAACATACTAAGATTAGAGGGGAACATCATTGACGAATGATGTTCCCCTCCCTCTAATCTTAGTATGTTTCCTAACAATTATAAGTATTTTCATTTTTATTTCTCTTTTGTCTTCAACAATACTTTTCCGATGTTTTTTCCCGATTCAAGATATTCGTGGGCTGTTTTTCCATCCTTTAACGAAAAAATTGTCGGTTCATGGATCACTATCTTGTTATTTGTAAGATAAGAAAAGAGACGTTCGCTCCTTTTTTCTCTTTCCTCAAAAGAAGAAAGATAATCCCAAAGGTCTCCTGTAAGGATACTTTTCGAATGAGCAAGCATATCTACTAGATCAATAGCTGGCGGATTGCCTCCTGCCATTCCGAAAAAGATTACTTTTCCCCTGTTATGCAGTAATTCAATACTGCTTTCCAATGTTTTGCCAACTCCATCAAATACTGTGTCGAAGCGATTGTTGTTAGCTGCTTGCCAATCGGTTTCTCTTGAGGAAAATACTTCTTCTACTCCTAAAGAAAGTGCTATTTCTTGCTTCTCCTTTGTAGAAGCTGAGCCAAATACTCTGACGCCATCTGCAATCAGAATTTGAGAAAGAAGCTGTCCGACACCACCACTGATACCAGTAATAAATACCTTGTCTCCTGGTGCATTGTTTCCAAGATCATGAGCCAAAAAATCGGCCGTTAATCCTTGTAAACCAATTGTGGCTGCTTCTTTCATTCCAATCCTGTCGGGGAGAAAAATCAACTTTTCAACAGGAACTGCTACAAATTCAGCATTTGCAAAAGGAACATCTACAAAAAGGACTTTCTTGTCAATCAACGCTTTCAGTTCTGATGAACCAGCATCTACAATTGTTCCTGCCCCTTCATATCCGTTGATATATGGGGAGTGTTTCTCGATATGATAAGTGCCTCTTCTACGATAGATGTCTGCAAAATTTAATCCAATATACTCGGTTTGTACCAATACCTCTTGTTCACCTAACTTCGGTTTTGGAAGCTCTCCATACCTTAACACTTCACTTGAACCAAAAGTTGAAAAATATAATGCTTTCAAAAAAATACGCCAGCTTTCTTTTTCATTTCACACACTAAAAATACCAATGTACTTGCTTTACTATCAGCAAAAGTTCTTTCAAATCATAACACAGGAAAAAGGTATAGTGAAATATAAAAATCTAGTGATTCTTTAACTGTCCCTTTTCTTTTTGGATGGCAAAAAACTGGGACAGAATGATGTTCCTCCTGACCCAGATTTGATTTTACTCAACTCATCGGTTTCTATTAACCAAAAGCTTCTTTATCTATGCACACTTCGTCTATTTTTCATACATTTCTTTTATCATAATCGATTTTACAAATCATTCGATAGACGCCGACTCGATAACGCCACTTACCAGCATAAATATCTAGCAACTATTTTCCGAATGCTTTGGGATTTTCGCAGTCTTCTAGATTTTTAAATAGCCAGTTCAAGATGTTTTTTGCAACGAATTTATCCATTTTTCGATTTGCTTCTCAAATTTTTTCGTGGTCTCTACATGATACCTCATATTACTTTTCGATACCCGTTTCTTTCATCCATACACCTAAGGATCGTTCAAATATTCTTTGTAAGCAATGTCTTCTACATGAGTATCATACGCATTTTCTAGAGAATCTAATGTTTTTGATTTCAATAAATCAGATAAACTTTTTCCTTCGTTCATTCACTTAAATAGCTTATTATTTTGATGTTTGCTTTTTTTCCAAACAACTCATGCGCTTTTCAAGAATCTCCATTTCTTTTTTCTGAGTAGATATGACTAAACTATTGGAAACAACTGCAATACTTAACAGTAAAATAGCTAGAATCAATCCGTTTTCAATAAAGATTATATGAAAAGCTGTGCGAATCCATTCCATTATATTCCTACTTTCAACGTTTTTTTCGTTAGTTGCGGCCGTACATGTAGTCATCAAAGCCATTAGCTACGAAGAATCCAAAAGCTGCGACAAGTCCCCAATAATAATAACTTGCGCTTTTTTTGTAGTTTGCACGGGTTAGTATCCCTCTGCTCACGCACTGAACTGCCCCATATCTGCCCGCAGCGTAGAATCCTCTTCCTACAGCGATCGCACCAGCTACTATACCAATAGCAGCAGCTAAAGGATTGCGTAGTCTAGATAAATTGTCTGCATAACTATTTAATAGTTTATCTTGTTCATTTATAGAAAGCAATTTCATATTTTCTATTCCAACATCATTAGCGTATCGCTCAAATGCCAATATCTCTTTATTAAGCTGTGTATCAGTTGGTTCGTTCATCTCAATAGTTTGACTATCGCTTGTTTCTGCTGAATTTTGTATCGTGAAAGCAGAGACACTTGGACTGAATGATACACCCAGCATACTTATACTAGTAAGAGTTAAAATTATTTTTTTCATTCTATTCACCTCATTCTTTTGATAATTCTATTTTGCCTATTTTGTTCTTGACTGAATAGATAAAATCTTTTTACAATGAGTTAAACGAATGTAAAAGCGCTTTTACATAATGAGAGGAAGAGTATTTATGAGGGATCTTTTTCCAAAAAAATTAAAACAACTACGAAAAGAACATGGACATACGCAAGAAGAATTAGCAAAAAAGCTCGCGATTACTAGACAGACAGTCTCAAATTGGGAAAATGGCCGCTCGTTTCCAGATCACGAAAATGTTTATCGCTTAGCTAAATTATATGGTCAAACACTCTCTATATTTCTTCCTGATCTCCCTGAAGCTCCCATGGAAGCAGAGGAAATATCTTCGGAAAGAATACAATTGATTCGATTTTTCATCTGTTTACTCGTTGTTCTGTCTTTCCTGATCCCTTTTGTTTCTGTGATTGCTCTATTTCTTTTCAACATGTGGAAAAAATACATTCATTCGCATTTTCTTCGCCTGTGTTATCCTTTCATGTACTTTTTAGCTTTATGTAATTGTCTTGGTGTACTCCTTTTATTTTACTTTCAGCTACTTTAGCAAAAACAAGGCTAGGACAACAAACAATCCTAACCTGTTTTATCCTTGAATCTTTTTACCGGATCAAGTCTGTTTCAGGATCATTCAGCAGACGTTCGACTTGTTCTCTTGTCGTTAACGGAACATCTCCTTGGATCGAATGAGCTAATCGAGCATTTCCTAAGGCAAAATAAACGGTCTTCTGTAAGGACCACTTCTCAGAGAAACCGAGTAAGATCCCTGCAGCAAATGCATCCCCTGCCCCGATTCGATCGAGTACATCCAAGGGATAAACAGTTGTTTTCTCTGCTTCTTGTTGTGTGATCAAATAACCACTTAACTGTTTTCTTCCATCTACACTTTCTCGCCTTGTCCCAGCAAACCATTGGATATCGTAGTGGTTCATAAAGGACTGGATATAAGAAATAGGATCATGTTCGTTTTCTACATCGGCTGTTTCCTCCCACTGCACTAGCTCTGTCAGATCTCTGACTGAGCCAAACAAGATGTCGCAATAAGGTAACATTGTATGATAACGCTTCTTCATTTGTTCTTTTTTTCCATCTTCTTGATTCAAACTAGGACGATAATTGAAATCAAAACAAACTTTTTTCCCTGCTTTATGTGCTTGTTCTGCTAATTGGATAGCCGTTTCAGCTGTCTCATCAGACAAACTTAAACTGATCCCGCAGATATGGATCAAGTCGATCTCATCAATAAACGCTACGCAGTCATAATCCTCCATCACAGATAAACCAAATGAGCTATGTTTTCGATTTTGATAAGTGACTTCTGTCGGGCGGACACCATACCCCATTTCTGCAAAATAAGTGCCGATGTGTTGATATTGATGGATCACATACTTCGTCTGGATACCCAGGCCGTTCAAATTAGTGAGTGCTGCTTTTCCTAGCCGATTGTCTGGCAGAGCCGTCAGTAAATAACTTTCAACGCCAAAATGGGCAAGATTCCCTACCAGATTTACGCCAGTCCCTGTATAAGCCATGCGTAAGGTATGGGTTTGTTCCAGCATCAAATGTTCAGGAGGAGTGAGTCGCAGCATGACTTCCCCAAATGCACCGATTTTCATTCTTCTCACCTTATTCCACGATTTTTTTCATCAATTGCAACAGTTGACGTACCTCTTCTGGGCGTGTATTCCCTGTATCCTTGTCGATAATTGCACTATATACATGAGGGATGACCTTTTTCACTCCTGCGTCTATCGCGATCCGTACGATTTCTTCCACATTATCAAGGTCGATCCCACCAGTTGGCTCTAAATAAAAATCATTGGCAGCACAAGCTTCCGCTAAGGCTTTATATTCTTTGATATGGGAAAGTCCCTTCATAGGAAAATATTTGATCGAGCTGCCGCCCATATCTTTCAATAATCGAATAGCTGTTTCAAGTGTCACGACTCCTGCAGGTCCTTGTGAACTTAAAGGACCAGTTGCGATGTTTACGTACCCTTCTTTACCCGTGGGAGAAACCAAACCGTTGATGACCGTTTCTGTCTGTTTCAATACTGCTCTGGAAGCTCCTACTCCTGTAAATACTTGATTGACATGCTGAGGCTGCAATACTTCGGCTAAACGAGTGACCATCTGGCTCTGGTTTGGGTCTCCCGCGCCTAGACCGATGGACAAGGCGTTATTTGTTGCTTGCTGGTATTTTTTCATTTCTGCAATAGCTGTTTCGTCGTCAGAAAAGTTCTTTGAAAGTACACCTAAAACGATATGGCCTTCTGCTGCCTCATAGCATTCTTTTGCGTTTTCTACAGAATTTGCTAACACATTTAGACAGATCTTATCTTTTAAATAATGGGGACTTAATCTCATTCCTTTTTCTCTCCTAGTTCTTCAAGATTTCTTTTAAACGATCGATGATTTTTGCCATCTCCTGTTGACTGACAGAACGGATATCGAATTCGATGATGCCGTTGTTTGCCTGGTATTCTCTTGTATAGATGGCAGGATTTTTTTCTTTCAATGCTTTAATCACTTGTTTTGCTGATTGATCTCCTGAAACTTTCACACTTGCTCGATAGATTGCTCGACCTGCGCTATCTTGAACGATCTTAGCTTCTAAATGATTGATCTGATTAAGTTGTTCGATGAATGGCTGTAGTCTTTCTTTCATTGCAGGGCCAGACTCACTGCCTTTGTTCAAATAGTCTTCCACTGCTTGGACAAAACCAAAGATATTTTCCTTTCCGATTTTCATGGAACGTCCAATTCCTTTTGATTGCATCCGGACCCATGAAACATACGTTTTTTTCCCAATGACCATTCCGGCACTTGGTCCTTCGATTGCTTTTGCCCCTGAATAAATAACCAAATCAGCGCCCATTTGCACATATTTTTTCAGATCTTCTTCTGCCGCGGCATCAACGATCAACGGAATCTGGTGCTTTTTGGCAATCTGTGCTGCCTCTGACACGTCAAGCATACTTTTTTGTACCGTGTGATGACTTTTTATATAGAGAATCCCTGCTGTTTCTTCTGTGATCATCATTTCGATTTGTTCCGGCGTACACATATTGGCGTAACCTGCTTCGACTACCTGACCGCCTCCTTGCTGCACCATGATTTCCACAGCCGTTCCGTAATCTACATTGTGTCCTTTCGGCAAAATGATTTGTCGTTTTTTGATGGATTCTGCATAAGGATGATAAAGAGGATACAGTTCTCCTTTGCCTATAACAGCAGCTACCGATTGAGCGATTCCTGCAGAGGCGGATGAAACGATCTGGACATCTTCTACTTCTAGCAAATCGGCTAAATATTTTCCTGTTTGAATGCTTAATTCTTCCATCTCAAAAAAATGCTGACCGCCAAAACGTTGCGCATCAAGAACTGTCTCTGAAAGGGTCGAGACGCCTAGAATCGTCATTCTTCCTGAAGCATTGATGACTTTCTTCAACTGAAATTTCTCATGATTCGCATGCATAACTTTTTCCTCCGATGATTGTTTGTACTGGTTTGATTTGCTGATTTGACTGTCTTTTCTCTCCATTGGAATCGATTAGTTCCTTGGGTTGATTGATCAATTCAAAAACAGTAAAATCAGCGTCAAAGCCTTCTCTGACTTGTCCCTTTGTCTTCAAATGGAAATTCTGTGCAGGAACTTCCGTCACCTTTTCGATGATTTCTTCCCACGTATATCCGACAAGCTTCAATTTTTCCATCGTTGTAGCTAAGTCATAGACTGGACCGTTTTTGCGATTACGAATATAGATATCTGTACTGATCGTATCTGCTTTTATCCCTTGGTGATAGGCTGTTTCCGCAACTTGGAAATTAAAACTATCCGTCCCGTGTCCGATATCGAAGATGATTCCTCGATTTTTTGCTTCTACAGCTATTTGTTTGATTGTTTTCGTTTCTTGATCCAAGATGCCGTTTGTTTTCCCATTGAAACAATGAGTCATGATATCTCCTGATTCCAGTAAAGAGAGGATATCCAGCAATTCCGGCGGAGCAGAACCGATATGGACCATCAAAGGAAGCTGACGGTTTTCTTTTTGTATCCTTTTTGCCAGTTCTAGTGGAGTGATGCCGTTTTGACCAACTACGCTCTTGCTCATCCGTGCTTTGATTCCAATAATGAAATCTGGCAGTTCCTTGATTTTTTGCTTTACCATATCAGCTTGAATCTTGTTTAGATCTGCTAGTTCATCTTGTGCAACGATTCCCCATTTTGAGATATTCAAAAGCGCATAGACATTTGTTTTTGCCTGTTTGGCATGTTCATAAAAATCAGCAATGTTTTCTGCCCCAGTTGTCCCTGCATCTATGACTGTTGTCACACCTTTATTCACACCGATCTGATCTGGATAATCATAATACAAAGTCATTTCCTCAAAACAATGAACATGATCGTCGATCCAACCAGCCGACAAATATTGCTGAGGGGTCAAGCTGATTTCCTGACGAGCTTTTTGTGTGATGAGAGGGGCGACTTCACAGATCTTTCCTTTTTCTATCCCGATATCGAAGATCTTCCCGTTAAGCTCTCTTGCATTTTTAATGACTAAATCATACATAATCATTCCTACTTTTCTATAAATTTGAATTTAGACCATGGATGAATGAACGGTAGCAAGATCAATTCTTCTGGAGTAATATGTCCTACTTTATTCTTTCGCGGATCACTGTGTGGCTCCAATACGATCTGCAGTTCGTTTTTATATTTGCCAAAGCGGTCATTCCCAACGACAACATCTCCTACGACAAATTCAAACTCAGTATCATGTACTTTGTTTTCGTCTTTTTGGTATTTTTTTCGAACTTCCGTTGATCGGATCACTTGGTCTGTGATGTCCCCTCGACGAACATGTTGCTCTTCCAATACGATTTGCCGTTCCACCTCATTTACATTTGCAACAAATTCAATTCTAAAAACAGTCTGGTAACGATCCAAATGCCCTAATGACTTCAATTCTTCTTCACTTGCGTATGCGTTTCCAATAATTATATCATCAATTAGGTTTGTGGCAAACAAATGCTTGGCCGCTGTTTCTACAGAAAGATGGCGATGCATTTCTAAAGTAGGCAGTCCATCATTGATATCCCATGGCCCGATTGTACCTGATTGTGAAGTAATGAAGGCTGCCGTTCGAATACCGTTTTTTTTGAATCGTTCACTACTTGATTGGAAAAAATGATACGGCAAAGCCGTTCCTTCTTGCGGGTAAAAATTATGACAGCCATATAGAAAAGATGTATTTGCCTGATGCGTCAAGATATTTTCTAGATAAGCCACATCATTACTCATATTCAACTCGATGGCCAAGTGATAAGGATTAAAAGTCAAAAGTGCTTCTTTTCGCCCATCAAATCCTAAGTCCAAACGAATGCCATCTGCGCCTAATCTATGGAAAAAACCTAAATCATCATAAGAAATATTCAATTGTTCAAAGATAGCCGGCGAAACATCTACTATCGTTTCAAATCCCCTCTCTTTTGCAAAAAAGATTAATTGCTGAAATTTTTTCTGAACAACTTCCGGATCTTCCGTGACCTCAAGCATACTCATAAAAATTCTGCTGAATCCATACTGATGGGCTGTTTCGATATACTCACGATCTTTTTGAGGATCACTGTGGTCTGGGTAAAGGGAAATGCCTAATGAACGTTTCATGGTTTGTTCTCTTCTTTCTTTTCAATTATAGTCGTTCTTCGGTGACACCATCTGTCAGAGTGAGATCTGCTTGCTCTTTCGCTTGCTCCTCTGCTTCTCTAGCCAATTGCTGTTTTTCAAATACTTTGAAGAATGGGTAATAAATAGCCAAAGTAATCAAGAAATTACCAATAACCAATAATCCTGCTGCAACGCTCCAGTTCGTGCTCATCCAAGCAGCAATCGGCGCAGGCATCGCAAACGGCAGACGCGCAACCATCATGGGCACGACACCGCTGACAGTGAGAACATAAGAAAGAGTGGTCGTCACAAGAGGGGCAAGAATAAATGGAATCCCCAAAACTGGGTTCATCACTACTGGTGCACCGAAGATCATCGGTTCATTGATATTGAACAAACCCGGTAAAATGGACAAACGTCCTAAGCTTTTTAAATACTTGGATTTAGAAAACATGAATAAGACAACCAACGCAAGAGTGGTTCCTGCTCCGCCGATCCAAACGAACCATTGTAGAAATTGTTCAGTAAAAATATTTGGCATGGCGTGAGCACTTGTCCCTGCATTAAATGCATCGATATTTTCAGCAATCGAAATATCCCAAAACGGACGAATAACTGGACCCATGATTGCCGGACCATGGATTCCTAACACCCAGAAGAAACAAATCAGAAAGACAGTCAAGAGACCCCCAAACAAGCTGTTACCCGCTAATACACCTTTCAAAGGCATAAGTAGTTGACTCAAAAATCCATTTAAATCGAATCCAAGCATATGGCGGATGATCCAAAAGACAATCAAGATGACTGCTCCTGGTATCAATGCAACGAAAGAGTTTGTTACTTCTGGCGGCACACCATCTGGCATTCGGATAGTTATTTTTTTCTCGATAAAAAACCGGTAGATCTCTACTGAAATAATTGCCGTCACGATTGCCCCAAACAATGAGCCCGATCCTAGATTAGCGATGTTGATGTAACGTCCGGCTGTGATTTCTCCTACATCTTCTAAGATGCGTGTAGGAGGAGCTGCCACGATCAGAAAAGACATTAATGCCAAGATACCTGCCGTCAGTGAATCAAGCCGATAGCTTTTCGCTAAAGAAGAAGCAATCCCGAATGTCGCATAAAGAGCAAGGATACCAACTGTATAGCGAAAAGGAATATCTAATATCTCACGGTAAGGTTCAATGACTGCCGCAACTGATTCAATCGGGATATTCAGTAAAATCGTAAAAAATGAGCCTACGATCGTCAGTGGCATAGTGGCAATGATTCCTTTTCTGATGGCAGTCATATGTCGCTGAGTACCGATACGATTGGCTACGGGCATGATTTTTTGTTCGATAATTCCTATAAATTTATCCATCTTTCTTCTCCTTTTATAACATTATAATGTTTACAATTGAATAATAACATACTTTACTATAATTTGTAAACGCTTTTCGAAAGATGTATCTTTCCTTTGCTCTTTTGGTTTTACAAAGAAAAAGAGGTGCAACAAAAGTCGTGTCACACCCCTTTATTCAGAATATATGGTCATCTAGAGTCAGCCTTGTATCTACGGTAATAAGTCCGACCAATTCAAAAACATGAGAAGCTGTTTTTCCGTTTTTTTCTCTAATACTCAGGTCAAAACGCTGATTTCACAACCTCTTTTTTATTTATGTTTCGTAATCAATATGGTAAGGATGCAGCTCCGTATGATAGATTGCTTCTGAATATTCAATCATTTTCCCCATTTGCGTAGACGATTGCCGTATCCGTTTGATGCCAATCTGTGCGTCTGTTTTCAGAATTTCTTGTTCTTCTTCTGTTAAAAATACTGCAGAGAAATCATCAGAAAATGAGTCAATGGTATACCCTTTTTTTGTCAGCAGACGATACAAAGATTCTTTGTCAAATTCTTCTCTGCTGAATTGCATCATTTCTTGTGGAAGATAGTGGACAAAATAAATATAAGGCTGATTGTTCAAATAATATAAGCGCTTAAAACAAACAGCTTGCTCACCGAAAAAGGAAAACAAAGGATCTTCCTTCTTTATATGGACCAATTGCAAATCTAGCGTTTCTTTCTGAACTTCATATTGGGAGTTCTTCAAGATCTGCGTAAAACTTGCCGCTTTGGATAATCGATTGTAAGGACGATTGCTTAGAACCGTCGTCCCACGACCACTTTTCTTTTCGACATATTCATCTGATGCCAGCAGCTCGATTGCCTTTCGGACAGTGATTTTGCTGACTTGAAACAGTTCTTCTAATTCACTTTCTGTCGGCAGCATCGAACCGACTGGATACTTTCCTGAGAAAATATCTTCTTTGATTTTATCTGCGACTTCCAAGTATAGTACACGTGTCCTTTTCATAACGTCACCCTTTGCTTTACTATTACTAAAAGAATAGCACATAAAAAATAAAAAAAGAACACAAATCACATGCGAGAAGTGTGTTCTTTTTCATTCCACTGTTTTAATTATAGATTTTCGCCATTTGAGGCAATTACTTCTTTATACCAATCAAAAGATTTTTTCTTCGACCGGTTCAATGTCCCGTTTCCTTCATCGTCTAGATCCACATAGATAAAGCCGTAACGTTTACTCATTTCTCCTGTCGATGCACTGACTAGATCGATACATCCCCAGGGGGTATAGCCCATCAAATCTACACCATCTGCAACTGCTTGGGACATTGCTTCGATATGACGACGTAGGTAATCGATCCGATAGTCATCAATGATCGAGCCATCCTCTTCCACATGATCAATAGCACCAAGACCGTTTTCAACAATGAATAATGGTTTCTGGTAACGATTGTATAACTCATTCAATGCGATTCTCAACCCTTCTGGATCGATCTGCCAGCCCCATTCACTCGCCTCAAGAAACGGATTTTTTACGCCGCCTAGCAAGTTTCCTTCTGAAGTTGCGGCTTGTGGGTCAGTCTCATTGATTGCCGTAGACATATAGTAACTAAATCCGATGTAGTCAACTGGATATTCTTTTAGCAACTGGAAATCTTCTTCTGTTTGCTCTAATTTTTCCGAATCGACTCCATATTTTTGATGGGTACGGGCTGTGTACGCAGGGTATTCTCCGCGTACTTGAACATCCGTGCAGAAAAAATTGAATTCTTGATTTTGGATCATGGTTGCTGCCTGATTGACTGGATTGGCATCGATGCTATAAGTCGTTGCATAAATAATCATGCAGCCGATTTGGATATCCGAACGCAATTCGTGGCCGATTTTTACAGCTTTGCTACTTGCCACGAACTGATTATGCCATGCTTGGAAAATATTTTGGTACTCTCCTGCTCCGCTGCTTTTTACTAATCCTTGACTTAAAGCTGGAAAATGAAAGGCCGAGTTGATTTCATTGAAAGTCATCCAGTATTTGACTTTACTGCTGTATCTCTTTAATACTGTCTGAGCAAATCGTTCATAGAAGTCAATCAGTTTTCGATTTTTCCAGCCACCATATTCTTTTGCCAAATGAAGAGGCATTTCATAATGAGAAATCGTGATCACAGGTTCAATATCGTATTTTAAGCACTCATCAATCAGCTGATCGTAAAATTCTAATCCCGCTTCATTCGGCGTGCTTTCGTCTCCGTTTGGAAAAATCCGTGTCCAGGCAATCGAAAAACGATAACATTTGAACCCCATTTCCGCAAATAAGGCAAGATCTTCTTTGAAACGATCGTAATGATCGATTCCGCGATGATTCGGGTAATTATATTTTTCTTGATCGATCGTCCAGTCAAATTCTTTACGACCGATGATTGCAAAACGCTGCTTACCTCCAGGCATAGCATCTGCAACGGATAACCCTTTTCCGTCTCGATCATAAGCTCCTTCTAGTTGATTGGCAGCGGTTGCGCCACCCCATAAAAATTTTTCTGAAAAACGTGATTGCATCCTGATTTCCTCCTTATTTTACAATTGCTAGAACATCTTCATTCGCAATAATCTCTTTTTGGTCTAATTCAAGTATATCGGCAAATGCATCGGTATTTGTAATGACAACCGGTGTGATCACACTATAGCCAGCTGCTTTGATTGCTTCAATGTCAAAACGGATCAATAAATCTCCTGTTTTGATGAGGTCTCCTTGTTTGACTAAGATTTCAAAACCATTCCCATTTAATTCTACCGTATCCATCCCGATATGAATCAAAATCTCCGCTCCGTCAGTCGTTGTGATCCCTACAGCATGTCCAGTTGGAAAAATAGTCGTAATCTCTCCATCTGCCGGGGCAACAAGTTCCCCTACTTCTGGATCAATAGCGATACCTTTTCCCATCGCGCCAGAAGAAAAAACTTTGTCTGGCACTTCACTCAGTGGCAGTACTTTACCCGTTAAAGGACTCTTTAAGGTATGCCGTGCTGAAGTAATCGGTTCTCCTGCATTTGCATGTTTGTTTTCTAATTGATTGTCTTGTGTTTGTTCGTCAAATCCTAAAATCAGCGTACCTACAAATGCTAGAACAAAAGCGATTCCTGTAGCTATTACTGCTACTGTCACATTTGACTCTACACCATCTACCGTACTAATGAAGGTCGGAATCGTTAATAAGCTGACCAAACTGCTGGAGAAAGCTTTTACTCCAGAAAATCCGATAATAGCTCCTCCGATCCCTCCAGAAACACACGCTGCAATGAATGGTTTCTTCAACGGTAACGTCACACCATACACAGTTGGTTCAGTGATCCCAAATAACGAAGTCACTGTAGAAGAAATCCCTAATGCTCGAAGCTTCGTATTTTTTGTTCGTAACGCTACAGCTAAAGCAGCGCCACCTTGTGCCAAGATGGCTGGA
The DNA here is from genome assembly GCF_001814765.1 of Enterococcus sp. HMSC061C05. Classification (NCBI taxonomy): domain Bacteria; kingdom Bacillati; phylum Bacillota; class Bacilli; order Lactobacillales; family Enterococcaceae; genus Enterococcus; species Enterococcus sp. HMSC061C05. The sequence continues at coordinate 71,615 of NZ_KV817748.1, forward strand.
AGAAGCATTGGCATCAATACATCAAACCCATATTGTTCGATATTCAAAAACATGATCGGTACGAAGCCCCAATGCATGCCGAACATTACGAATACTTGCCATAAACTTCCCATGATCAGACCTGCTACGATTGGACTAAATCCATAAATCGAGTTGAAGAGACCGCCTAAAGCATTACCGGCCACCGTCCCGATTGGTCCTAAAGCAAGAAATGTCAACGGAACCATCACTACTAAAACGACAAGCGGAACTAAAATCATTTGCAAAAATTGCGGAATCACTTTTTTTACGAATGGCTCTAATTTACTTTGCACCCATACTGCTAGAATGATTGGTATGACAGAAGAAGTATAACCAGACGGCGAAAGAATCACTGGGATCCCAAAGAAACTGATAGCTTCTCCCGCACCAGCAACTGCTGTGATAGCTGGGTACACAAGTGCCATAGCAATTGCTACTGCTAAAAACTGGTTGGCTTTGAACTTTTTAGCTGCTGTAAAAGCAAGCATGACAGGTAAGAAGGTAAAGACACCATCTGCTGCAGCAAACAATATTTGATAAGTACCGCTATCAGCTGTCAGCCAGCCCATCACCGTTGCCAATGACAAGAATCCTTTCAATACCCCGGCGGCTGCCATCGCCCCTAGAAAAGGTGTAAATATGCTAGAAATGATATCAATTAGACGATTCAAAACATTTTTGGACTCTTCTTTTCCATCCTCCGAAACTGCAAGACCTTCCTCATCCACGATCGATTGATAAACATCTGCTACATTACTGCCAATCACTACTTGATACTGACCGCCACTTTGAACGACTTGGATCACGTCTGGGTCTTCTTTTAACTTTTGCGTATCTGCTAAAGATTCATCTTTTAATCTGAACCGCAAACGCGTAGCACAATGTACTAAACTTTTGACATTCTTTTGTCCTCCTACCGCTTCCCATACACGACGACCAACTGCTTGATTATCCATTGTTTTTTCCTTCTTTCTTTTTTTATTTAAAAAATAAAAACCCAGATTGAAAAAAACAGTCACAAACATTCGTGAACCTATTTTTTCAATCCAGGTTTTGCCTGCCATACAGTAACAATCCTTATGATTGGATGCTTTTTTTCTCACTTACTACTCTTTGAATATGGATCGTTAAATAAATCTGCTCTGCGATTCCCATTTCCTGTTTTTGCGTTTGTCGAAGATACTCGTTGATCCGTTCGACACAATGAAACGCTTTTGGATACTTTCCTTGAACTAATGCGTAGAGAAATTCATCTTGTTCGTCAGATCCTTCCCCTTTGAGATAACGCTGGGCAAAAAACTGCAGATGTGTAATGATACGCTGATAATTCAAAGATTCTTCATCGAACACGATGCCGAAGAATTTACTGATGATACTCAGTATATCTCTTACCATTGTGGTAGCGGTCATCGTCACTTGCATGTCTTCGTTTCCTTGTTGGCTATTCACAAAATGAAAGGCAATAAAACCGGCTTCATCCTCAGAAAGTTCCACACCAGTCTTTTGTTTCACGAACAAAAGAGCCTCTTTCGCTGCTTGATATTCTTTCGGATAAAATTTTTTTGTTTCAAATAATAATGGATTAGGCAGTTGGATATTTTCTTTTGCCCGTGTGATTGCATAATGAAGATGATCGGTCAATGTCAGATAAATATTAGGCGAAAATTCAACTTTTAGTTTATCTTCAGCCAGTTCGACTACTTGTTTGACCCATTCGATCTCCTCTGCCGGAATATCAGCCATCAGCTGTTGGAATTGGTTTTTAGCAAAAGAATCTCTTAACACAAATTCTTTTTGGACCGCTTCTGGCGAAATCTCGTCCCCAATCTTTTTTTGAAAAGCTAATCCTTTTCCCATACAAACGACTTCTTCCCCGAATCCATTTTTCGAAATGACGACATTGTTATTCAAAATTTTATCAATTTTCATTTTGCTTCGCCCTCTCAAGAAAAATAAAAAAACCTAGAATTCGCCTACTGTTTCTTAGCTGAATTCTGGTTTTGCCTGCCGTACAGTAACAATCCATTTCTTATTCAAAATCATCATACCATCGATTTTTTATTTATGCAAGCCTTTTCATATAAAAAATAAAGAAACTGGAACACAAGTCTATCTAGAAAACAACCAAATCAGAGATGCACCTCTTTGCGTTCCTCTTTTTTCAGCAAATCGGTTTTTCCTTATCGATTCATATCCTTTGGCTGTTTTTGATCTGTAACGACTTATGTCCCAGTATCCTAAAATGTTTTTGTCTCTAGATTGAAAGCAGTTCTCATATCATCGGTCGCATCCTTCATCGGTGTGACACTTTCCAGTTCTCCTTGTACAACGAGTCGCGTGACGGCATCCATGTCGCCACAAGTAATCAGCGTGACGATTTCTTTTCCCTCGACCTCGTTCAATAATTGTGTATCTGTAGGAGCAACTTTTTCTTTAAAAAATGTTTTATATGTATACACATTTTCTAAATCCGTCAAATAGATCTTGGCACCCATTTCCAAATTTTCCAGCGGTGTAAACAGCAATTCGGGATTTGTTGCACGATGGCTTGCTAAAGCATAGTTTCCTTTTCCCATCTCTTGATCTGGAGATAACGTTCCTGCACCGTAAAGCAGTGAAGTATTATCCAAGCCTTTGAAAATCGGTAAATTGATCGAAACAGAAGGTACTGCGATACTAGCAATCACTGGCAGATCTGTTCCGCTCATTTGTGACCTCATCACTCCTTCTGTTGTCATTGGTTCTACTGCGTCAAAGTCAAAACTGACATCTTTATCGTTATTCTTCTTCAAATCTTCTTTCGTTACATTCGCTATAGCATATCTGTCTCCTGTTAATCTGACAAGATAGTCTTTGATCTGTTCATTGAAAATCAAAGCTAGTCCTACTAATAACAAGAGGAACAAGAGGATATTGACTAGCCATCTTTTTGCTTTTCCTTTTTTCTTCATCTTCTCCCCCTCCAGTCTCATTTTACTGTTTTCCTTGTGCTCTTTCCAACAGCTGAATGACACATTTCTACAACTCTGTGTATTTTTTTCGTACACCTGCGCTTTTTTCTACAGGATATTTCAAATTATTTTTGATCAATTTTTCTTCAATGATCTCATCTAGATCCAATTGAAGATTGTCTGCCATCATGTATGAATAGATCAATACATCTGCCAGTTCTTCTTTGATTCGTTCTAATTGTGTTTCTTTTACTTCTTCCGGCGTTTTCCATTGAAAAAGTTCTAACAATTCAGATGCTTCCAAAGAAATAGAGATAGCCAAATCTTTTTCGTTATGAAACTGTCGCCAATTACGTTCATCTCTAAACTGGTTGACTTTTTCCATACTATTCATTTGCTTGCCTTCTTCCAATCATTTCTTACTTGATTAATCATACCATTTTTTTACATAAAAAATAGATGATGCTTTTTAAAAAACTCCTGTTTTCTTTTATTTAAAATAAATGTCATAGAAAATCAGTAATTTAGGTAGCCACCATGTGTATGCAGTAATGTGACTTCTTCCCCTGAGGCTTTTTGTTTTTCGATACGTTCTTCTCCCCAAACAGACATCGCTACTAGAATCTCTCTTAATGATTTTCCTTCTTCAGTGAGCGAGTATTCTACTTTAGGCGGGACTTGGTTATAGATTTTTCGATGGACAATACCATCTTGTTCTAACTCTCTTAACTGCTGGGTCAGCATTTTTTGTGTGATCGTAGGGATTTTCTTCCGTAATTCACCCGGGCGAATGGGACCATTACCTAAATGACATAAAATAATCGGTTTCCATTTTCCTCCGATGACTTCCAATGTTGCTTCGACGCCAATATGATAGATTCTTTCCATTTTTATCTCTCCTTAAAAAAGATACGCATCGTATCATAGCATGCTCCTTTCATTTTGTGAACTAACAAAGTCTCTTCCTCTGCGGTTTTTATACTTTCGTCAAAAAAGGAACTATATTTTGAAAAAAATAAGAATTTTTTCAAATGCTGAAACGTTTGAAGGTTCACATTTGTTACCAAAAAGTGCCTATCATACAAAAAAGTCGGTACTTCACGAATGAAGGATGAAGGTCTATATTCTCTATTTGTCAGAAAAATTTGAGGAGGAAATAAAATTGAATAAAAAAATTTCACCAGTTTTTACGCTTATGGCTTTGGTAATCAATGCCTTTGCTATTGGATCTACAGAATTTATCAGCGTAGGGCTTATGCCTTTGATCGTTGATAGTTTTCATGTCAGTTTGGCTCAAGCAGGGCTGACGGTTTCTCTTTACGCGATTGGTGTGACAGTAGGCGCACCTTTACTCACTATTTTAACAGCAAAATGGAACCGTAAAATGCTGATGGCAGCAATCATGGTGGTTTTCATCATTGGAAATCTGCTGGCTGCTTTTTCTGGGGTATTTGTTTTATTGCTAGCTGGAAGAATCGTATCCGCACTTGCTCATGGGATTTTTATGTCTGTATCAAGTGTCATTGCCGCTGAAGTCGTCTCTCCTGACAAACGTGCAAGTGCGATTGCTGTCATGTTTACAGGACTAACGGTCGCAACCGTTACCGGTGTTCCTTTGGGGACATTCATCGGTCAGCAAACAAGCTGGCATATGACTTTTCTTTTTATTGCTTTCGTTGGAGCTATCGGTCTACTCGCCAATCTATTGCTCATTCCAAAAGATCTCCCAGTACCAGGAGTTGTCGATCTGGGTGGGATTCTTCGGATAGCTAAAAATAAATTTTTAGTGGGCTCTTTTTTGATCACAGCTCTTGGGTACGGAGGAACATTTGCTGCTTATACCTATTTGACTCCGATTCTTGAAGACAAAATCGGTTATTCATCAGAAGCTGTCGTTATTTTGTTGATTATCTACGGCGTAATGGTCGCTATTGGTAATACAATCGGTGGTCATTTTTCGAACCGACGTCCATTAAAAGCTTTAGGTATCATGTTTATCTTGTTATCCTTATCTTTAGTATTTTTATTTGGAACGATTCTCAGCGGGAACTTGTTCTTTGCTACAGCAGCTACCTTTGTTCTAGGGCTATTTTCTTTTATGAATGTTCCGGGTCTACAATTATATGTTGTACAATTAGCTGAAACATATACACCGAAGGATATTACGCTTGCTTCTGCATTTAATATCTCTGCTTTCAACATTGGTATTGCATTCGGTTCTTTTGTTGGCGCACAAACGACTAAAACGATTGGTGTCACTTATGCTCCTTTATTTGGTGCTGTTATCGTTTTACTTGCTGTATTTTTAGTTTTCTGGTTACTGAATCAAGAAAAGAAAAACAAATAATCTTTCAAAATCAGTATGAAGGACTGTGACAAAAAACTTGTCACAGTTCCTTTTATAACTTTTCCATTTTTTTAGCGATCCGCTCATTCATTTTTCTTTTCAATTCATTGATTCTTGTCTTCGCCTGGATTTCATGTAACGTGTTTTCTGCAAATTGTCCTACGTCTTCTCCAACCAATTCTAAGACAGGAAGACCATTTGAAGCACCTTCTTCAAAAAAGTCAAGCAACTCATACATCGCTGACAACATATCCATCCCATCCCCTGCGGTAAATTCCCAAAGAAATTTTTGTATCTCATTGTAGACGATCTGATAGTCAGCAGGAAGTTTTTTCAGGCGAGCCATTTGTTCGCGATATTCCGCTTTGTCTTCCATCATTTTTTTGATATAGCCAACCAAATTTTTATTGCTCATTTTCTTTGTACTCCTTTAGTTTTTCGATTTGACCTGAAATAAAAGACCAGCGTTTCCAAAATAATTCTAATTCCTGCTTTCCAGCTTCATTCAAAGAATAAAATTTTCTCATGGGTCCTACAGAAGATTTTCTCTTCGTAACGGTAACTAATCCTTTCTTTTCCAATCTCAAAAGAATCGTATAGACAGTTCCTTCCACGATATCTTCAAACCCGTATTCCTGTAAATTTTTGGTGATTTCATATCCATAAGTCTCATGACGATCGATGATTTCCAGTATGATCCCTTCTAGGACCCCTTTTAACATTTCCGTAATTCCGTTCATTTTTTCACCTGTACTTTCGCTATACTCGCTTTCATCATATTTTGAAATCATTGACACGTCAATCATTTAAGCTGTTAATTTTGTTTTTTGCGATAAACGAAAACCGACAACCATTGAAAAACTACGATACTCCCAATGCTCCAAGCAAAAGCCGTCCATAAATCATCAGGTACTTTTCCAGCAGTCATGAGTGAACGGAGTCCATTGATAATAGGGGTTATCGGCTGATAATCAGCAAACCCTTGTAAAGCATGCGGCAGCGTTTCTGTAGGTACAAAGCCGGAACTGATAAATAAAAGCCCCATCAGCAAATAAGAGAAGACGCTAGCTGTTTCATTGCTTTTAGCAATGAGCCCAAAAAATACAGCAATCCATGACATAGCTAAGGTTACAAGTAGTAAAAGCCCTAGTGCCAATAGCCACTCGCCAATATCCGCTTTTGGTCGAAAACCAATCAAGACCCCACTGAATAAAACAAGAGCAACGGACAATAAATTAAACAGCATACTTGTGACAACATGACTGTTCAAAATAGCAGATTTAGCAATCGGCATAGAGTGGAATCGTTCAAAAATCCCAGTAGTCACATCATTATTCAAACGAAAAGCTGTATAAGCCACACCGCTCATGACTGTCATTAGCAAGATGGCTGGGAGAATGAACCCTTTATAGCTAGCCACAGATATGGTCATTGCTCCTCCTAATATATAAACAAACGCTAGCATGATCATGATTGGCATCACTACGACCGTAATAATCGTATCAGCGCTTCGCGTCATATGCTTCATCATTCTTCCTGTTAGTGTCATCGTGTCTTGGATCACGTTCATTTTTCTTCCTCCTTCGTCTGATTGATGATTGAGAAAAAGACATCATCTAATGTTGGTTGTTTTTGTGCAAATTCCAGAACTTCGATCTTGTTTTGCTGAAGTAAAGTAAGAATCTCTGTTACTTTTTGAACATCGTTGTCAGTCGGGATCGATAAAGACAATAATGCTTCGTTCTTTTCTCCGCCTACCAGTCGATATGCGGCTTGGAATGTTTCTTCTTCTGCAAAAGTCAGTTCGATCGTTCCTTGCGGTAAATATTTTTTGACCTCAGCTACACTTCCTTGAAGTGCAATCTTCCCTTGATCCAAAATAGCGATTTGATCCGCCAATTGATCTGCTTCTTCTAAATATTGTGTCGTCAAAAAGACAGTCACACCGGCTTTTCTCAAATTCCTGATCGTTTCCCATAAAGAAGCTCTTGCTTGTGGGTCCAGACCTGTTGTCGGCTCATCTAAAAACAAAACGGTCGGATCCCCCAACAAACTCATCGCTAAGTCCAGTTTTCTTCTCATCCCTCCGGAATACGTATGCACTGGGCGATCAGCTGCTTCATGTAAATCAAACGTGTGTAATAATTCATCAATCCGCTGCTTATGATCCTTCAAGTGGCGAAGCTTTCCAATAAGCACTAAATTTTCTCTACCAGTCAGCACATCATCTACTGCAGTAAATTGTCCCGTCAAACTAATCCGTTCACGGACTTGGGTTCCTTGTTTTGCCACATCGAAATGAGCAATACGGATCTGTCCTTTATCCGGTGTAAGCAAAGTAGCTAACATCTTGACGATCGTTGTTTTCCCCGCACCATTTGTACCTAGCAAAGCAAAAATGCTGCCTTCGTCAACTGTAAAACTCACACCATCTATCACTTTTTTTCCTGAGAAAGACTTGTATAAATCTGTCACAGTAATCATCTTTTCCATTGTTTTCCCTCTTTTCTTCCTATCTACTTAGTATCACGAAGTATACGAATATAGTATTACTAAGTAGCGGAAGTGTCAACTACTTTGTTTAACTATATAGCAAAACAAACAGAAGGGTGACAACGGTCACCACGCTTCTGTTTGTTTATGTTTATTTTTTGAATAAACTGTGTTGTTGAACTCCCTTTATATTTAATCTTTGTTCAAGCTGTTCTTCGCGATTTTAAGTCAGCAGACTGATTCACTGTTTCTGGTCGCCAGATACATTTCTACAAAGAAACAGTGATTCTGCTTTGAAAAATCGATTTTTAGTTCTGCATTTTCGTAAGCATCCAACATTTTTTTCGCACTGTATAGACCTAATCCGCCATTTTTTTTAGAGGTTTTACCTCTTTGGACCATTTCCGCTAGCGTCAAATTCGTCGGATTTGCCTTGTTCGCTATACTAAAACGTAATCCCTCTTTTTCTTCCAGCAGATTGATCGTAATCGGACTCTGATCGGCTACACGATGATCGAATGCGTTAGAAATAAAAATAGATAAACAGCGAATAAAAACAACCAGATCAATCGGGATGGTTTTCACTTCGACAGGAATAACTACTTGGATCGGGATTTTCTCCGATTCTGCTTTTTCTAGAAACTCTAAAAAGACGCCCCTAACAACTGGCGATAAAATCTTTGTCAGCTGTTGCTTTTGCGGTTCTTCCAAAATAGCTGCAGAATAGTTTTCTAAGATTTCTAAAAATTTCAATGTTTCTTTTTTGTTTTCCTGAATAGTACTTTTTAATGAAAACAACAAACTCTTATAATCATGTTTGAATTCTTCTAGATGATGGTAATATTCTTCGTTTATTTGATACAGTTGAAGTGATTCCTGATGCTGTCTTTCTTTTACTTGAAAGCTGATCAACATAATAGAAAAAAGCAACGAAAAAAAGCTGATCACAATCGATAAAAGAGACAAAAGCAGATAATCAGAGGAACGAAAATGTACACTTCCCAATACCAAGAAAATCACGATCCAACTTAATAAAATACACATACAGCCAAAATAATGCTCGGTTGGATAAGTAAAAAGCAAGTTGAGAAATTTCGTCCGTTTGTCTATACTTTTTACTAATAGGTAGAAAAGAAAGGCAACGAGCAGTGCAAGAAAACTTGCTGTTCCGAGGTGTACTCTTCCTAAATAATTTAGCAAGTCAAAAACCAGAAAAAAGCTGAACCCAGTGATAGCAAAAAAAAGATTACTGATCAAACAGCTGATAAATAGGTTTTTCGTAGTAGAATAAAAGAGAAGCATTAATAATAAGCCAACTAAATAAGGAAAACTTACTTTAGGAATAGGAAGAAAAATTATCAGCGCCATCAAAGCTAAACAACCAAAGCTGATTTTTACTAGCAGCTGTTTCGAAAAGAATAAATAAATACCTAAATCTAAAATCAAAGTAAAGGTCAAATAAAGTGTCACTGTTGCGAACATCTTATTCCTCCATTGTTTTGTTTCATCATGTACACATATTTTTTTGATAGGAGCCTGCATATGAAAAAGTATTTTATCATAGAAGATAACCAGTTTCACAGCGAATGGATCATCAAAGAATTGGTCAATCATCATATCGAGAATATCGTGCAGCTCACTTCCATCTCCCAAATCAATCAGTTGATCCAGTTGGGCACTATTGATAATCACGATGTTTTCTTTATCGATATCGACTTGAAGCAATCACTCACAGGTATTGATGTTGCCGAACAAATACGTAAAAAAAATGCTCATAGCAATATCATTTTTTTCACCGCCTATACGAACTTTGCAGTAGATATCATCAACCGGAAAATCCTTCCGATTGGATATATCAGAAAAGACAGGAATTTATCTGAACAAATTCATCAAGTGCTAGAACAAATCAATTGGAAAGAACAGCAGATTGTAAATGTCGATAAAATCTTCATTGATCAAAAAGGCGGGAGTCTCGTCCTATATCCTCGGGAAATTTTATATATTGAAAGTATCAAAGGATTGAAAAATCAAGTTATGGTCAAAACAACGACAGAAGATAAACTAGTAAGTACTTCATTAAAACAGTTGAAGATAGAGTTAGAAAAATACACTTACTTTTTACTTTTAAAATCCTACTGTATCAACTTATCACAATTGCAGAAAATCGATTCTGCTCATTATGTGTTAGAATTTTTCAACGGTGATTCCTTACTCGTTGGTCGGAAAATCTTTGAAAAGACAAAGGAACGTTTCCATGATTTCCAGCAAACTGCTTCAAGCTGATGAATGAGAGCTGCGAAGTAAGCAGAGCAGATTTCAGGGAGTGGAGCCAACTAAAGGCCCACTCCCTGAAATCGTTGATATGATTTTACGCTTCCTCTTCTGTAGGCGCATCTGTTAACGACCATGTAAATGTTGAAACGTAGTTGTCTACGGCATAATTAGATACAGGAACAAATAATTCCACTGATTGTCTCCCTTGTTCCGCATTTTCCCCGAGTGAATAAATCCATGTGCCAATCCCTTCATTTGCCCCTGCAGTTACTAGATCTACTGCCTGATCTGCTGGGATCTCGATTCCTTCAGCGCCAGTTCCAGAAATGGTAGATGGCGTTCCACTGCTATTAGTTGCGCTATTTCGAATCACAGCATTTTTGAATTTCACCTTTGATCCAGTTAGTTTATTCGTATCAGATGTTGTTCCAATAAATTCTGTTCGTTTGACTGATAGTTTCCAACCGGCATAATTTCCGCTTTTATCCGTTACTTGTACGAAATTCTGTACTTGTGTGGGTGCCCCAGTACTGTCCGTTCCGCTTTGTAATGCAGCATATACTGTTTTTGCTGTTCCTAATTTGATTGTTCCGAAATCAAGATCTGGAGCTTGGTCAATCGTCAGTAATCCGGATGTTCCCTGATTTGGTTCGTCAGGTGTAAACGGCGTATCGGGATCATTTGGATCAACAGGAGGAACCGGAACGACGTCTTCAGGATTTGCGGCATCTGGTTTTGTTACAGAAATCGTTCCTTCTGTAGTGGCTGAGCTCTTATTCTCAGCAAAAACACTTTGTGTATATAATAATAGACTTCCAGCTAGAACGGTACTTAATGCAATTGTTTTTTTCATTTCTTTTTCCTTCTTTCTTTTAAAATAAATAATCCAGCAAATAAGCCAATAAGAATGACTCCAACAAGTATCAGCCATCGCCAGTCAAATGTTTCTGGCTGATTTTTTAAATCAATATCCTTTTCATTCAATTGGTCCGCTGCATCATCAGTTATTTCAAAATCAGTATGAAGATTCCAGCGTTTTTCTTTCCAAGCACCCTTCACAACCGCTTGATAATGTCCCGGAGCTAATTTTTTTCCTTCTAATGGGACAAGTAAATCAAAATTTGTATTGGGTGCTACATCTATTTTTTCTTTTTTCATTGAAAGGTAAGGTTCTTTTGAGTCTTTTTTGTAGATTTCAACCGATGTAGTCAAGCCGAACATATAAGAAGCATTTGGATTTTGAAGATTCACCTTAATCACATTTCTTCCATCGCTTTGATCCGCATAAGCTTTTTTTAATTTCAAATCTGGGGAAGACTCTTTTTCGCTATTTCGAATCAAGATCGCTTTCACTTGAGAAAACTGATTGACGACACCAACTGTACTTTTGTTAGAAACGTTCTCTTTTTTTTCTTGAAACGTGATCCCTCCTGCGACCACACCAGCCAGCTCTTTTTCTGGAGCTTTCAGTGAAAGTGTCTCAGTGACCGCACTTTGAGGAGGAACAGTTATTTCTCCCACTGTTTTTGCTAAGTTTTTCATATCATAACTTAATGTTTCATCTAATTTACTTTTTGATTCTCCATATTCGATCACACCGTTTGAATTCGTCGTAGCAGAGTGGATCAATGTCTCAACTGTTACTGGTTTATCTGTTCGGTTAAAGACCGTGTAGGGGATTTCCTGTGTTTTTCCAGGCTCCATCCTTACATTTATATATGTTTTGTTCTTATCGATCTGATTAGCTGGTAATTCAAAATCTACCGCAAAATTGAATTCGGAGGCATGGACAGGTGTCTGCCAAAGGATGAATCCAAGGAGAAGGATCAGAAGTAAAGAGCAGTTGTTTCGATGACTTTTATTCCATATTCGATTCATCAATCATCCTCCTTGATCTTTATTCTGTCGGCGCATCTGCTAATGTCCATGTCATCTCTGCTGAGTAATTACCAGCTATCTGATTTTCTTTGGTTAAGACAAGTTTAAACGCTCGACCGTTATTTAAATATTCTGAATAATCTGCTTGCGCATTCGTAGAATTTTGTCCTTCGACAATTTCCAGTTCTTCTTCATTCACTAATTGATACTCCTCGCCTTTCTTGAAATAAAGGACATCCTGCATAGAAAATCCTGAATCGTTTGTAAAGGGCTGAGATAGTTTTATTGTTAAGATCCATGGACTTTTTGTTTCTCGTTGGTCATAAATCCATAATTTTTCCTGCGCATCCATTTGGCCAAATGCTTCTTGCGTCAAACCAGTTGCTTTAATCTGTCCAAAATCGAGTTTGGAAGGGGCAAGAAATGAGAGACCACCTTCTACTACGATCTTCGCAGCAGGAGCAAAAGGCGGAGCATCATGATAGACAACTGGCGTATCACTTGGATTGTGATTCCCGATTTCATCGTTGGTACTTGGCTTGTTCTGCACACCCTTAGCAGCAGCTTCTCCTGCTTGGTCGTTTAATACGATTTCTAATATATCTCCTGCAAAAAGCTGATTTTCTGGGATAGAAAGAACAAATTTACCTGTATCATCAATAGTGGTTTCTGACAAAACAGCTTGATTTTTTTTCAATGAAACTAAGGATCCTGCTTCGCCTGTACCTGTGATTGAGCGAGAAGCTGCATTAATCAATGTGGTACTTAATTTAGCAGGCTCAGGAGGAATGACATCGACTGTCGTTTTGGCAGAGTCCAGTTCTGTCACTTCTTGGCCGCCTCTTACTTTTTTAGCAGCAACAACTTGCACTTGATCCCCCGTTTTTAATCTCTCATCATTGGGTACTTGAACTTCGAACAAGCCGCCTTGTTCGCCTTCTCCCCATGGGTTATATCCTGCCCCTTCATTTTCATCTGTTTGTCCTTGCGTGAGAGCAGTAATTTCTACAGGTGATTTCGTCGTATCTGCGTAAGTAATACGTAAAGTCACTTCTACTTCGCCTGTCCAAGCATCTCTTGGCTTTGCCTCGACACCTTCGGGAACAACGACATGCCCATAGATTTTTTTATCTGCATTCGTTGGCACTCTTAAGGATTCAATCATCGGGAGCTGATTATTGGCACTGATTCGATTATAATTTTTCATTCCGACACCTGTCTGAGCAAATTCATTTGTTAAACCTGCACTAGGGCTTGATACGAAATTGCCTAAGTCGGTCCCATTGATCGATAAGTCTGTCATATCAGAAAAATAATCCGGATCTTTTTCAAAGTTATCGAATGTTGCGCCTGTTTTTCGCCATAAAGCGATTTCTGAATGGGCGATCTTCAAAGAAGAATCTCCATTTCCTTGGAATACCCAGCCGCCTATGCCATTGGTCTCGCTTCCAATCCGTTTGTTTTGGAAATCGAAATAGGTAGGAGATTCTAAGTCCACATTCAACACATCCCCACTGATGATGCCGGTCTTATCTTCCCCTGTTTTCCCAACCATGACTAAATAAGTTTTTTCACCTGCCGTAAAATTTAAATCAATATCTCCAGTTGTATCTACAGTTGCTCCGGAATCTGCGCGTATATCGATATTTGATTTTTCTCCAGTGACTGTAAAATCAGCTGAACCTGGACTTTCTAGAAAACCAGAAGCGTCATAAAATTGGATCGCTTGATTTCCTTGATTGAGTCTGTTCACGTAAGATTTGCCATCCCCTGCATTTCTTACCCTCAATGAGCCTCCATTGGTTATTGTCAGCTTTTGCGTACCGTTCTCAAAACGAACTGCGCTGGAACGCCCACTCTGCTTATCGATGTCGATAACTGATCCGGCTCCTTCTACGATCAAAGAAAGGCCTTTTCCTACAAAACGCATTCCGTTGTTCCCGGGTTGATCGTCATCTCCAGCCATTTTGACCGAGATTTGTCCACCACTTGATACATGGATTTGACTAGAATCTCCTTGCAAGCGAAATCCGCCCGTAGTTGCTGTATTGATGGTGATTTTCCCACCATTCGATACAGTGACTTTCGATCCTGAACCTCTCATTTGGATGATTCCGCGATTATTGTCATTGGTAATATTGATCTTTGTATTTACCGAAAATTCGCTTCCCGAACCACTGACTTCAAACATGACATTACCAGGTAGCGTATCGACTGCCTCTCCTTCATCGCTAACGCCATCTGCCCGATCATAATCAAGAGAGACCTTTGAACCGCTTAAGATATGGATTCCTGGCGCTGTTTTTCCACTACCAGTCTCATCTCCTGAATCTAGAAAACCGTAGAATTTCCCTAGATACGGTCCATAAAGTTGACTACCATTAATTACATTCAATTGATAGCTTCTACAAAAATAGGCTTTACCCGGAGCGGCATTCAGTCCTTCCTTCACTGGTTGGACATCCAACACACCGGAAACACCATCTAATGTGACAGTTGCACGAGGAGCGTAAATCAGTCCTAATTTGGACCCATCATACAAATCAAGTGTCCCGGTAAATTTTATTTCTCCCGTAAAATGATATCTGCTTCCCCAAAAATCGGTCATATAAGCAATGATAATGGCATTTCCATCGATATTTGGTGTCAATCCACCTGGGTGTGCAGCTGTTCCTTTAAAATTCTGGAACTCGATCGACTGAGGTATCTCATTGATATAAATATGGTGTGTGCCGAAATTGTGAGCGAATCCACCAAAATCAATAACGATATCTCGTTTGATCTCTAATTCCCTGTCTAAAGTCAAAGGCTGAGTCAGTCGGATCTTAGTTACTGATTCGTCTGCGAGAAGCTGCGCCAGTTCTTCTGTTGTGGCAGCTTCGCTGTACCCATCCGCTGAAACAGCTCTTGCCAGTGCCGCTTCACTGCTATCAGACGTTTGTTCAGCTACTTCTGAGGTCTCACTTGTCTTATTTTCTTCTTGCCTTTTATTAGTAGGAGCCTCACTTTGAGATTCTGTAGTTTCAGAAGTAATCGATTCTTCTGAAAAAGTAGTCTTGTCAAAACTTTGATTCTCTGATTGCGTTGATTCGTTTGTTTTCTCTACATCGGCAAAAACGGATGTCACCATCAAGAGAGGGAAGACAAACAAAATCGACGCAATCAGCTTTTTTACACATTGATTCATTCTCCACCATCCTCTCTGACGTTTTGACAATTTTATTTTATCGTTTTAATCTATTTCCAATTGTACTTTCATATTTAAAATATGTATTTTTATGGAAAAATTTTTCTATTAGGTGTAAATTTCTTTTTTGTACAAAAAAAAGGCTGTGACCAAAGTCTTGTCACAGTCCCTTATCCCGAACAAGCGGTGTTCTCCCGCCAACTCCTCGGTCACAACCTCCATTTTAACAATAAACCTGTAAATGTGAGGGCAATACTTTGATATTTACAGGTAATTTGTCCCCTTCATCACCATCAACATTCGTCGTCAATTCTTCCTCATCAGCTAATGACACAACTAATTGCTCACAAGTAAGGTAGGCTAGATTTTTCGTTGATTCATCTACTCCTTTTAATAGGTCTGGCAATGTTTTAAGCGTATCGATCAAAGAAGAATCTTTTAAATAAACTAAATGGAGCTTACCATCATCCACTTTTGCATTTGGAAGCAATGTCTCAAATCCGCCGACTGAGTTAGTTAGTCCTATCAGCAAGGTACTGCTCTCAATCTCTTCCTTCTTTCCATCAACTTCTACGTGAAACGAGTAGGATTGTGTGGAAGCTAACTGTTTGATTCCTGACATGAAATAAGCTAGTTTTCCGAATTTCGTCTTCTTCTCCGCATCTACATCGTTGATTGCTTCAGGAATAGAGCCAATTGCAACGACATTCATAAAATAGTCATCATTTATTTTTCCAATATCCAATGGTTTGACTGATTCAATCGAAAAATGATTGATCGCTTCCTCAGGTTCTAGCGGTATCCCTAATGCTCGAGCCAAATCATTCACCGTACCTAATGGGAAAAAGCCGAAATTTGGCCGATGTTCTTGTTCAGCGATTCCACTGATTCCTTCGTTGACTGTTCCGTCTCCGCCCATGACAAATACACTATGATACCCTTCCACAGCCGCCTCGCGAGTAAAGTTTTTTGCATCTCCTGCTTTTTTTGTATGCAAGACGACCACTTCATCAAACACCGACTCCAATTTTGCTATCGCTAATTGCTCAAATTCCTTTGCTTGTTCACCGCCTGAGCTGGGGTTTACCACTAATAAAACTTTTTTCATCACTTTCTTTCCCTTCTCATTGATTTCTTTAATATAACGATAGCATAAAGAAAAAAATTAGGCTGTGATGAAGTATCGCTTTAATGTTTCTTATGATTAGTTTCTACGCTTGATAAGTACATATCCACTAGTGACTACTGCCAACAGACCAATAATTGTGAGTATAACAGAGCTCTTCTTATTTTCATTAGTTTTAGGCAATTGCTTATCAGGACCGTTAGACGAGTCTTGAGATGCAATAATTATTTGCTTATCTGTTGTGCTTGGTTCTGTCATACTTGGCTCTGTCGTACTTGACTCTGTCGTACTTGGCTCTGTCGTACTTGGCTCTGTTTCTTCTAATGTATTGATAATCGTGAAACTGTTTCTATCACTTATCACCTCATACGTGAATCCATCCGGCACGTCTATCTCATCTACACTATAAATAAAATTCTCACCGTTATTATTGTAAAGAGGCAAACTAGAGGAAATACCTGCAATGGGTACCTGATAGACTGAAGTTGCATAATCCTCTTCTTTAGATAACATCAGTGGGTCTGAGGTGATCCAGCTTTCATTATTGGTAACAGTTTGTCGTTTGATGACATATTGGATAGAAGTTGGTATATGATTAGTTTCTATATTCTTCCACTGTTTCTTGATATTCAATTTTACAGTAGGTGCCTTGATTGATGGTATAGGAAAATCGAGAAGTTCTCCATTGTTCAAAGGATCAAGAGTCGTCCGTCCATTACACAAATACCATGTTTCACCTTTGAAGGCTTCTGCTTCCGTAGCTAATCGTATTTGATACGTAAAAGTGATTTTTTCATTTTTTCCCAATGTAAGATGATTTAGTTTGATGATCTGCCCGTTCTCAGTCACTTCAGTCTTCCCTAGAACAGTTTCATCCGCTTGCCATTCTCCGTTTTCTTCTTTACTCCAACCTTGCAGCTGATAATATGAAGGACCAAATGCCCCAGTTCCCTGCAGCAAGATATCTTTCCCCATTGGATCAGTAACTGTACCATTAACAATTGTTTTATCCATTCCATTCGCAATTTCCTTCAATGCATTTCCAAGGCCAGTCAGATTCTCATCAATCGATAAATAATTATTTGGGGAAGAAGCTAGATTTCTGCCTATATATTCGCCTCGCGATGAAGGAGCTGTTGCTACAGAATAACATTTGATTCCTGCATTTTTTATCGAAATGATTGTTCCTAATGTCGCATCATTGATAAGAGAACTGCTTACAGAAACCGCATTTGGATCTGTCGAACTACCGCTTGTTTGATATTTTTCTGAGTCCGTTTGGAATTCTGTGACATATTGATCCGTATGGTACCCGTTATAATCCACAATTTCTCCTGAATTATGAAATACTTGTGCAGTTTCTTTAGGGAGATAACTTCGATTAGCACTGTCATCTCCGATATGCACCAACATTTTTTCTGCTTCTGGTCTGCTCTTTTCTTCTAAAAGTGATTGGCCTTCCAGCAATCCTTTTTGCATGAATGTTCCCGTATGACTTTCAGCTGTATTTCTCAAAAAATACTCCAGTTGATTGATATCTGTCAAAAAATCATCTGTTGAATAAACAAAGCGATTATATGCCACGATTCCAATACGGATGTTCCCACTTTCTAAGGAATCATCAAGTTCTTCACCAAATTCTTGTAAGCCTTTTAGTGCGTTTGATAATTTTTCGCCCGTCATCGAAGAAGAATAGTCAATGACCATTACTAGGTCAATTGGTTTTTTTAATTGATTTCCCTTGATAGCTAATGTTACATCGAATAATCCTTGTATTCCTTCTGCCTTTTTTACAGATTTTTTTACAAATGCGCTGTTTTCATAATTTATATAATCTTCTTCATCAAAATTTGCTTCAGGTGCATTCCCATAGTCATAGTTATACGTATCGCCTTCTTTTACCCCATTTGTCAAAAATTCCCCTTCTGCGTTGTTTTGATAATGAAAAGCATTTGTTTCGGCAAATGTGTCTCCCCCAAAAAACACTGCAACTAAACTAAACACTATCATCAACATGCTAGCCAGGTTCGTTTTAGTTATTCTATTACACATCTTTATTCAATCTCCTCCCTTTTATTCACTATTAGAAGTCAGTATAGAGGATTTCTAGTACTTTAACAGACAATAAATCGTACAATTAAAGTACAAAATGGTACAAAACATATGCTATGATTTACAATAATAGAATATATGTAGCGAGGAGTCTAAATAATGGAGGTATTTCATTCTTTTTTTGGCAATGAAACAAAGAAAGAACTAGAACTGTTAAAGCTTTTATACAAGAACAAACGATTCATGGGAACAGAAGAAATCAGTGAATGTCTAAAAATGGATCGACGCTCAGTCTATAAATATTATGATTTGTTGTTGAACAAACCCTATATGACAAAGAAAGAACATATGGCAGTTTTATCAGTTAAGCATGGACAAGGCTATAAATTCAATGGCTCGAAAAAAGACTATAAGATCCTATCAAGACAAGTCCTTCAATCGAATCCTTTTTTTGAATTGCTTGAGACTCTCTTACTTGATAATGAGATCATCATCGCAAAATTCGCCTATGATAATTTTGTTTCTGAATCAAGTGTTCGGAAAAGAATGCATGAGTTAGCATCTCTGCTTGAACCCATGGACTTTTCCTTGAAGAAATCAAAAGGTACCGTTCACTTAATCGGTAAAGAGATGCGTATACGCTTCTTTATGGTGGCTTTTTTTTGGCGGGTCTTTTCTGGCTTGCATTGGCCTTTTACGGGTATATCTCAAAGAAAATGTGAAAAGATCGTCACGGAAATCTACCATGAATGTCAGATTCCTGTTAACACAATCGAATTAAAACTTTCCTGTTATGTATTGGCTGTGACGATTCTAAGAACACGCAAAGGTTTGAAGATCGATGAGGAAATACATTCTGTCGTTGATCGATTCCCTTTTGTCAAACAGCCAGTATCACCATCAGATATGAAGAATATGCAATCTATTAAAAATATATTAGCGGAAAAATTAAGTGCCCATTACCATTTAGATAGATCAAATATCGAATTTATTTTTTTATGGCTGTATTCACGTGCTGATTTCCATCAAAAAAACATAAATACTGACTGTTTGGCTGATATCGATACTCATAGAAATGATAGCACTCTAATAGAAAAAATCATGTCACTTTATCCGCAATTAATAAAAAAAGCCGATACTGGATTGGTTGATGAAGAAAAGAAAAGAATGATTTTTGTGACATTATATACAGGTATCCTCTCTGTAGAAATGTTTGGAAAAATGGACTATTCCTTAACTGGTTATAATCTAAAAGAATATTTATCTCTCAAATTCACCGGTTTGTTACAACAATCGGAAGAATTAGTGAAGAGAAACAAGATCTATTCGAAAGAACCAGATAAACAAGATGGATTATCCTTACATGTAGCGGTTGCTTGGTCTATGGTCGCCAGACCTATCAGTTTCTCAAACAAAATAAAAATAAAAGTTGAAACCGACTTACCTTTTACGATTGAGCAAGGGATCATTGAACGAATCCAGACTACTTTCCAAAGCTATTATCCAATTGAGGTCAGCCATTCCCTGAAAGAAGAGAATTATGATTTTTGTTTGAGTACCACGCCAATCACAGAATTAGAAGGATCTACCGAAACTTTATTGATCAACGCACAAGTTACTTTATCAGATTTACTGGCTATACAGAAAAAACTAGATACACTTATCCCATCATAAAAGTTGTTTTGCTTACAAAAATTCAATTCATACTATCGATTCACTCAAAAAATCCTGACCCACTCATCTAAACTTTGCTAGGTGGGTCAGAATTCTTAAAACGATAAAACATAAAAACAACCAAAATGAGAACACTCAATACAGCAAAATAAGAACGAAAAGGTAATATTATTTGATAGACACCTAACAAACTGAAAATTTTAGGTGGCAGATAAAAGCACAAAAATAGCAGGAGAATGTAATAGCGTCTCTTCCAATTTTTGTTGTCAAACCTCATAGCGATAAGAGGAATACCAAATGCATAACTGAAAAACTCTTGATGTATCGTTAACGTTTCATGGCCTTGAATAATAAATGCTACAATCCCTGCTATAATCAGGGTGCCTAACACCAAAACGGAAAATCGATGAATATATTTTATATACAAATGATTCATTGTACTTCCTGCCTTTTTATTTGTGTGAAAAACCAATCCTTATACGTGAATAACTTCTAGAAATAAAAGAAATTTGCAAAATCACTCCATTTATCTACTTATACGTATATTTTTTGATATCGTTTTCTTTATTTAAGATTATACAGAGAAATATCTAGGGTGGCTATCTTGAATTCCAACTAAAACAAAGAATTGTTTAAATAAAAAAAACTAAATCAAGTAGTAATGAAACTACTGTTGATTTAGTTCTAATAAAAAGATTTAGATGAACAGTTTTATTGGTTTAAATAGTTCATACTTTTTTATTTATTCTGCTTATTTACTACTTGCTGTACTGGAATCTGAAGTGAATGTACTCAAAACATTTTCAAAGTCTTTGTCTTTGATTTTTACATTAGCGTCTTTCAATACTTCGCCAATCACTTTATTCTGGAAGGTACTGTCACTTAATTTTGTGTCTGTCGCGATTTCTTTCAATTCTTTTTTGTATTTATCCATGTCGTTGCCTTTGTTTTGGTTTTTCACCATTTTGACTACGTAGTATTCTGTCGCGTAAGTTGAGGTATTAGTAGAAGTGATCACATCAGAAACTTGACCGTCTTTCAACTTGAAAGCTGCTTCTTTGACTTCTGTTGGAACCGTTGTAGTAGTGGAATCAAATTTTACTTTTCCGCCATCTTCTTTTGTCGTAGTATCAGTTGACTTGTCTTTAGCTAATTTAGAGAAATCGTCTCCCTTATCAGCAGCTTTCTTCACATCTTTTGCATCGTTTTCACTTGCTACTTGGATGATTTGAGCTTCTACTTCTGGATGGAAAGTTTTCCAAGCCGTTTTTAGATCTTCATCAGTCAATTTGATATGCTTCTTTAGACCTTCTTGGAAGGCTAAGCTTTGTTTGATACTGTCTTTGAATGTTTCTTCAGTGTAACCTGCAGTTTTCAATTGTGAATCAAATGAATCACCCAATTGTTTCTTTGTTTGATCATATTGGGAATCGACTTCTTTAGTTGATACGTCATCTCCGTATTTGTCTTCAAATACTTGATAAACGATCAACTGTTGCACAGTGGAATCTGCTCCTTGCATTTTTTTCAAGCTATCCATTACTTCTTGTTCGCTGATTGTGCCGCCTTTATAACTAACGGCTGTTTTTTCACCAGCATTCGTACAGCCTGACAATAAACCAGCGCCTAGTACGATGGCAAGTGCTAAAAATCTTTTCTTCATTTATTTGTTCTCCTACTTTCGTTTTTTGCGAATTGCTAAAAACAAAGGTGCTCAAGATGAAAAACATCTAGAACACCTCTACTAATCTGCTTGATACGGCCTGAATAGATAGAAGTCTATACCATCCAGAAAGTTCGCTCAGCAGAATAAATGTCAAGTAGCATATCACACCTTAATATACTACTTCTTTTGTTATCGTTTTTCAAGTCTATCTTGCGTTATGCTTTTGGCAAAACTGTGAATCCTTAGAACAAGTGCTATCATTTTTGTTCTTTCTTTACCGCTGTTGTCATCTTAAAAATAGACTCTTTTATGTCCGATTTTTCAGACATTTTTT
>NZ_KV817748.1:93717-100342 GCF_001814765.1 Enterococcus sp. HMSC061C05
TTTTTCAGACATTTTTTTGTTGTTTTTATTGGAAAAAAGGTTGTTTTTTCATTTGTTTCCTAAAGCATGATCTTCTTGTTTCCTATTTTGGTCAGATATGGATCATGCGTGACCACGATAACTAACGTACCTTGGGAAGCCTGTTGCGATAAGATTTCAACGACTTGCTCCTTATGTCGTTTATCTAATGATCCAGTTGGTTCATCGGCTAAAATGATTTTGCTATTCTTCAATAAGACTCTCGCACAGGCGATTCTTTGCTTCTCACCACCAGATAATGTGTAGATAGGCGTACTTAGCTTCTTGTTTATATTTACTTTTTTCAATGCCTCATATTTTGCTATTCGTTTATCCGAAGCATTTAAATTCGAAAACTTCAATCCAATATCTAAATTAAAATCGATCGTTTCATATTCAATCAACCCAAAATCTTGAAAAAGAAAAGATATGGTATTTCTTTTTATCAAGCGCTTCTCTCTTCCAGTTAATTGTTTCGTCTCTTGATCGAACAAATAGAATTGTCCTGAACTGTACCGATCATTCAATCCTAATATATTCAATAACGTACTTTTACCTGCTCCACTTTCTCCAACAACAGTCACAAGATCTCCAGCATCCGCAGTAAAATGATCCAAATGAAGAATCGTTTTGTTTCGAATGATTTTTTTCGCACCTTTTATCACTATCAACGGCTCCAATTGTTAACCTCCATTCATCAACAATAATTGACTTTTCTTTTCTGTAGACAAAATAAAAACAACTGACAGAATAAAATCAATGAAACTAAAGAAAATAATATTAAAAAGATATTTAGGCTCTCTTTCTATAAGAAAAAGGAAGATTACACTTGTCATTCCCCATTTGATGAGGTTCATCATGAAGAAATCTTTATACGTTTCAAAGAGCGAATAACCACTTGAACGAAAGATAGCGATTTTCCGACAATTGTAGACAAAATATATGCATAACATGACATAGCTCAACAAGAAGAAAGAAAAGAAAGTGAGTAAAAATATCTGTATCAAGTAATGAAATGATCTGCTTAACACTTTGACAGCTATCTCTTCAGTCTGAGTATACGGAAATGATAACTGCAAGTTATCACGTAACTGACTTTCTTCAATCAGCTCAAATAACCTTTCTTTCGACAAAGAGCCTATCTTGATCTTTAACGGCGGATAGATTTCTCCGCTGAGAATATTCCTTTCCCAATACGTACTGTTTTTCAATGTCAGTATTTCAACAACCGGATAATGTTCGATCCATGGGATAGAAGGAATAAATGTATAAATGGGTTGATTGTTTTTTATAAATAGAAATTTCGGTTCTTTTTCACTGATTTCTTGATAATATTCTGTTATTTGCGCTAGGTCATTTTTTAAATCTGTATATCTATATCGTTCAGGGATCAATATAACAGGGTGTGTTTCTTCTTCGGTTATTTGGATCAACCTTCCAGAGACATCAACCAAAGGAAATTTCTTAAGATAATTTAGATTTATTTTTATCCCTCTGCCAAACTGTTCATTTTCTTCATTCAAGTAATCTGATACATTGACTAATACACTTCCGTTTTTATTCAAAGTTTCATATAATTCCTGATCTGCTGCTGATGCAAAACGATTGGAATAAATAAAATCCACATGGTTTTTCCCGATCGTTACTGGATAAAACACATGATAGTCTTCATCAGCGATTTCTTTTGGCGGTTCATGGGAAACAGCTAACTGTGAAGAAGAAAAAACGATAGTTGCTAATTCGACATTGGCAACGGTCAAAAGAAGAGAAAACAACAATCCAAATGTAAAAAGAATGTATTGGATATAGTTGAACGCTTCTCTTAACGAAGCGATTTTTTCAACTAATAAAAGAGAAAACAAAGAGATACCATATATTCCGCTGAACAAGAAAACGTACATCTGGAACAAATAAAGAAATTGCTCCTTATAATACATAAAAATAAAACCACCAATAATTCCTGCAATTATAAATGTAGTAATGATTTTCTTTTTCCCCAATAAACACCACAATACTTGATGTAATGAAAAGCCATTATTCAACAATAAACTGATTTCTTTATTCATCAATAAGAAAAAGGATGGTAACAAAAGGAATAAAAGAATCAACCCAATAGTTAAATACACTCGATAATTATATACGTCTGTACTTGAAATAACCGAATACAGATAGCTATTTTCAAAATCTTCAAAAACATCAGTCGCATAACCAGTGTGAAATGCTTGATTGAATCGTTCCACAAATAGTGAAATGAACCGTTCATAGTCTTCTTTTTCTCTCGTCATCAAGAAAAATTCACCTTCAAAATCTTTTATTTTGATCGATTCTTCAATGGACATTACGTGAAAGGAGGTATTAGAATAGGGTACCTTCTCGTGAGAAGATTTGACATTCCCTTGATAATACAATGTCATTTCAAGCTTTGGCTGTATCTTGAAGTTCCAAGATGTATCTACTTCATTGGATTCGTTTACGGTTTTTTTCATATAAGAAAGCTCAGTTTCTGAAGATACATTTTCAAATACCATGATTAGCTGCTCATATTCTTCTCGCTCAATAAAATGTTGTGGCAATCGAATCGGAGTATAAGCATCCG
Source organism: Enterococcus sp. HMSC061C05 (assembly GCF_001814765.1). NCBI lineage: Bacteria > Bacillati > Bacillota > Bacilli > Lactobacillales > Enterococcaceae > Enterococcus > Enterococcus sp. HMSC061C05. The sequence goes on from NZ_KV817748.1 coordinate 96,332, forward strand.
TTTGGTGGAAAAATTTATTTGTCCGATAGAGTACCTGTTTATTTATACTAACCAAAGCAAAACCAATCATGATACCGATCACTATGATTGTGAGTAAAACTGTGAACTTTTTTTTGATTATCACCACTCTCCCTTACTTAAATGATTCTTCGATAAAATCATACCGTTTTTCATCAAAAAAACGTATCTATCAAGTGTATAGGTCATGTAGAATAAATCTATATACTGTAGAATCGAAAGGAGAAGAAGATGAACATCGGAGAAAAAATACGAACTTACCGCAGAAATTGTAACCTTACGCAAAAAGAACTAGGTGAAAAAATCGGTGTTTCCGATAAAACGATCTCTAGTTGGGAAAATTCTCGTACAATGCCAGATCTTGAAATGCTGTCACTTTTACATCAGACTTTAGGTCTGCCGATTGATTTTCCTTCTATTGAGCCAACTGCCGAATCAATAGAACCAACATTGCCGGATGAACCTCTTGTTATCAAGAAATCTTATTCATCAAAACCACCATTATCACTCAAAAAGACACTATCTTTCTTTCTGCTCGTCTTATGTTTGGTCTATCTTTTTCTTATCAATTATCAATACAAAAATGAAACGATTGATCGATTCAACCCTTTTTTGAAACCACAAATAGGCTATACCACACTCCCTGTAGGATACGTAGACAATTCCATCGAACATTGGGTATGTAATGATATCTTTGGTCATGGTACATGGCTGTCTTTTCACGCTGGCGAGGTAGAAAAAGGTAAGAATCATGCTGTAATCAAACACAAAGGAAAACATGTCATGAACGTTCGCCTGCTCTCTTGGGAAGCCATTCCCTCAGATTACCAAGAGATCCTCAGCCAAGACTATGACGACGCCGTAAAAAGAACCCCTCAGGAGCCAGATAGGCATTAAGTAGGAGAATAGAAAAAATCAATGCACATGATCTTATCAAAAAATAGGGTCACGAGTTAATTGGAGAAACCTTGAGATGAAAGTCGTTAAATAAATAAACATCTCTGCCTAATCGAAAAATTTGATTAGGCAGAGATGTTTATTCTGGAGAAGCACTGCTCTCACAACCTCCTTAACCGATCCGAGACGCTTTGAACATTGTCTAATGCCGCATCTACCCATTGGCCTTTGGCGGCAGCAGAAACATTGTTTTTATAGGTATCACTGGCATTCTTCAGTTTAGTTGCTCCTTGGCTTTTTCTTTCTCGTGTGAGGGATTTTCTAGTTTGGGATGTAGCTTTGCTGGGACTTGCTACAAGTAAACGGATGAGTTGTTTTTCCAGATTCTTTCGTTGCTGGATTAATTCATTATTTGCTCCTTCAAGTAAAGCATCTACCCCACTCATGATCCAATCGAATTCAAACATAGGATTCTCCCTCTCTTTTTGATTTTCTGTATTCTTCTTCATACTGACGGATCTTTTTGTTATATATAGATTGATTTTCATGTAGTCGTTCTTCCAGATTCCGTTGGGTTGCTCGTGTTCGTTGCCGTGATTCTTCACTTGCTTGTTCTAAGAGACGATAGACTGCCCTTTTATTTTCGGGAGGGTTGGTCTCATAATGTTTAGCGGTGGCATTGATTTGCACAGAGATATTTTCTAAATAGCGTTGAAATTTTCTTTGCTCATTCGACAGATAATCCAGATGGTTTTCTAATGCTACGCGATTTTTACGATAAATTTCTTCGGTTTCTTCTATTTTCCTTCTGATTTCTTGTTCCATTTATTCACCTCTAAAATAAGTAATGGCTGAGCTCATGATCAGAATCTACTTGCCTATTGATCGTTTGTTCAATGTTTCTTAACAGCCTTTCAAGCTCTTCTTCTGATTTTCTAAGCGTTGCTACTGTTCGTTCATATTCATTTATTGGGTCTATCCGTATACTCCGTTCCGTTACTCCCCAAGAATCAAGTGCTTCCAGTTCTTCATAATGTGTCAAACTTGCTCCCCAATAGCGGGCGTCTAATTTTGTCGTTTGCCATAATTCATTGGCATTTCTGATTTCTGTTTGGAACCATTTCTTTAATTCACTAATTTCTGTCTCCACTGTTTTTTTGTACCCACTAGTAATCGCTTTGGCTTGTGATGCATCCAAAAATATTTTTTGAGCAGAAGATAGACTGCCTTTTGCTAGAAAGTGTCTCTTCACGTTTTCGATGCCGGCAAGACGCTGCTGGGTTTCCAACCCGATCACATCAGGTTCTCCTTTCGTATCAAGCAAGACATTCCCGAATTGGTCATACTGATATCCACCCCACATGTGCTGGTCGACCCACCCGACTTTTTTAGACAACACTGGGCGCATTCGGCCGATCATCGGCTTGTCTTTGCTATAGCCGATTGGTACCAAGTCTTTCTCATCGACATAATTATGCAGTTTTCCTGACCTCGTCAGAAGATCAGCGGTCACGCGCTGACTTGGCGTCAATACCGTATAAATATTGGGTCCTTGGAAAAAATATCCTCCACTAAGACGCCTGCTTTCCTCCAATGACAAATCAGCGACAGCATATTGTCCATTCATGGAGCCTAAAGAATGACCATAGACGAAAAACTGGGCATTAGGATACTGGCGCATCGCTTCCTTCAAGGTCTCCGCAGACGTTCTTAATTGCGGGGGCGGTGCGCCTTGTTCAGCCGCGAGGATCTTACGTGCCATATCCACATTGTTGACGACCCAGTCTTGCCACACATCGCCAGTTTGTTCCTTGACTTTATCTAAGCCTGTCGAACCGCGATAAAGCACCGTTACTTCTTTAACCGCCAATCTTTCCGGCAATGGCGCAACCGGGGAAACGAAGCGGTCCGTATGGGTGATGACAAAAGACTGTTCGCCAGAGGGGTTGTTGATGACTTGGGAGACGTAGCCGATTAATATGTTCACTCCATCTATCTTTAGTTCTTTTTTTAGCTTTAAATTATTGTATTCCTTTTTAGCTATCTGAACTCTTTGTTCATCTGTGTAAAAGTTATTCATATCCTTTCTCCTTTATTCTTTTGGATAAATCACCTGATAAATCTACTCCTTCTAATAGTAATTTCCCTTCTTTTTTAGTCATATTAAACTCTATATCTTGAGAATTCTTTTTATTTATAAATAAAGTTACATTTATCCCACCCATCGGATTGTGTTCTATACTGTTGTAATCGATTTCATAGGATTGGATCACTCCTTCTGGGGTCAATGCTTTAGAGTCCAAGTTCTTCAAGCCTTCTTCAAATACCTGTTTCGCCTCTTCGCTCTTCACGACTTCGATCATTTCTTTTTGTAACTTTTCTGCTTTATTTTGCTTGTCTATCACTAGTTTTCCTCCTATTCCTAAAAGTACGAGTAATCCGATCAGTGGAATCAGCCACCGTTTTTTCTTTTTCATTTAGGCTCCTTTTTTAGTTTTATTTATCTCACCAGTCTTTCGGGCAATGGCGCAACCGGGGAAACAAAGCGGTCCGTATGAGTGATGACAAAAGACTGTTCACCGGAGGGGTTGTTGATGACTTGGGAGACGTAGCCGATTGTCTTAGTTTTGTCTTTTATTTTTAGCTCTTGTCCTATACTTAGTTTACTGTATTCTAACTGGGCAATTTCTACATGTTCTTTATCACTATAATAACTAGTCATTATTTGTACTCTCTTTCAATAATTCGCTAAGTTTAGGTGAAAGTGCGCTTCCTCCACCTTCTAACTCTTCATTTCTATATTTATTCAAAGAATCATGGAGATACAATTCCTTATCATTATTTAAATATGCTGTAAACATAATCCCGCCCATCGGATTATGTTCTATACTGTCGTAATCGATTTCATAAGATTGGATCACTCCTTCTGGGGTCAGCGCTTTAGAGTCCAAGTTCTTCAAACCTTCTTCAACTACCTGTTTCGCCTCTTCGCTTTTCACGATTTCAATCATTTCTTCTTGCAACTTTTCTGTTTCCTTTTGTTTGTCTATCACTAGTTTTCCTCCCATTCCTAAAAGTACGAGTAATCCGATCAGT
>NZ_KV817748.1:100442-101954 GCF_001814765.1 Enterococcus sp. HMSC061C05
TTCTTTTTCATTTAGGCTCCTTTTTTAGTTAGTAAAGTGATCCGGGATTTATAAATTCATCACAAAGTTTATAATTTTAATGGTTTATTTATCTTCTCTATACAAAATCCCAACTATATGAAAGCACATTCATTTAAATGTTAACATAAAAGCCTTTATACAGGATTCCAAATTTTTACTATAAAAATAAAAAAAGTTTATAAAATAATAGTTAGACAATGAAAAAATATCATACTCTTGCGTAATTTAAACAAAGAGAATGATATCTTATATATTTAAGTCTTTTCTGTTTATTTTTGGGTTATCTTCAAAATTATTTAATCATTAGAACGAGTTCTATCAATCTTGTCCTTTCTTTATCCCTGTTGCCATCTCAAAAACAAACACTTTTATGTCCGATTTTTCAGACATTTTTTTGTTGTTTTTATTAGAAAAAGTTTGTTTTTTCATTATGATAGTAAGAAAAAAATACCCTTCTCTTGCATAAATGAAATGAAGCAAAGAAAATGATCAATTAAGAAAAAAAATGATTAACTATTCTATTATTAGGCTATTTGTATTATTCTTCTGTCACTTTTCTATCAAAAAAGCCAGAAATAACTAGATATAGGTATTTCTGGCTTATAATATAATATTTACGCCACAGCCTCCCAATGATTCTTTTTGGAATCATAATCTAGGATGATTTGCAGTAACATAAATAAATATGACAATCGCTGGCAGTTTATCCAAGAGTACTCAAGAAAATACAAAATGTATTGTTCAAGCGCCTATCGTAATGATAAAATGAAACAAATAAACGATACATGGAGGAAGAGACCTTGAGTAATGGCAAAAAAATTTTTTTCATTGTAAAAATCATTCAGTTGCTGATCTATGGGATTTCGGTAGCGTGGGCATTTTTTTATAGAGGAAACACACCAAACTGGCCACTTTATCTCTTGTTAGTGGGAATATTAGTAGGAAATTTTGTCCCACTTCACTATCGTACCAACTTTTTTTCAACTGATTCTGGCCTTTTTCTTAAAAAAAAGACGCGAAAATTAGAAAACATTATTGAAATGACAATTACCTGCATAGTCATTTTCTTAGTAATATTCCTAAACGTCTTCTAATAAGAATCTCTTAAAATTAGCTTGTTACAGTTAGTTACCTAGTTTGTATTTTTCCTAATTTAAATAACACAGTGATCTTATCTTCCTCATCAACATCTTTTGCCAACTCTTTGTCTTAAATTTGAAACAAACAACAGAGCTACGAACACTAAGACTGTTTTGGCTCTGTTTTTTGCATCAAATTTACTCTCATATAGCTGATAATCTCGGCTCTTTAAAAGAAATTATTTTCGCTTCATTTTATTATGAAAAGAGCGTGGGACAAAAGTAAAGAACACTTTTGTCTCACGCTCTAAACACGTATAAACGGCGGAAGCAGAAGCAACTCCTTCGGAAATAAGCCGAATTTTCATAAAAATTTGAGAAACAATTTTCGTAAATTCCTTCTTATTTCTTG